>CAMDFP010000113.1 GCA_945897335.1 Asaia bogorensis | reverse complement strand
TGTTTAATTTAGGACTGGTAAACGATCGCTTATTGCGGCATAGTTCATTGCGCGCATTGATCTATCCTCCTCTCGCCCCGGCCGAGTCATCGTCCGGGGCGCTTTCTTTTCAGAGGTGAGCGTCAGCCCGTGGACAGCAGCGCGAATTTCTCGCTGGCCTGGCGGCCGAATTCCGGCGGCGCGCTCGCCCGGGCTTCGGCGACGAATCCCGCCATCTGCAGGATCGCCTGCGCGTCCAGGTTCTCCGTCGTGCGCGCGGTGTCATTTACCGATGCTTCGACCGCGCGCGCGCGGGGGGCAGCCGCGAGACGACTTTCCTCAGGGCCGCCTGACGCTCGGCCGGGGTGAGGCAGCGCCGCCCATCCAGTAGCCGACGCGCTCGAGATAGCCCTTGATGTCGGCGTCCTTGACCATGAAGTCGTCGCCGCCGGCCTCGACGCATTCACGCATCACTTCCAGCTTGTCGGTGCTGGTGACGAAGATGACCGGCACGCCGACCGAGTATTGCAGGCGAATGCGCCAGCTCGCCCATGGCTCAGGTCAGCGATCTTCGGTCCAGCGGCGGACGAGATTGGACTCGATGCCGAAGAGATCGAGGGCGCGCCCGACCGTCTGGTCGACGATGTCGTCCAGCGACTTCGGCCGGTGATAGAAGGCGGGGACCGGCGGCGCGATCACCGCGCCGATCCGCGTCGCCGTCGCCATCAGCTCGATATGACCTAGATGCAGCGGCGTCTCGCGGAACAGCAGCACCAGACGGCGCCGCTCCTTCAGGCAGACATCGGCGGCGCGCACCACCAGGTTGTCGGCATAGGCGTTGGCGATGCCGCTCAGCGTCTTGACCGAGCAGGGCGCCACCAGCATGCCGAGCGTCCGGAACGATCCGCTGGCGAGCGACGCGCCGATGTCCTTGGCGTTGTGCACGACGTCGGCCAGGCGCTCGACCTTCTTGACCGCGAGGTCCATCTCCTCGGCGAGCGTGCGGGCGCCCGACTGGCTCACGATCAGATGCGTCTCGATCGTGCCCAGGCGCTTCAACGCCTCCAGCGCCCGGACGCCATAGATGGCACCGGACGCGCCGGTGATGGCGACGATCAACCGTTCCTTGGCCACTCTCGCTCCCGTGATCGGCCCTGCGGCGGATAACCTAGCAGATTCATGGTATAGGGCGTCGCCGTCTGTAGGAGCCCGCTCAAATCGATACGTCCGCAGCCCAGCCGCTGAGACGCCCGTCCCGGGTCCCCTGGCGCGATCGTGCCGGCGCGATCTCTCCCCTCAAGACCGCGGTCTTCGTCGCGCTGTTCGTTCCCGGGCTGAGCATCGCGCTCGACTATTTCCAGGGCGCGCTCGGTCCCCGGTACCTCAACGAGATCATCCACGCGACCGGCCTCTGGGCGATCCGCCTCCTGCTGATCTCGCTCGCGGTGACGCCGCTTCGTCAGATCCTGCGCCAGCCGCAGCTGGTCACCGTCAGGCGCATGATCGGCGTCGGCGCCTTCGCCTACGTGACGATCCATTTCTTTTTCTTCATCGTCGACAGCGGCTTCAGGGCGGGATTCATCGTCACCGAGATCGTGCTCCGGCTCTATCTCACCATCGGCTTCGTGACGTTCCTGGCGCTGCTGGCGCTGGCGCTCACCTCGACAGATGCCATGGTCCGCCGCCTCGGCGGCAAACGCTGGCAGCGGCTGCACTGGGCGGTCTACCCGGCGGGCGTGCTGGCACTCGCGCACCACGTCATGCAGACCAAGCTCAACGTCAGCGAAGCGACCGTCTATGCCGGCCTCTTCGCCTGGATGATGGGCTACCGGCTGCTGGCGCGGAGCGGCTCGATGCCGAGCCTGCTGAGGCTGGCTTTGCTCACGCTCGTGGTCGCACTCCTGACCGTGGCCGGCGAGGCCGCCGGCTACGGCCTCTTCACCGGCATCGACTGGCGCCGGGTATTGCAGGCCAACTACGTGCAGGTCGGCGAGCGTCCCGGCTGGGTCGTGCTGTTCGCCTGTGCCGGCATCACCCTTTTGGCCGCTTGCCGGCCTTTGTGGACGCGATCTTCTTCATCCCGTCGATCCCGGACCTGAGCGCCGCCTGCAGCAGGTGCGCGTCGACGCCATAGGCCAGCATGCGGAAGCCCTTGGCCATGTAGTCCTTGGCCCAGGTGTCGTCCGAGGCCATGAAGCCCAGGGTCTTCTTGTGCCTGTTGGTGGCCGCGACCAGCGTGTCCACGGCCTTGATGAAGCGCTTGTCGGTGAAGGCCGCGGGAATGCCCATGAAGTTGGAGAGGTCGAAATGGCCGAGCCAGCAGACGTCGACGCCGGGCACGGCGGCGATGGCGTCGGCGTTCTCGATGCCCTTGGCGGTCTCGATCAGGCAGATGACCATGGTGCGGTCGTGGGCGGCCTGGATCTTGTCGGTGACCTTGCCGCCCCCGAAGTCGTCATGGGCGAAGCCGAAGGCGGCGCCGCGGCGGCCGACCGGGGGATATCGGGTCGACTGCACGATGAAGGCGGCCTGCTCGGCGGTCTCCACCATCGGCACCATGATGCCCATGGCGCCGGCATCCAGCGCGCGGGAGATGTAGTCGTACTGGGTCGCCGGCACCCGCACCATCGGCACCAGGCCGATGCCGCGGCAGTAGGAGATCTGCTCGCGCACGCTCTCGATGCTGACGGCGCTGTGCTCCATATCGTAGAGCACGAACTCGGCGCCCGCGGTCTTGCAGATCTGCGCCAGGCTCGGGGTGAAGAACTCGAAGACCATGGTGCCGAAGGCGTGCCCGCCGGCGGCCAGCCGCGCCTTGATCGGATTGTCCCGCATGATGCCCGTCTCCTTGAGTGCTGCGAGACGCTAGCACGGGCCGGAAAGGCGGGAAGTCCCCCGTATCGCCGGACGGAACGGGACCTCGGGCGACGCGCCGGGGTTTTGTGCTATAGGCAACCGCCCTCGATTGCGGAGCCGATTCATGGATGCGCTTGAGAACCTGATGAGCCGCCGCTCGCCCAACAAGCTGGCCGAGCCGGCGCCGAGCGCGGACGCCCTGTCCCGCGCCATGGCCGCAGCCGTGCGCGCGCCCGACCACGGCCGGTTGAAGCCGTGGCGCTTCATCGTCATCGAGGGCGACGCCCGGCACGCCTTCGGCGAGGTGATGGCCCGCTGCCTCAAGCGCGAGCAGCCCGATGCGAACGAGGAGATGCTGAAGCGCGAGCGCGAAAAGGCGCTGCGCGCGCCGACCATCGTCGTCGCCGTCGCCAAGATCCAGCCCCAGCATCCGAAGATCCCGGATGTCGAACAGCTTCTCGCCGCCGGTGCCGCCACCCAGAACTTCTGGCTGGCGCTCCACGCCCAGGGCTACGGCGTCTTCTGGAAGACGGGCGCGCCGGCTTACGACGCGGGGGTCAAGCGCGAGCTCGGCCTCGCCGATACCGACCAGATCGTGGGCTTCATGTATGTCGGATCGATTGTCGCCCCGGCGCTCGACATCAAGCGGCCGGAGCCCGAGGCCTATGTCGACCGCTGGACCCAGCCGGCCGCCTAAGACAGGTCGCGAACCAGCACCGGCCGCACCGGGTCGTCCTTCAGCGTGACGAAGCCGTTGGCGCGCAGCAGCGCCTCCGGCCCGTTCCAGAAATCGCCGTCGTCGCCGCCCGCAACCCGTTTCGGATAGGCCTCGACCCGGCGGGCGCCGCGCCCCGGCAGATCGTTCAGAATCTCGGCTAGCAGGCGCCGCGCGACGCCACGGCGACGATGCTCCGGATGGATGAGGAAACACCCGATCGCCCAGGTGGCGGGATCGGGCTCCAGGTGGAACTGGATGCGGATCTTCAGTAGCCGGTCGCGCGGCAGCGCCTGGCACCAGCCGACGGCGATATCGCCGTCATAGGCGAGGTAGCCGTCGAAGGTCCCGGCTTCGAGCAGCCGGTCGCGGAACGCCTGGTTCTCCTCGGCCGACCGCCGTCCCCAGCCCTCCCAGGTCTCGACCCACCAGGCGACGCAGAAGCATCGCCCCGGGAGGCCGTGCAGCGCCCGGAAGTCGGCGACGTGCTCAGGGGCGAAGCGCGTGACGACGATCCCGCTCACAGGTCTTGGCCCGCAGAGGAGCAGTTGAAGCTCCTGCTGATGAGCGGGAAGTCGGCGACGATGTTGCCGTTCACCGCGGCCTCCAGCAGCGGCCACTGGAACCAGGAGGGATCGCGCGGGTGGTAGCGCTGGACGTTGCCGGCCGCGTCAAGCCGGACATAGGCGAAGATGTCGCCGCGGAAGGACTCGACCAGGGCAACTCCCTCGCCGGCGCCGGGCCGGAGCTCGGTCCGGATCTCGCCGTCGGGCAGGCGCTCGACGATCTGGCGGATCAGCCGGACCGACTGGTGGATCTCCTGGACGCGGATCTGCACGCGGGCATGCACGTCGGCGACATGCGACAGCGGCACCTCGAATTCGAGGCCGTCATAGGGCGCATAGCCCGGGCTCTTGCGCGCGTCGACGGCACGGCCCGCGGCCCGGCCGACGAAGCCGCCGGCGCCGAAGCGATGCACCAGCTCGCTCGAGGTGACGCCGGTCGAGACGGTGCGGTCCAGCAGCGAGGGCTTGCTTTCGTAGAGCCGGTAGAGCTCGAGAAGCGTGTGCTCGATCTCCTCGACCAGGCGGAGAAGCCGCGCCGGCGCGTCCGGCGACAGGTCGCGGGCGACGCCTCCGGGCACCACCCGGTCCATCATCAGGCGATGGCCGAGGCTGGTCTCGCAGGCCTGCAGCACGCGCTCGCGTGCCGCGGTGGCATGGGCGTGGATGAGTGTGAAGGAGGCGTCGTTGCAGATGGCGCCGAAGTCGCCGAGATGGTTGGCGATGCGTTCGAGCTCGGCCATCAGCGCCCTCAAGTGCACGGCGCGCGGCGGCGCCGGCTGGCCCAGCGCCTGCTCGATGGCGCAGGCGAAGGCGAGCGAATGTGCGACGGTCGAGTCACCCGAGACGCGGGCGGCGAGGGCGGCCGCGCCCGCCGGCGGGCGGCCGGCTGCCAGCGCCTCGATGCCCTTGTGGGCATAGCCCAGGCGCTCCTCCATCCGGACGATCAGCTCGCCGTTGACGTGGAAGCGGAAATGGCCGGGTTCGATGATGCCCGCATGCACCGGCCCGAGCGGGATCTGGTGGACGCCCTCGCCCTCGACCGGAAGGAAGGCATAGGTGCCGCGGCCATGGTCGAGCCAGGGACGGAGATCCGGCGCTTCCTCCGCCTCGATGCCGTGGAGATCGCGAATCGCTCGCTCGAGCCTGATCGCCGACGGCCGGACCCGCCCGACCGAGGAAAAGTGACGGCCCGGGCAGGGCAGTCGTGCGAGCGCATGGCTGCCGTCGGTCTCATCCCGGAGAGCGATGTGGATGTCCGTTCCGTCGGCAAACAGCGCGACCAGGGTCCAGTCCTCCTGGGCGAGCTGGGCCAGGAGGCCGAGCCAGCCGCGGCTGTCGAGCCGATGGCGGGGCCAGGGCAGGCTGGCCTCGAGCGGACCGAGCGATGCCAGTGCCGGGAAGAGCGCGGTCATCCCAGGGTCTCCGCCACACTCTGCAGCCAGGCGACCAGCGGCGCCGGCAGGAAGATGCCTAAGACCAGGATGATCAGGAGATGCGCGTAGAGCGGGATCAGCGATCCGATCCGCTGGCGGGGATCGCGCTCGGCCTCACCGAAGGCGATCCCATGGATCCGCAGCATGAGCCCGGCGAAGGCGATGACGAGGCCAAGAAGGAACAGAACGCCGAGCACGGGAGAGCGCGGGAAGGTCGAGGTGACCAGCAGGAACTCGCTCATGAACAGCCCGAAGGGCGGCAGGCCCGAGACGGCGGCGGTGCCGGCGACCAGCCCCCAGCCCAGCGCCGGATGACTCGCGGTCAGGCCGCGGATCTTCTCGATCTTCTGGGTGCCGCGGGCCTGGGAGGCGAGGCCGACGGCATAGAAGATCGCCGACTTGGCCAGGCTGTGCAGCGCCATGTGGAGAAGGCCGGCGAAGTTGGCGAGCGGGCCGCCGAGACCGAAGGCGAAGGTGACGATGCCGATGTGCTGGATCGAGGAATAGGCGAACAGGCGCTTGATGTCGCGGCGGCGATAGAACATCAGCCCGGCGAAGAGCAGCGAGGCCAGGCCAAGGGCGACCAGGAGCGGTCCCGGCGCCAGCGCATCACCATTGGCCCCGAGCAGCATCTTGAAGCGGACGACGGCATAGAGCGCGACGTTGAGGAGAAGGCCCGACAGCACCGCGGCGATCGGCGTGGGGCCTTCGGCGTGCGCGTCGGGAAGCCAGGCATGCAGCGGCACAAGGCCTGCCTTGGTGCCGTAGCCGACCAGGAGGAAGACGAAGGCGAGGTTGAGAAGCTCGGGCTCGAAGTTCGGTGCCTCGGTGAACAACGCCGACCAGGTGAGCGCTTCCATGCCCGGGCCTATCGCCTTCTGGGCGGCGAGATAGACGAGGATGGTGCCGAAGAGGGCGAGTGCAATCCCGACGGATCCTAAGATGAAGTACTTCCACGCGGCTTCCAGCGACGCCCGCGTTCGGTAGAGGCTGACCATGACAACGGTGGTCAACGTCGCCAGCTCGATCGCCGCCCACATGACGCCGATGTTGTTGGCGATCAGCGCCAGCAGCATGGCGAAGCTGAGAACCTGGTACATCGCGTGATAGAAGCGGAGATATGCCGGCGTCAGCCGCCTGGCCTCGATCTCGTGGCCGATGTATCCCGCCGAGAACCAGGCGGCGGTGAAGACGATGAACGAGGTCAGGACCACCAGGTAGACGCTGAGATCGTCGATGAAGGCGAGCGGCGTCGCCTCCGGTTGCTCCAGGACCAGCAGCAGCAGCGAGACCAGGAAGGTCGCGAGCGAAGCGCCTGCATTGATCCAGCCGCCGATGCGGTGATGCGGAACGAAGGCGAGCGCGGCGGCACTGGCCAGCGGCAAGCCCAGGATCAGCGGCAGCGGGTTCACCGCCGCTCCCCGCGAAAATCTTCGATCGACTGCAGATCGAGGGTGTCGAAGCGCTCGCGGATGCGGAAGAAGAACATGCCGAAGAGGATGAAGGCGATCAGCACGGAGAAGGCGACGCTCATCTCGACCACCAGCGGCATGCCCTTGACGCCCACCGCCGCCAGCACGAGGCCGTTCTCCAGCGACATGAATCCGACCACCTGGGTCACGGCGTTCCGGCGCGTGATCATCACCAGGAAGCCGATGAGGACGACCGAGAGCGCGATCGCCAGGGTCTCGCGGGTGAGCGCCGCCGAGCTGACGGTGACCGGCAGCACGAGCAGGGTCGCCAGCACCACCAGCCCGACGCCGGCCAGCATGGTCGGGCCGATGCCGACGGCGGTCTCGACGGTGCGGTGGATGTCGAGCCTGCGCACGATCCAGTTGAGCGCGAGCGGTGCGGCGATGGCCTTGAACAGGAGAGCGAGGGCGGCGGTGAGGTAGAGATGCGATGCCTCCTGGCTATAGGCCTGCCAGGCGGCGGTCGCCGCAACGGCCAGCGACTGGCCGGCGAAGGCGCGGAATACGCCGAGGAGCCTGCGCTGGTAGAGAATGACGAAGCCCGCCAGCAGCACCATGGCGCCGGTCAGGTGCGAGAGGTCGTAGGCGATCGTCGCGAACATTCAGGAAATGTCCGAGACGAAGCGGAACATCACGGCGAGCAGCGCCAGGATCAGAGCGGCGCCCAGGAACTCGACGACGCGAAATACCCGCATCTTGGCGATGCAGACCTCGAAGATCGCAAGCACGACAGCGGCCAGCGCCAGATGGAGGACGAAGACCGCGAGTCCGATCGCGAGCTCGGCCAGGTCGAGCCCCTCCTCGGCCGCAGCCAGGCCCCAGGGCGCGAACAGGCTGGTGACCAGCGAGACGAACACCAGGAGCTTCAGCATCTGGGCCGCCTCGAGCAGCGCCAGGTTGCGTCCGGAATACTCAAGCACCAGCGCCTCGTGGATCATGGACAGCTCGAGAGGGGCCGCCGTGTTGTCGACCGGGATGCGGCCGTTCTCGGCGATGGCGACGATCAGCAGCGCGACCAGCGCCAGCGCCAGCGACACCTCGACGCCGACGCCGCCGGAGAGGACGAAGCGCGCGATCGTCGGCAAGGCCGTGGTGCCGGACACCAGCGCCAGCGCGAAGGCCACCATCAGCACCGCCGGCTCGGCGAGCACGCCGATCAGGGCGTCGCGGCTGGCGCCGATGCCGCCGAAGGCGGTTCCGACGTCGAGGCCGGCCAGGGATTCGAGGAAGCGTGCGGTCGCGATCAGCGCGACGATGGCGATGAGGTCCCCGGCCAGGGCGAGCGGCAGGTCGAGCGTGAACATCGGCACCATGCCCGCCGCCACCAGCATGAGGGCGAAGACCAGATACGGCACCATCCGGAAGATCCAGGAGGCGTCGTGGGCGAGCACCGTCTCCTTCCGCAGCAGGCGGAGGAGGTCGCGGTAGGGCTGCACCGGCGACGGACCGCGGCGTCCCTGCAGCCGAGACCGGACGAGCCGGGTCGAGCCGACCAGGAGCGGGGCTGCGGCCAGCGCGATCAGGAGGTGGAGGATCTGGAGCAGGATGCCGGTGACCATCGCGGGAATCACTGCTGGGTCGCGGCGACGATCAGCAGCAGGGTCACCAGTGCTGCGAACATCAGCGACAGATAGCGGCGGATGGAGAGGAACTGCAGCGCATCGAGATGGAGCGTTGCCGCCTCGATGAAGCGCTTCGGCCGCAGGACGCCCCAGTCCCACGCCGGGTCGGCGAGGCGGACTTCGAGGCGGGCGGCGCGCGTGCTGCCGGGCTCCGGCATATCGACGGTTTCGCGGGCTTGGAAGGCGGCCGTGCCGAAGACCCGGCGGAGCGGCTGGGCGAATCCTGACGCGGAGTACTGGGCCGTCATGTCGGACTCTGGATAGCCGCCGCCCCAGGCCGCGGCGCGGCGGCGGCGCTCCGGCCAGATCCGGCCGAGCAGTGCCCGAGTCGTGAGCGCGAGGCCGATGACGGAAAGGAAGACGACGAGGCCGGCGTAGGCGGCGCCGCCGGTGCCGAGAGGCGAGAGGAAGACCCAGCCGACTGCGCCCTTGGGCAGGTCGACGCCGACGACGCCATGCGCCGCCGACTCGGCCAGCGAGAGGCCGAGCGCCGGGACGATGCCGAGGAGAAGGCAGGCGCCGGCGAGGAGCGCCAGACCTGTCGCCATCGAGCCGTGGGGCTCGACCGCCTTCGCCGCCTCGTCCGAGCGCGGCCGGCCGAGGAAGGTGAAGCCGAATGCGCGGACGAAGCACGCAGCGGCGAGTGCGGCGGCGAGTGCCAGGGCCGAGCCGGCGATCGGCACGATCAGCCGGGGCAGGTTGTCCTGAAGGGCCGAGGAAGCGATTACCGCCTGGAAGATCAGCCATTCGGAGACGAAACCGTTGAGCGGCGGCAATCCGGCAGCGCCGAGCGCGCCCAGCAGCATGAACAGGCTGGTGTAGGGCATCCGCCTGACCAAGCCACCCAGCTTCTCGATGTCGCGTAGGCCGGTCGCCTCGTGGATGGCGCCGGCGCCGCAGAAGAGCAGGCTCTTGAAGAAGGCGTGGTTGAGGACATGGGCCAGCGCCGCCGCCAAGGCCAGCGCCGAGAGGTCGAACAGCTCGTAGGTGCGGAAGGAAAGCGACAGGCCGAAGGCGAAGACGATGATGCCGGCGTTCCCGATGGTCGAATAGGCGAGGAGGCGCTTCAGGTCGGTCTGCATCAACGCATAGAGACTGCCGATCAAGGCCGAGGCGGCGCCGGCGACGATCAGCGTTATCCCCCACCACCAGGCTGGCGCGCCGGCGAGGTCCAGCAGGATGCGCGCGAGCCCGTAGAGTGCCACCTTGACCATGACGCCGGACAGGAGCGCCGAGACATGGCTCGGTGCCGCCGGAAGGGCCAGCGGCAGCCAGAGATGCAGCGGCACCAGGCCGGCCTTGGCACCGGTCGCCACGATCGCGAGCACGACGGCAAGCGTGGTCAGCGCCGGCCGTTCGGTCGCCTCGCGCAGCGCCGAGAAGCGATAGTCGCCGTCGGCCCCGGCCAGCGTGCCGAAGGCGAGCAGGAGGAGCAGCGCGCTGACGCTCGCCATCGCCAGATAGGCAAAGGCTGCCCGCCGGCTCTCTTCCTCGCGGTGGTTGGCGAGAACCAGGAGCCAGGCGGCGACCGCCATCAGCTCCCAGGCGAGCACGAAGGTGAAGGCGTCGTCGGCGACGAGCACGAGGTTGCAGGCGGCGAGGAAGACCGGAAGCGCCGCCAGCGTGCGGATGGGCCGCACCTGGCGGCGGGTATAGCCGGTCGCGAACAGCATGATCATCGCCGTTGCCAGGTTGATCGCGGCGAGGAAGAAGCAGGAGAGGTCGTCCAGCCGGAAGTGGCTTCCGATCCAGGGCAGCCCGAGGGGCAGGCTGAGCTCGGTCACCTCTCCGCCGGCGACCAGCCGGATGACCGCGACGGTGCCGAGCGCGAGCGCCAGCCCGCCGACGCCGCCGAGCACGAGGCGAAGCGCCAGGCGCTCGGAGCGAAGGAAGGGCGCAGCGAGGCCGAGAATGAGGAGGAGAAAGAGCCCGAGGAGCGTCAGCGTCAGCATTCTCGGGGGCCGCAGGCCTCGCTCTGTTGGTCTCGGCGCAAGGCTACCGGGCGGAACCGGCCCACGCAATCGCGGCCTTGCGCGATGCCGCCCGGACGGCGATGCTGACGGCCTCCGCAGGGGCTCCCGGCCCCTCCCCCAAGAACCCGTCAAGAGCGAGGATGCCATGGCTGTGAAGGTCGGTGACAAGGTCCCGTCGGTGAAGATCAAGCGTATGACCGCCGAGGGCGTGAAGGATGTGGATACCGGCGAGCTGTTCGCCGGCAAGAAGGTGGTTCTGTTCGCGCTTCCGGGCGCGTTCACGCCGACCTGCTCGGCCAAGCACCTTCCGGGCTTCGTCGACAAGAATGCCGACCTGAAGAACAAGGGCGTCGACCTGGTCGCCTGTCTCTCGGTCAACGACGCCTTCGTCATGGACGCCTGGGGCAAGTCCCAGAACGTCGGCGACAAGGTGGCGATGCTGGCCGACGGCAATGGCGACTTCACCAAGGCGATGGGCCTGGAGATGGACGGCACCGGCTTCGGCATGGGCCATCGCTCCAAGCGCTACGCCATGGTCGTCGACAACGGCGTGGTCAAGTCGCTCGAGGTCGAGCAGCCCGGCAAGTTCGAGGTTTCGAGCGCCGAGGCGGTGCTGGGCAAGCTCTAGCCGGACCGGAGGCGGCGGCATGTGGCGGCTGATCGCGAGGGCACTCGCCGACGGCCCGGTCACTCTGCCGCCGCCGCCTCCTTCCTCGGACGCGCTCGCCGAGCTGGCGGGGCGCGTCGAGGAGGCGGCCCGGGCCAAGCTCGGGCGCAGCCTCGTCATCCGCGAGATCGATGCCGGGTCCTGCAACGGCTGCGAGCTCGAGATCCACGCCCTCAACAATCCGGTCTACGACCTCGAGCGCTTCGGCATCCGCTTCGCGGCCAGCCCGCGCCATGCCGACGTGCTGCTGGTGACCGGCCCGGTCACCCGCAACATGGCGGAGGCGGTGCGGCGTACCCATGAGGCGACGCCGTCGCCGAAATGGGTGGTGGCGGTCGGCGACTGCGGGCTGGATGGCGGCTGCTTCAAGGGCGGTGCCGGCATCGTCGGCGGCATCGATGCGGTGATACCGGTCGACCTGCATATCCCGGGTTGCCCGCCCAGCCCGACCCAGCTCCTCGCCGGGTTGCTCGCGCTGCTGCAGAGCGTCGAGACGCCGCTGCCTTAGATGGCGCGTCAGCGCAGCGTCTTCGCCATCAGCACTTCGTCGTAGTAGACCCCGTTCTGCTTCATCGCGCGGGGCTCCGTGCCGTAGGCGACGAAGCCGAGACGTTCGTAGAGCCGCCGCGCCGAGGCATTCTCGGTGACGACGGCGAGCCCGAGGCTCTCGACCTCGGTCCGCGCAAGGGCAATGACGCGCTCGACCAGCGCCGCGCCGATGCCGAGGCCGCGCGCCTCCGCCTGCACATACATGCCCCAGAGAACGCCCTTGTGCCGGACCTTCTCGCCCTGGTGGACGAAGAAGCCGGCCATGCCGACGAGGCCGTCCCCGCGGGACGCGCCGAAGACCGTCGAACGCGCCAGGCGCTCGGCGATCTGTGCCAACGGGACCGCAACCTCGTCGCGGTACACGGATTGAAAGGCCTCCGGATGGCGTTCGAGGGCTTCCAGCCGGATCGCCCGGAACGCGGCTGCGTCGCCGGATTCGAGCCGCCGGATCGAGATTTCCTCAGTCATCGGGACACCTCCCTCTGTGAGCGCCGTCACGAGGTGATCTGCATCAACAAGTGAGGCCTGTCACTGAAGTTTCTCTAAAATGCCGCGCATCCTCCGTGCAGGTGATGAACTGCCTCCGGGGGATTCGATGTTGACGATCGCCGATAATGTCGTGTCTCGACCTGCCGCCCACGCTGCCCGCCAGACGCTCGACCTGGTCTCGCTCCACGTGCCCAAGGCGTTCGGCACCTCGCTCTGTCAGGTTCTGATCGGCCACTACGGACGTCACCGCATCGCCGGCGACTACGAGACTTTCCTCGAGGACGACAGCTCGGCGATCGGCCGGATGGAGCGCCCGGCCCTGGCGCCGACGACGAGCGTGGTGCACGGGCACTTTCCGGCCGCCCGCTACGCCGAGGTTCCGGCCCGCCGGCGCATCGCCTTCCTCCGCGAGCCGATCCGCCGGACCCTGTCCCATTATCTCTTCTGGGTGAACGAGCCGAGGCACGGGAATCCCGTACACGACCGTGTGCTCGACGAACGACTCGGCCTACTCGATTTCGCGGCGCTGCCGCAGATCCGCCGGTTCTATACGGAAACGATCTTCGGCGGCTGCGATGCCTCCAGCTTCGATCTCATCGGTATCGTCGAGAAGCTCGATCGCGATTGGCCGCGATTCCAGCGCCTGACCGGTATCGCGGCCCCCCTGCCGCATCTCAATCGCAACGGGTTCCCGGGCTATGCGGAGATCGTCGCGAAGGTGCTCGACGACCAGGCGCTGATGCGGGTGCTTCGCCGCATCCTCGAGGACGATATCCGGTTCTACGAACAGTTTCTCTGAGGGGCGGGCCGGCTGGACTTCGCCCGCGATCCTCGGGCAGGCTCGCTGTCCCGCCCGCCCGGAGTCGCCGATGCGCCTGTTCACCGCCATGCTGGGGACCGAGACCCACTCGTTTTCGCCGGTCCCCGCCGGCTTCAAGCTCTACCGCGACTTCTACCTGGTGCGCGGCGGCAAGCACCGCGAGCCGCCGGATTTCTGTGCCGAGCCGCTGGTCCATTTCCGCAAGCGGGCCCAGGCTCGGGGCTGGGAGGTCGTGGAAAGTCTCGCCACCTTCGCCCAGCCGGCGGCGCCGACGCTGACCCATGTCTACGAGACCTTCCGCGACGAGATCCTGGACGACCTGAAGAAGGCGATGCCGGTCGACGCCGTGCTGCTCAACCTGCACGGCGCGATGATCGCCGAGGACTACGAGGACTGCGAAGGCGACCTGATGCAGCGCATCCGCGCCATCATCGGGCCCAAGGTGCCGATGGGCGTCGAACTCGACCTCCATTGCCACCTGACCGACGAGATGGTCCAGGCCTCGACCGCGATGGTCATCTACAAGGAATACCCGCACGTCGATATCCTCGACTGCGCCGAGGCCTTGTTCAACATCATTGCCGACACGGTCGACGGCAAGGTGAAGCCGCATCAGGCGCTGTTCGACTGCCGCACCATCGGCCTCTATCCCACCACCT
>CAMDFP010000112.1 GCA_945897335.1 Asaia bogorensis | reverse complement strand
CGACGCTCCGCGTGGCGACGCCGCTGGTGCTGGCGGCGCTGGCCGGGCTCTTCGCCGAGCGCTCGGGCGTCGTCGACATCGGCCTCGAAGGCAAGATGCTGGGCGCCGCCTTCGCCGCCGCCGCCACCGCCGCGGTCACCGGCTCGGCCTGGCTCGGCTTGGCTGCCGGCATCGCCGCCTCGACCGCGCTGTCCTTGATCCATGCCTTCGCCTCGGTCACCCATAACGGCAACCAGGTCGTCTCCGGCATGGCGCTCAACATCATGGTCGCCGGCCTTTGTCCGGTGCTGGCGACCGCCTGGTTCAAGCAGTCGGGGCAGACGCCGATGCTGGGCCAGCAGGCGCGCTTCGGCCCGATCGAGCTGCCCTTCGCGGCGGCGCTGGCCAAGGTGCCGGTCCTGGGGCCGATCTACGCGCAGGTGATCTCCGGGCACAACATCCTAGTCTACATCGCCGCGATCGCGGTGCCGGTGGTTGGATTCGTCGTCTACCGCACCACCTTCGGGCTTCGCCTTCGCGCCGTCGGCGAGAACCCGGAGGCGGTCGACACCGCCGGTGTCTCGGTCGCGCGGCTTCGCTACCAGGCGCTCATCCTCGCCGGCATCCTCTGCGGCATCGCCGGCGCCTATCTCTCGACCGCGCACAATGCCGGCTTCATCCGCGACATGACCGCAGGCAAGGGCTACCTGGCACTGGCGGCGCTGATCTTCGGCAAGTGGAAGCCGGTGCCGACCCTGCTCGCCTGCCTTCTGTTCGCCTTCGCCGACGCCGTGCAGATCCGTCTCCAGGGCGTGCCGGTTCCCGGCATCGGCGTCATTCCCGTGCAACTGATCCAGGCGCTGCCTTATCTCCTGACCGTGCTATTGCTGGCCGGCTTCGTCGGCAAGTCGGTCGCGCCCAAGGCGAGCGGCATTCCCTACCTGAAGGAAAGATGAGCGACGATCTGTTCCGCCGGGCGCACGCCGTTCGCGAGCACGCCTACGCCCCCTATTCCGCCTACAAGGTCGGCGCCGCGATCCGCGGGGCCGCCGGCGGCATCCATGTCGGTGCCAATGTCGAGAACGCCGCGTACCCGCAAGGCCAATGCGCCGAGGCGGCCGCGATCGGCGCGATGATCGCCGCCGGCGAGACCCGCATCGCCGAGGTCGCGGTGATCGGCACCGGCGACGCGCTCTGCACGCCCTGCGGCGGCTGCCGCCAGCGGCTTCGCGAGTTCGCCGCCGAGGAGGTGAAGGTCCATCTCTGTGGCGCGAAGGGCATCAGGAAGACCGTCACCCTGGGCGATCTCCTGCCGCTCTCCTTCGGCCCGGCGCATCTCGGCGCCAAGGCAGCGACCAAGCCCACGGCCGACGCCGCCCAGGTGATCCGCGCGCGGGTGCCGAAGCTGAAGCCGCGCGCCGTCCTCATCCTCGGCAGCGGCCTGGGCCCGGTCGCGGATGCGATCAAAGGCGCGGTGTCGATCCCCTACAAGGATCTGCCGGGTTTCCCCCAGCCGTCGATCTCGGGCCATGCCGGCCGCCTGGTTCTGGGCAAGCTCGGCGGCGTCGCCGTCGCGGCGATGCAGGGCCGCGTCCATCTCTACGAGGGCAGCTCCGCCGATGCGATGGCCGGCCCGCTCCGCCTCTTCCGCCGCCTCGGCGCCAAGACGCTGATCGTGACCAACGCCGCCGGCGGACTTCGCGAGGACTGGGCGCCCGGCACGCTGATGGCGATCACCGACCAGATCAACCTGACCGGCCGCAATCCCCTGACCGGCCCCAATGACGAGGCCGTCGGCCCGCGCTTTCCGGACATGACCGAGGCCTATGACCGGAAGCTGCTTCGCGCCTGGAAGGTCGCCGCCAAGCGCGCCCGCGTCGCGGTCCACGAAGGCGTCTATCTCGCCGTGCCCGGCCCCTCCTACGAGACGCCGGCGGAGATCCGGGCCTTCCGCCAGCTCGGCGCCGATGCCGTCGGCATGTCGACGGTGCTGGAGGTGATCGCCGCCCGCCATGCGGGCTATCGCTGCGCCGGGCTCTCGATCATCACCAACCTCGCGGCCGGCCTCTCCGAAGCGCCGCTCGACCACAAGGAAGTGCTGGCGGCGGGACGGAACGGCGCCGCCCGCCTGGTGCGGCTGTTGACGGCCCTCCTCGAGGAAACCGGCGGCTGATGGCGAAGCCGTTTCCGCAGGAGATCGTCCGCAAGAAGCGCGACGGCCATGCGCTGACCGACGACGACATCCGCTTCATGATCGAGGGCCTGACCGACGGCTCGATCTCCGACGGGCAGATCGCCGCCTTCGCCATGGCCGTTTTCTTCCGGGGCATGAAGCGCATGGAGGTGGCGGCGCTGACCAAGGCGATGGCCGACTCCGGGCGCCGTCTCGCCTGGAAGCTGCCCGGCCCGGTGATCGACAAGCACTCGACCGGCGGCGTCGGCGACAAGGTCAGCCTGATGCTGGCGCCGATCGTCGCATCCTGCGGCGTCTTCGTGCCGATGCTCTCCGGCCGTGCGCTCGGCCACACCGGCGGCACGCTCGACAAGATGGACTCGATCCCCGGATACGTAAGCCAGCCGGACCTGGCGCTGTTCCGCAAGACCGTGACCGGCGTCGGCTGCGCCATCATCGGCCAGACCAACGACATCGCGCCGGCCGATCGCCGCTTCTATGCGCTGCGCGACGTGACCGCGACGGTCGAATCTCTGCCGCTGATCACCGCGTCCATCCTCTCGAAGAAGCTGGCGGCGGGCCTCAACGGGTTGGTCATGGACGTCAAGGTCGGCTCCGGCGCCTTCCTGCCGTCCACATCCGAAGCCAAGGCCCTGGCCGACTCGATCGTCTCGGTGGCCCGCGGCGCCGGCCTCAAGTCGCGCGCCCTGCTGACCGACATGAACGAGGTGCTGGGCGACACCGCCGGCAACGCGCTCGAGGTTAGGGAGGCCATCGACTACCTGACCGGAAAGCGGCGCGAGACGCGGCTCGATCAGGTGACGCAGGCGCTCGCCGTCGAGATGCTGAAGCTCGGCGGCATCTCCGGCGCGCCGGCCAAGGTCAGGCGTGCGCTCGACTCCGGCGCGGCGGCGGAACGCTTCGCCCGCATGGTGAAGGCGCTGGGCGGGCCCGCCGACCTGGTCGAGCGGCCGGGCAAGTACCTGCCGAAGGCGCCGGTGATTCGCCCGGTGCGCCTCGGCAAGGGTGTGGTGACCTACATGGACGTGGCCGATGTCGGGCGCGTCGTGCTGGCGCTCGGCGGCGGCCGCCGGCTGCCGACCGACGGCATCGACCACGCCGTCGGCCTCTCGGACGTCGTCGGCCTCGGCGATACCCTCGGCCCGAAACGGCCGTTCTGCCTGATCCACGCCCGCAGCGAGCATGAAGCCGCCCTGGCCGAGGCGGCGCTGAAGGCGGCCGTCGTCATCGGCGAGACCACGCCGCCGCCGCGCCCGCTGATCATCGGGCGACGCTAGGGGCCTGTCTGAGAAATAGCCCTGGCCTCAGTTGCGAGGCGCGGATCGCCCTGCGTCAGGTTCGAAGGGTCCATTTCAGGCTCATGTGCTGGACCCACGCATTGACGCGATCGACGATCGCCTGGGCGGCTCTGCCGACATCGCGGTCGCGCGCGGCGACCGTCTCGGCGATGGTCGCGAGATCCCTTGCCCTTTCCGGATCGCCTGGCGGGGGCCCGTCCGCGATGCGTCTTGCGATCAGCCCGAGATAAGCGGCAGAGGCGGGACCCTGCGTCTCCTCCCGGAGCTGCAGGACCGGCTTGATGATGTCGAGGAGCACCGCCAGTTCGAACTTGAACCCTTCTCTTTCGCCCGACGTGGTCCCCCAGATATCGAAGGTGCCAAGCGGGCCGGCGTGCAGAACCTCGAAGCCAAGCCGCGTGGCTATGGTCGCCCAGGCATCGACATGCATGGCCGGCGTGTGGTGCCGCTCCAGATCCTCGGGATCGAACAGGCGGCGGAGCGAACGCTGAACGAGCCCGGCCATGTTGGGGGCCTCGATCACGAGAAAGCCGCCTGGCGCCACGAGGTCGGCATGGCGCCCGAGAATCTCTTGCCAATTGGTGAAGTGCTCGATGAATCCGAACGACGACACCACGTCATAGCGCTGCGCCAGCGGGCACGTCAGGAAGTCGGCGCGATGGAATGCGCCGACCGCATACCCACGGGAGGCGAGCCACGCCGGAACGGCTTCGACCCGGGGAGTGAGGTCGACGCCATGCAGGCGATATCCCAGATCGCCGAAGGCCGCGAGGAAGCGTCCGGGGAAGCAGCCGATCTCCAGACAATCGCCCTTGCCTCGGGGCACATGAGCATTGATCCAGGCACGCAGGAAGTGATCGGGAGCAAGCGGCGAGAACTCGGCCTGGGCGTAGCCGCCATCCCAATAGTCCTGATCGACAAGATTCGTCGTCATATCGAATTCAGGCCTCGGCGCATCGGATCGCCTGCGCGATGACAGCTCACCATACAGCCGGCCCCGGCGCCTTGTCGCGTCGGATGTGGCGCTGGACGCCGGCCGCCGCCGACCCGATACTCTCCGCCATGTCGGAGCCCGACTACCAGTACGTCACCCGCGACTTCGAGGTCCTGACCGGCGAGGCGGCCCGGCTCCTGGTCGAGAAGACCAACGACCGCCGCTACCTCACCCGCGACGGCGGCATCCACACCGTTTCGATCGATCGCTGGAAGCTCGCCCAGGATGCCGAGCGCCACCGCTGGCTCGACCTCCACCCGCACTTGCGCGAAGACCGGAACATGGATCATGCGTTCATGTACGACCGCTACTCGGTGCTGACCGGCCGTACCTTCGAGAATGCGATCGAGCTCGGCTGCGGCCCCTTCACCAACATGGCGCTCGTCGCCCATCGCTGTAAGATCAACCGGCTGACCCTCCTCGATCCACTGATCGAGGACTACATGAGTCACCCGAACTGCCTCTATCGCGACGGCGCGCTGGCGCTGACGACGGGCGAGACGCTCCCGGTCGCAGAGCGCGTGGCGCTGCCGGTGGAGCAGTTCCAGCCGGAGGCACGCTACGATCTGGTGGTCATGCTGAACGTGATCGAGCACTGCTATAACGTGCCGGTGATCTTCCGGAAGATCTGGGACATGACCCGGCCCGGCGGCATCATGCTCTTCCATGACCGCTACTTCGACCATGCGAAGGTCGTGGCCGGGGCCGGGCGCAGCTTCGACACCGCCCACCCGCTGAAGGTCGACCGCAAGCTGGTGAACGCCTTCCTGCAGCGCTTCAACGGCATCTTCTTCCGCACGGTCACGACCCGGGGCCAGGTCTCCAACTCGGCGCCGGGCGAGCAGGTCTATTTCGCCGGCTTCAAGCCCGAGGTCGCGTGAGATCATGGCCGAGCCCGACTACACCTACGTCACCCGCGACTTCGAGGTCATCACCGGCGAGGCGGCGAAAGCCGTCGTCGAGAAGACCAACGACAAGCATTTCCTCACCCGGGACGGCGGCATCCACACGGTCACGGTCGATCGCTGGAAGCTCGCCCAGGACGCCGAGCGGCACCATTGGCTCGATCTTCGCCCGCACATGCGCGAAGACCGGAACATGGACCACGCCTACATGTACGACCGCTACGCCATGCTGGGCGGCAAGACCTTCGAGAACGCGATCGAGCTCGGCTGCGGCCCCTTCACCAACATGCATGTGCTGGGACAGGTCTGCCACATCAAGCGGCTGACGCTGCTCGACCCGCTGATCGAGGACTACCTGACCCATCCGAACTGCCTCTACCGCAACGGGTCGCTGATGGTGAGCTCGGGCCAGCCGCTGCCGGTGGACGAGCGGGTAGCCCTGCCGATCGAGCAGTTCGAGCCGAAGCAGAGCTACGACCTCGTGGTGATGCTGAACGTGATCGAGCATTGCTACGACGTGCCGCTGATCTTCCAGAAGATCTGGGACATGACCGCCCCTGGCGGCTTCGTCTTCTTCCACGACCGCTATTTCGACCACGCCCAGGTGGTTGCCGAGGCTGAGCGCACCTACGACGCCGCCCATCCGCTGAAGGTCGACCGCAAGCTGATCGACGGCTTCATCGCCCGCTTCGAGGAAGTCTTCTTCCGCTTCATCACCACGCTCGGCCAAGCCGAGTTCTCGGGCATCGGCGACCAGGTCTATTTCGTCGGACGCAAGCCCGAGCCGGCGCGAGGATGATCCGCGGATGACCGAAGCACCGCGGCGCCGGGGCCTCGTCATCCGAGATTCCTTTCATCACGGCGACCAGAGCCAGGACATCGATCCCGCGGAGACCGAAGCCGCGCGCGAGCACCTGTCGGCGATCACCGGCTGGGACATCCGCTTCCTGCACTACGACAAGCTCGCCATCGAGGATCCGATGTACTGCCATCTGCGCCTCCTCGAGGAGGTCAAGGCGCTGAGGCCGGAGTTCATCTGGTATCACCCGAACCTTCCCTCCTACCTGATCCACCGCAACGTCCGGCCGGAAATTCTCTATGCCGCGCGCGCCCTCTTCGGCCCGCGCCTGGTCTTCTCCTTCGGCGATCTCGCCTATCCGTACGTTACCGCCTATGCGGCCGGATACGCCGCCATCGGCGACGTCTCGGTGTCATGGGACGGAAACGGCGCGCGCATAGCCGAGCTGGTGCCCGGAAGGGCCATCCTCGATCTCGCCACGCCCTGCGACAGCCGGATCTTTCGCGATCCGGGGATCGGGCGCGACGTCGATGTCTGCTTCGTCGGCCAGATCCATCGCTATGCCGACCGGCGCGAGATGCTCGACGCGCTCCAGGCCCGCGGCGTCGACGTCGAGGTGCAGGGCGGAGAGCAGGGCTTCTATCTCACGACGGAAGGCTATGTCGGCCTGCTCAACCGCTCGAAGATCTCCCTGAACTTCTCCAAGAGCAAGGACGGCGTCCAGCAGATGAAGGGGCGCGTTCTGGAAAGCATCCTCTGCGGCGCGCTGGTGCTCGAAAGCGAGAACGAGGTGACATCGCGCTATCTGGAGCCGTATCGCCACTATGTTCCGTTCGGCGACGCCGACGACCTCGCCAGGAAGATCCGCCACTACCTCGCCGACGGCGCCGCCCGGCAGGCGATCGTCGATGCCGGCAAGGCGCATGTCGAGGGCACCATGTCCGACCGCCTGTGGTGGCGTGCCATCCTCGACGCGTTGCCCCAGCGATGAGCGATGCGCCGCAGAGACGGGGACTGGTCGTCCGCGATTCCTACCTTCACGGCAATCCGACGCGCCCCGTCGATCCTGGCGAGATCGAGGCGGAGCGCGTGCATCTCTGCCGGATCACCGGCTGGGACATGCGCTATCTGCACTACGACAGGATGGCGAACGACGATCCGATGTTCTGCCATGCCCAGTTCCTGGAGGCGGTGGAGGCCGCGAGACCGGAGCTCATCTGGTATCGCCCGAGCACGCTCTTCCCGCTCATCCACAGGAACCTCCGGCCGGAGGTCCTCTTCGCCGCGCGTGCGATCTACAATACGCGGCTGGTCTTCGCTTTCGACGACCTCGCCGTGCCGTTCCTGGCCGCCTATCTGGCGGGATATGCGGCCATCGGCGACGTGTCTGTGTCGTCAGACGGGAACGCCTCGCAGCTGGCGCCGCTCGCGCCCGGGAAGGCGATCCTCGATCTCTGGCCGCGCGTCGATTCCCGTCACTTCCGCGATCCCGGCGCCAGGCGCGACATCGACATCTGCTTCATCGACGCGAACGACCGCTCGCCGGAGCAGGACAGGACGCTGGCCGAGCTTCAGGGCCTCGGCATTGCCGTCGTCGTCGCGGACGCTTCGTCGAGCCTCGCCGACCGAGTCGGGCTGCTCGGCCGATCAAGGGTCTGTCTGAACTTCTCCCAGACCAAGGACGGTGCGCATCAGATCAAGCCGCGGGTGATCGAGAGCATCCTCAGCGGCGCCCTTCTGTTCGAAAGCGAGAACGGGGTGACGTCGCGCTACCTCTCGCCCTACCGTCACTACGTTCCGTTCGCTTCGGCGGCGGATCTGGCGGCGAAGATCCGCCGCTACCTCGGCAACGACCCGGGTCGGCGGGCGATCGTCGCCGCGGCGAAGGCGCATGTCGGCGCGTCCATGACCGACCGGATCTGGTGGCGACGCGTTCTCGAGACGGTCGATCCGATCTGAGGTGCCGGCATGCGCCATCCTCGCGGACGCGGCCGCCGGTCAGCGCGCCGCCGCGGCGGCGGCCGCCTCGGATTCGGCGGCGTAGTGCTCGGCGAGGTGGCCGGGGACGAAGGTTGCGGAGGCGCGCAGGTCGACCATTCTGAAAGTCTCGCCGGTCTTCTGAACCGCCCAGAAGCCGAAATAGCTGGAGACCCGCCCGAGCCGTTCGCCGATCGCGCGTGTCACTCCGGGGTGATAGGTCTGGCCCTTGCCCTGGTCGAAGATCGCATCGGAATCCGAATGCAGGGCGAGCATCGCCAGGTCGACCTCGTCCAGCTGCAGTTCGAGATCGTCGCCGCAAAGGACGCCTCCGTCGCGGAGCAGGCGGATTCCGTGCACGAGGTCGTTGCGGACATGCTCGTAGGAATGATTTCCGTCGATGTAGACGATGTCGAAGCTCCGGTCGGCGAGGTAGGGGAGGACGTCGTCGCTGGCACCGCGGAAATGCCGGATCGGCACCGCGCTCGGTCCGCATCTGACATTGTGCAGGAACAGCTGATAGGCGAGGCCGGACGCCGCGAGGCGCGTCATCCGGGCGTAGCTCTCGTTCTCGACGCGCATCGCGTCATCGGCGGGAAAATACGGATCCCACGAGTCGACGCAGAGGATGGCGCCCTTCTGCGGCGAGAACCGGTTGAGCGCCTCCGCCCATACCAGGGCCGACGTGCCGATCCAGGATCCCACCTCCAGTACCGAGATCGGCCGCCCGACCGTCCTCAGCGAGTGGACCACCGGGGGCATCATCAGGTAGCGCTTCAGCGGACTCTGCAGTCCGGCGACGATGCCCGCGAAGTAAGGCCGGCCCGGCTCGAGTACGTCGAAGGGATTGGTCATCCGGAGGAGTCCCCAGGCTGTCGTCGCGGAGGCCCATTGTGACAGAAAATGCGCGACGACGCGCCCGTTCTCGCCGCCCTCCGGCCGGGATCATCGCCGCCAGCGGACGCTGACCACGGTTCCGATCGCCAGCAGGTTCAAGGCTGCGATCACCCAGAAGATGGCGGCGGCTTCGCCGTGGTCGAGGAGCGCGCCGTAGCCCAAGGGCGCGATGGCGCCGCCGACGTTGAAGCCGGATGTGACGAAGCCGAAGACCTTGCCGATCGATCCCGGCGGCGTCACCGCGCGCACCATCATGTCGCGGCTGGGCTGGATGATGCCGTTGAGAAGGCCGGTCAGGGCCATGACCGCCATCAGCCCGGCGATGCCGAGGTCGACGATGGCGACAACGGCGAACATGGCCGCCGTGCCGAGCAGGCAGAGCACGGCCACGGTGCCGTGGCGCGCGGTGCGGTCGGCGATGTAGCCGCCGACCAGCACGCCGGCGGCGCCGGCGAAGAGATAGGCCGAAAGCCCGGTGGTCGCCGCCCAGAACGGCGTCTCCCACATGAGGTCGAGGGCCGAGACCGAGAAGCCGTTGAGCCCCGAGGAGGCGGCGGCGATCAGGATGAAGAAGAGGAAGGAGATCCAGATCGCCGGAGACTTGAGCAGGTCGCCGCCGAGGCCCGCGCCGGCCTTGGCGTTTGCCGGTGAGCGCTCCTCGGCCAGGGCATCTTTGTACCAGAGGAGGGCGGCGGCGGAGACGAGGCCAGCGACCCCGGAGGCGACCAGCGCGCCCCGCCACCCCAGCGGCACGGTGAGGGCGGCGATCACAACCGGCGCCACGGCGAAGCCCAGGTATCCGGCGAAGGTGTGGATCGAGAAGGCGCGGCCGATCCGCCGCTTGTCGATCGAGGCCGAGAGGATGGCGTAGTCGGCCGGGTGATAGACCGAGTTGGCGATGCCGGCCAGGCCCATCAGCAGCAGGATCGCCACATAGCTGGAGGTGAAGCCGATCGCGCCCATCGCCGCCGCGTGCAGCGCCAGGCCCCAGATCAGCACCGTCTTGCCGCCGATGCGGTCGACCACCACGCCCATCAGCGGCTGCAGAAGCCCGGTGCCGATGTTCATCGCCGACATCAGGAGGCCGAGTGCCGCGAAGCTGACGCCGTAGGTCTCCTTCAAGACCGGGAACAGCGGCGGCAGCACCAGGAAATAGAAATGGCTGAAGAAATGCGCGACCGAGACCAGCCCGATGACCCGGGCGTCGCTGCGTGCATCGGCGGTGATCGCGACCATGGAATCCCGGGGAGGAGGGGGAGAGCCGTCGCCCGGCGCTTCGGCGCCGGCGAGGGACCATGTTAGCATGGCCGCTGCTCGACCGATTCGATTTCCAGGGGGACTTCCGAGATGAAACCGATCCTCGCTCTCGCCGCCGATCTCGCGGAGGGACGGACGACGTCGCGTGCGCTCGCCGACGAGGCGCTGGCGCGTATCGACGACAAGGCGGGCGAGGGCAGTCGCGCCTTCATCAAGGTCTGGCACGACCGCGCCCGCGCCGAGGCCGATCACTGGGATCGGATGCGGACATTCGGCCCGCCGCCCTCGCCGCTGGCCGGCATTCCGGTCTCGATCAAGGACCTGTTCGATGTCGCCGGCCAGCCGACGCCGGCGGGCTCGGTCGCTCTCGCCGATGCGGCTCCGGCCAAGGCCGACGCGCCGATCGTCGCCCGGCTGCGGGCAGCCGGCGCCGTGCTGGTCGGCCGCACCAACATGACCGAGTTCGCCTATTCCGGCATCGGCCTCAACCCGCATTACGGCACGCCGAAGAATCCCTGGGACCGCGCACGCGGCCGCATCCCCGGCGGCTCGTCCTCGGGTGCGGCGGTCTCGGCGGCCGACGGCATGTGCGCCGGATCCATCGGTTCCGACACCGGCGGCTCGGTGCGCATCCCGGCGGCGCTCTGCGGGCTTGCCGGCATCAAGCCGACCGCGAGCCGGATCACGCTCGACGGCGCCTTCCCGCTCTCCTTCAGCCAGGATTCGATCGGCCCCCTGGCGAAGACGCTGGCGTCATGCGCGATCCTGGACGCGGTGATGGCGGACGAGCCGGCGACGGTGCCTCAGGCGATGCCGGTCAAGGGCCTCCGCCTCGGCGTGATCAAGGGCCTGGTGCTGGAAAACCTGGATGCGACGGTGTCGGGCGCCTACCAGAAGACGCTCTCGAAGCTCTCGGCCGCCGGCGCGCTGCTGGTCGATGTCGACATGCCGGAGCTGGCGGAGATCCCCAAGATCAACTCACGTGGCGGCTTCTCGGCGCCCGAGGCCTATTCGCATCACCGCGAGACCATCGCGGCCAAGGCCGACAAGTTCGACCCGCTGGTGCTCTCCCGCATCAAGGGCGGCATCGACATGCCGGCGGCCGACTACATCGACCTGATGCGCATCCGCCAGGAGATGATCGGCCGCGCGCGCGCGATCACCCGGCCCTACGACGCGATGATCCTGCCGACGATCCCGATCGTGGCCCCGGCGCTGGACGAGGTGGCGACGCCCGAGACCTTCATGCAGAAGAACCGGCTGATCCTCCGCAACACCGCGATGTTCAACTTCCTCGACCGCTGCGCGATCACGCTGCCGATCCAGGCCCCGGGCGAGGGGCCGGTCGGCCTCATGCTGGTCGGCGAGCACGGCCACGACCGCCGCCTGATCGCGCTCGGCCTCGGCATCGAGGCGCTGCTGGCGGCGCGGTGACCGGCCGGCGCGCATGGCCCGGAGGCTGATGCTCGACACCAACGTCTACGACCGGATCGTCGCCCGCGCCGGGTTCACCGCCCGCCTGGCCCGCGCGGTCCAAAACGGGGAGATCGAGATCCTGCGCACGCGCGTCCAGGACGAGGAGATCCAGCGGATTCCCGATGCGGTCCGGCGTGCGGCGATGCAGAAGGTTCCCTTCCGCCGGATTCCGACGAACGAGGCAGCGTGGAGCGCAGGCAATCCGCATCCCTCCGAGGACGACATGATCGCAGCCACGGCGGAAGCGGCGGCGGACGTACTCGTTACCGAGGACAAGGATCTCGGCGAGCGTGTGAAAGCGACGACGAGACGGCTCGAGGTGTGGCGCTTCGATCAGCTTGTCGGCTTCATCGAAGCGCTGCCCGACTAAGGCCTCGCTTCGCTCGCCCCCACCCCAACCCTCCCCCGCTGCGCGGGAGAGGGAGTACGAAAGCGGCGGAGCATTCTTGCCCCCTCTCCCGCGCAGCGGGGGCGGGTGGGGGCGAGCGCGAGCGAGGGCCTATGCCGGACGCGCGAACCGCTTGTAGAGCACCGGCACCAGCGCCAGGAGGGCGAGGCCGCAGAGGGCGGCGATCATCTCGGGCGTCAGGATGCTCTTCAGCGAGAACTCGCCGCCGGCTTCGAGGATGCTGCCGAGGCCGCAGCCGGCCAGCGTGTAGACCAGCGTGCCGGGGATGATGCCGAGCAGCGTCGCGCCGATATAGGTGCCGAGGCCGACGCCGAGGAAGGCCGGCACCAGGTTGACGATGAAGAACGGGAACAGCGGCACCAGGCGCAGCACCAGCAGATAGGAGAAGGCGTCGCGGCGGAATCCCGCCTCCATCTTCGCGATCGCCGGACCGGCCTTGTCGCGGAGCAGGTTGCCGAGGGCCGAGCGCGCGGCGAGGAACAGCAGCGTCGCGCCCAGCGTGGCGGCGATCACGGTCAGCGTGGTGCCGACCACGGCGCCGAACAGGAAGCCGCCGATGATGGTCATGAATACCGCGCCCGGCACCGAGACGGCGACGGCAAGCGCGTAGAGCATCAGGTAGATCGCGGCGGCGCCGACCGGATTCGCGGCGACGAAGTCGACGATGATCTGCTTGTGCGCACGCAGGTGATCGAGCGTCAGATAGTAGCCGAGGTCGGACGCATAGGCGAGCACCGCCACCACCGCGATCACCGCCAGCGGCAGGTAGCGCTTCATCGGGTGAGCCGCAGGAGGAAGCGCACGATGCGTTTCGTCCGCTCGCCGAAGATCATCGGCGTATAGTAGCTGCCGGCGGCGCGCTTGGAAGCCTCGCCGCGGGTGGGATACGGTGCCACCATCTCGGCGATGGCGCCGATGCCGAGGCGCTTTCGGATCGCGAGCTCCCACACCTGGATCAGCTCGCCCGCTTCCGATCCCACGATGCCGCAGCCGAGGATGCGGCCGCGCTTGCCGACCACCGCCTTCACCAGCCCGTCGGTGTCGGCCTCGGTGCGGGCGCGGTCGTTCTCTTGGAAGCGCGCGCGCAGCACCTGCACGTCGTCGCCGCGCCGCTTCCGTGCATCGGCCTCGGTCATGCCGACCTGTGCCAGCTCCGGCGAGGCATAGGTGACCCAGGGGCAGAGCGAGAGGTCGACCTTCGCTGGCAGGCGGAAGAGCGCGTTCTTCAGCACGATGCCGGCGTGGTAGCCGGCCCAATGGGTGAACTGGCGGTCGCCCACCGCATCGCCGACGGCGAAGATCCGGCGGTTGGAGGTGCGGAGCCGCGCATCGACCTGCACGCCCTTCGGCGTCGAGGCGACGCCGGCCGCCTCCAGCGCGAGCGCGCCGAGATCGGGCGTGCGGCCGACCGCGACCAGAAGGTCGGAGCCTTCGATCCGATGCGTGCTGGTCTTGTCGGCGACGGTGATCGCGACGCCGTTGCCGGCGCGCTCGACGCCCTCGACCGTGGCGCCTTCGCGAAGCTCGATGCCGTCGGCGAGCAGGCGCGTGCGGACCACCGCCACCAGCTCCGGATCGTCCTTGGCGAGGATCGTCGCCGCCTCGATCACCGTCACTTCGGATCCGAGGTGTCGGAAGGCCTGGGCCAGCTCGATGCCGATCGGTCCGCCGCCGATCACCAGCAGGTGGCGCGGCAGCGAGCGGAGATCGAAGACCGACTCGTTGGTGAGATAGGGCAGATCGGCGAGGCCGGGGATCTTCGGCACCGCCGGCCTGGATCCGGTCGCCAGCACGAAGCGCTTGGCGCGCAC
>CAMDFP010000111.1 GCA_945897335.1 Asaia bogorensis | reverse complement strand
TTTCAGGAGACTACGCCATGCCTACGGCTACTGGACACACCAAGGCGATCCTCGGCTCCAAGGTCAAGGGGACGTCGGTCTACAACTCCTCCGGCGACAAGATCGGTCACGTCGAGGACGTCGTGCTCGACAAGACCTCGAACAACATCATGTACGCCGTCCTCGGCTTCGGCGGGTTCCTCGGTATGGGCGAGAAGTACCATCCGATCCCCTGGTCGCTGCTGGACTACAGCAAGGACATGGGCGGCTATGTCGTGCCGATGTCGAAGGACACGCTGCAGCGGGCTCCCGCCTACGACCTCGATGACCTAGTCAGCTCGGATGGCGACATCCGCTCCAAGTCGTTCACCTACTACAAGGTCCCGCCATACTGGGGCTGAAGTTCTTCAGATCACCGCTCCGGTACGCCCCCAGCGGGGCGGCCGGAGCTGCTGATCTCCGGCTATCCTCCTAACGCTTCGGCTCTCGCGCTTCCTTCAGGCCACTCTCGAGTTACCTGCGCTCGGTGACATCGGCGTAGCGCCGAAGGAGCCGCCCATCCGCGAGCGGATTATGGTGGATCTCGATGATCCGATCGAACACGGCAAGTTCGGCCGCCCACGGTTCGCGCTTGCTGAAACCGGCAAGACGGCGCTCCTCGATCACGTCTACATCGCTTGACCCGCAATCACCGCGCTGGGCAAAAACACTTCAGCACGCGGGAGACATGCATCGGCGACGATGCGAAATAGTCGGCCGGCAGCTTGAATATCTGGGTGAGGAGACGATTCGTCACGGTGATGTTGAGATTCTCGTCGTGCATCGATATGCCGTCCTGAATGCTCTCTGGTGTCGCCGCCAGTAGCGCCGTCTTGCTTGCGATATCGGCCTCGGCCCGTCTTCGCTCCGTGATGTCGGTGTACCGGCGCACGAGCCGGCCATCGGGCAACGGCTTGCGGAGAACGGAAGTGACACGTCCCTCTGATCCTTAGATCTCGGAAACTCCCGCATCCGAATTCCTGAGACCATTGATGAGGCGCTGCGCCTGCTCATTCGGATCGCTTGGAAGCCCGAAATGCGCCCGCATCTGCCGATTGTGGAGGAGGATGTTCAGATCGCGGTCAAAGACCGAGATCCCATCGCCCATGTTCTCCAATTCCACCTCGAGACGTGCGGTCTTGCCTACGACCTCAGCCTCGGCCCGTTTCTGCGCCGTCACTCCGTGTCGGGCCGGCGGCCGAGGGATGATTGCCTATCGGCCGCCGTAAGATCTGTCGTCAGCCCTTGGGCTGGGGGATGATGCGGAGGTAGGGTTTCGGTGCCTTCCAGCCGCCTGGATACTTCGCCTTGGCCGCTTCGTCTGAGACGGCCGGGACGATGATCACGTCCTCGCCCTGCTTCCAGTTGACCGGGGTCGCCACCTGGTGCTTCGCCGTCAGCTGGCAGGACTCAAGCAGGCGCATCACCTCGTCGAAGTTCCGACCGGTACTCATCGGGTAGGTGAGCATCGCCTTGATCTTTTTGTCTGGGCCGATGATGAACACCGAGCGGACGGTGGCGTTATCGGCGGCGGTGCGGCCTTCCGACGTGGTCCCGGCGCCCTCAGGCAGCATGTCGTAGAGGGTCGCTACCTTGAGTTCCGGGTCGCCGATCATCGGATAGGTGACCGCAGCGCCCTGGGTCTCTTCGATGTCCTTGGCCCAGCGGGAGTGGTTGTCCACCGGGTCGACGCTGAGGCCGACGATCTTGGTGTTCCGCTTGTCGAACTCGGGCTTGAGCTTGGCCATGTAGCCGAGCTCGGTGGTGCAGACCGGCGTGAAGTCCTTCGGGTGCGAGAACAGGATCGCCCAGCCGTCGCCGATCCACTCGTGGAAATTGAGGTCGCCGTGGGTGGTCTTCGCCTGGAAATCCGGGGCGATCGAATTGATGCGGAGCGTCATCTGGCACCTCTGCGTGTCTGGCTGCCTTAACCATATCAGCCTGGGAGAGGCCGAGCCAATCTAAGGCCGGCGGGCGGCGTCCAGTTCGGCAACGGTCGCAAATTTGTGCCGAACCCGTCCGTCCGGGGCGCGCTGGCGCTCGGCGAGGTCGATTTTCTTCCAGTCGTCCAGGCTGAAGGGCGCGACGGCCACCCAGCCGGGGCGGTCGCCGGCGACGGTCGCGGCCAGGAGCCTGTCGGCGACGAGATGGGCGTGGGTGCGGCTGGCGGGGATGGTGCCGGAGGCGCCGTTCGCGGCCCAGCCGACCACGTAGGCGCCGTCCCGGGTGCCCTCGGAGCCGATGCAGGTGATGGCGAGGTCGGCCGGCAGGGAGACCGCGCCGAATTGCACCCCATCGGCTGAAAAGGCAGTCGGAACAAGGCCGAAGCGGAAGGAGAGAGCGATCGGGCGGTGATCGCGGGGCTGGCGGGCGTAGCCCCGCAGCGTGCGCAGTACGGCGGACTCGCCGAAGGCCTCGGGCGGCAATTCCGCTTCGTCGACAAGGGGTTGGGCGCGGGCGAGGCGGCCGATCTCCTCGACCTCGAGGACCGTGAACTTGGCCTCGGCGGCGCCTCGGCGGGCGACGAGGGTGATGCTGCGGAGCGGCCAGCCGGCGAGGCGATCCCCCTTTTCCGGCGCGAGATCGGAACCGGCCATCTCGTTGGTAGACTTGGAAAATATCCGGGCGACGTCGAGCGCGACGTTGCCGGCGCCGATGATGACGACGTCGCGGACCTGGGTAGGCAGCCCGGCGACATGGTCGGGCAGGTCGTTGTACAAGCCAGTCACTTGGGATGAAGTCAGCACGTTCGGGAGATCCTCGCCTGGAATGCCGAGCTTGCGGTCGCGAGGGCAGCCGGTGGCGATCACCACCGCATCAAAAGCGGCGCGCAGATCGTTGAGATTTATATCCTTTCCGACCTCGACCCCGCCGATGAAGCGGACGTTCGGGCGCTCCAGCGCCCGGGTCAGAAGGCGGGCGATCTGCTTGGTCGACTGGTGGTCGGGGGCGACGCCGTAGCGGATCAGGCCGAAGGGCACCGGCAGCCGGTCGATCACGTCGATGCGCGCCTCCGGGTCGGTTTTGACAAGCCGTTCAAGGGTGTAGAGCCCGGCCGGCCCCGCGCCGACGATCGCGATGCGGCGGGGCACTTCAGTGGAACTTCACATACTCGTAGTCGATGCCGAGGTTGTTGATGCCGCGGTCGGGCGGCGCGATCCAGCCGGCGACCTTCCCGGGCTCGACCACCTGGTGCATCAGCGAGTGGATGAAGGCGCTATCCTGTTGATTGGGCAGCCATTCCCCCTTCCGCGCCTCCCACTCCTCGCGGCCGATCACCCGCCCCTCGGGCGTCACCGGCTGCCCGCTCCAGAGCCCGATGGTGCGGCGGAAGCGCGCTGACGGCAGGCGGAGCTGGGTCTCGAACCCGGCCTTCTGGATGATGCGGTTCCAGCGGGTGAAGCCGATCTCGCAATCGGCGATGTAGGCGCGGCGGGTGACCTCGTTCATGGCGTTCCGCAGAGGCACGGCATCGACGCCGGACGGCCCCTCGACGTCATAGGTCTGGTCCAGAGCCAGATGATCTTCAAACTTAGCTTCGTCCGGTCTCCCTTTGATCCCATTGGCAAAAGACGTGGCGGCATTGGACGATTGCTCGGAGCCGAAGAGGTCGAGCGATGACGAGAACCAGAAGTTCACGTGGCGCTGCACGGTGCCGAGGTCGATGCCGCCGGCGCGCCTCACCGCTTCCGCGTCTTCGCTGCCGATTTCCTTCATGATTTCAAGGCTTCGCTTGATGATCCTGCCGATGCCGTTCTCGCCCACGAACATGTGGTGGGCCTCCTCGGCCAGCATGAAGCGGCAGCTGCGGGCGAGCGGGTCGAAGCTGCTCTCGGCCAGGCTCTTAAGCTGGAATTTCCCATCCCGATCAGTGAAGTAGGTGAACATGAAGAAGGAGAGCCAGTCCGAGATCGGCTCGTTGAAGGTGCCGAGGATGCGCGGCTTGTCGGCATCGCCGGAGTGGCGTGCCAGCAGCTCCTCGGCCTCCTCGCGGCCGTCGCGGCCGAAATGGGCGTGCAGGAGGTAGACCATGGCCCAGAGGTGGCGGCCCTCTTCCACGTTGACCTGAAAGAGATTTCTCAAGTCGTAGAGGCTGGGACAGGTGAGCCCCAAAAGCCGCTGCTGCTCGACCGAGGCGGGCTCGGTATCGCCCTGGGTCACGATCAGGCGGCGGAGCTGGGAGCGGAAGTCGGCCGGCACCTGCTGCCAGACCGGCTGGCCGATCATGTCGCCGAAGCCGATCTTCCGCTCAAGCTCTTGATCGGCGAGGAAAATTCCCCAGCGATAATCCGGCATCTTGACGTAGCCGTAGGTCGCCCAGCCCTTGGCGTCGACCGAGGTGGCGGTGCGCAGATAGACCTCCGATGCCTGGGAACCTTCGGGCCCCAACTCCTTCCACCAATTTAGAAATCTCGGCTGCCAGTGCTCCAGCGCCCGCTGCAGCTGCTTGTTGCCGGCGAGGTCGACGTTGTTGGGGATCAACTCCTGGTAATTCAGGCTGGTCATGGACTTAGACCCTTTCCCAGTCGAAGCGGGCCTTGGCCCCGGTGCCGAAGAGCTTCAGCGCACCCTTGTCGCCGACGGCGTTGGGTCGGCCAAAAACCCAGTTCTGCCAGGCAGATAGCCGGCCGAAGATCTTGGTCTCGAGCGTCTCCGGGCCGGAGAAGCGGAGGCTCGCCTCCATGCCGGTGAGCGCATCGGGCGAAAGCCCGGCGCGGTCATCCAGGGCAAGCCGGATTTCCTCTTCCCAATCAAGCTCATCCGGGGTGATCGTAACGAGGCCGGCGGCCAGAGCGGCCGGCGCGTCCAGGGCCTCGCCGATCCGGGGCCGCAGCGCCTCGGCGGAAATTTCGCTGTTGAAACGGGAGGTTAGCCGGCTCCGGTGAGACACCGTCGGGTAGAGGCCGAAATTCACCTCGGAAAGGCGGATCTCGGGCCCGGGATCCAGCATGAAGCTGCGGTCGGCGCTCAGAAGAAACTCGGCTAAGGTCCCGGAAAAACAGGAGGTTTCGTCGGCGACGGCGTAGAGGCTGCGGGACGAGACGTCGAGCCGGGCGAGCGTGCGGCGCAGCATGCCGATGGTTTCGCGCACGAACCAGTTGGTTTTGTTGGCTAAAAGCGCCTTGTCGGCGACGATCACGTGGCCCGCCTCGCCGCTGGTCTTCAGCACCCAGAGACCGATGTCCAAGGCATTGAGGCGCAACATTAAAATGGCGTCGTCGAGCTCGCGGGCCATGGCCAGCGGCCACCAGGCGGCACCGGCGGCCAGGATTGCGGGAAGATCGGCCTCGGGAGGGGTCTCGGGCGCCCTCACCGTAATCGTGGCGAGGCGCCGGGCCGGATCCAAGTCGACCGATACAAAATCGTAAGTAATGCGGCTCTCGCCCTCGATCCGGCGGTTCAGCGGCGGCAACTCGACGCCCCGCTCCCCCTCCGGCCGGTCGGAAAGCGCGGCGAGATCCAGCGCCCGCGCCTTCACCCTGGCGGCGAATTCCCGAGGCAGGGCAACGGCATCGACCAGGCCCCAGGCCTTGGCGCGATCGGCGCGGACGCCGTCGGGGTTGGTGCAGAAGAGGTCGGCGAGGTCGCGGCGGACGCCCCGCTTGTCGACCAGCCGGCTCAGGCCCCCGGTTCCGGGCAGCACGCCCAGCAGCGGCACCTCCGGCAGGCTGACGGTGGTCGACCTGTCATCCACCATCAGGATTTCGTCGCAAGCCATTGCGATTTCATAGCCACCGCCGGCACAGGAACCGTTCACCGCGGCCAGGAATTTGAGGCCGGAATGGCGGGAGGAATCCTCCATGCCGTTCCGGGTCTCGTTGGTGAATTTGCAGAAATTCACCTTCCAGGCATGCGAGGAGGTCCCCAGCATGTAGATGTTGGCGCCGGCACAGAACATCCGCTCCTTGGCGGACGTGATCACTACGGTCTTGACCTCCGGATGCTCGAACCGCACCCGCTGGAGCGCATCATGAAACTCCATGTCGACGCCGAGATCATAGGAGTTCAGCTTGAGGGCATAGCCTTCGACCAGCCCGCCGGCCTCGTCGACATCCATCGCCAGGGTTGCGACCGGCCCCTCGAAGCTCAATTTCCAATGGCGATACCGGCTGGGATGGCGGTCGAAGACGAACATATCCTGCACTCCTGGGCGCCGGAAAAACGCATTATAATGCAGCTCTGCGCCTCGTCAATTTACCACAGGAATTATGATGCATCCTTGAGGAAGGGCTTCATCCGCTCCCTGAGCTCGGTCGGGATCGGGATCGCCTTAGGTCCGTGGAGGTCGGAGTGCACCAGCTTCAGTTGCGCCTCCAGACGTCGCTCAACTTTGCCGTCGGCCCCCTCCCCGTCGACCAGGATCTCGAGGGTGACGGCGCTGCGTCCGAGCGCGATGAGCGTGAGGGAGAAGTCGAGCTGCTCGCCGAGCCGGCTGGGTTTGAGGAAGCGGACCTGGAGGTCGACGATCGGCATGCCGCGATGGTCGGCCCGGTGCATCCGGCCCCAGGGCTCGGCCAGGCCCTTCTCGAACCACTCCTCGCAGGCGTTGTTCAGCATCTCGACATAGCGCGGATAGAAGACGATCGCCGCCGGGTCGCAATCGCCGAAGCGGACAGTGAAGCGGCAACGGAACACCTGGTGGGTCATCTCAAGGAAGGCCCTTCACGAAGTCGACGATGGCCGCCGTGGTCGCCGCCTCCGCTTCCCGATGCGGGGCGTGCTTGCAGTCGGGGATCAGCAGCGGCCGGGCGTTGGCGCCGACGCCGCGGACGATGGCGTCCACCTGGGCCGGGGTGCCGTACTGGTCGTCGAGGCCCTGGATCGCCAGCACCGGGCAGGATATCGCGGGCAGCACGTCCTCGATATTCCAGCTGCGAAAGGCCGGCTTCAGCCAGATGTCGTTCCAGCCCCAGAAGGCGCCGCGCGGATCGGCATGGAGGCGGCCGAGGCGGGCGCAGAGGTCGGTGGTCTCGAACACGCGCTTGGCTTCGACGATGCCGGCGATGGTGAGGTCCTCGACGAAGACGTGCGCGGCGAGCGTGACCACGCCCCGCACCGGCCGCTGCGTGGCACCGGCATGGATCAGCGCGATCGAGCCGCCGTCGGAATGGCCGATCAGCACCGGCCGCTCGATGCCGAGCGCATCCAAGAGCGCCGGCAGCACCAGGCGGCCTTCGTCATGCATGAAGGAGACGGCGCGCGGCGCCACGATGGGATCGGACTGGCCATATCCCCGGCGCGAATAGACCAGCGCGCGCGAGCCCGTGGCCACCGCCACCTTCGCCGGCCAGTCGCGCCATCCCGCGACCGAGCCCAGCCCCTCATGCAGGAACACCAGCGTGCCCGCGCCGGCGCCGGCCGGCTCGATCAGCTGGTATTCGAGACGCGTGTCGAGGACGGTGACGAACGGCATTGAGGGGAGAGGCTCCGGGAGAGGAAGATCAGGCGATTGGTAGCATGTCGCGGGCGGCCGGGCTCGTCAGCCGTCTACGATCGCGACCAGCCGCGTGCAGGCGGCAAGCGCCCGATCGTAACCGATCATGTCCTCGGCATCGGCAAAGGAGACCTGCCGGACGAAACTCTCATACTCCGCCCGCCACAGGGCATCGGTGCCGAGCCGGGACAGCATCAGAGCCAGACGGGCGGAGAGCGCCGTCGGCACGCCGTCGCCCCCTCGCCCACCATCGGCCTCTCCGACGTCGCGGACCAGCTGCCGAAAATCCGCAGGGGCCCCGGCATGGGCTTCGAGCGCGGCGAGGTCGTGCAGATGGCGGATGACCGTCGGGTCGTCGCCGTCGGCGGCACGATCCCGGGCACAGACCCGCCATGCCAGCGCGCTCAGCTTGTCGGCCGCGGTCTCGACGGGATCGACGCAGGGAAATCCCTCGATCTCGGCGGGCCGGCTGCGGTCCAGCATCGAGATCAGGGACCGGATCGGCCGCATAGCAGGCGGGAGGCGCGGCGGATGAAACGTCATCTCGATCCGCACATGCGGCCGGAGGCCCCTGCCCGTCGCGAAGGCACTCGGATAGGCGAGGTCGGCGCGGAAGAACTGGCTCGCATTGCCGACCAGCGGCTCGCCCTCGGTCGTGAAGCCGTTCGCCACCAGCGCATCGAGAAGCCGGCGGCGATAGGCGCTGCGAGCCGACCTGGCCTTGGCAGGCGACGCGGCGGGCATCGCGACCTTGAAATCGATGTCTTCCGAGAAGCGCCGGATCAGCTCCCAGCCTTTCGACAGCGAGGTGCCGCCCGAGAAGACCGGCGTGATGCCCGTGTCGCCCAGCGTCGCGATCACACTGAGCGCGCGGACGACGTGCCAATCCTTCTCCACGAGGCCGGGATCCGTCCCGAGATCGGCGGCGGCCTGCTCAACGAGGCGACGATCCGGCACGCTCGAAGCTCAGGGTGATCCCGCCATAGCCGATCCGGCGGCGAACCCGCGCCTTGACCGCGACGGTGCGGCCGGTAGGGACCTGCGTGGTCCGGCCGGCGTCGTAGTCCTGCTGCAGGCGCGTCGGCGCCGTCTCGATGCCGAGGCGGTCCAGCGCCTCGGTCAACGCGGCGAGCCCCTTCGCCGGCACCAGCTTGCCGCTGAACGGCGACCGGGTCGCGCGCGTGTAGAGGCCCTGCCCGATCTTCAGAAGCCGGCCGGCGCGCACCAGGTTGAGCAGCACGCGGCCCACCTGATCGTAGCCGCCGAGATCCTCGAAATCGGCACGCAGAAACACATCGCCGCGCTTGCGGGCGATGCGCTGCAGCACGCGATCCTGCAGGTTCCGCGGGGTCATCCGGCGCTCCGATCCATCCTGTCAAGATACGACAGGAGTTGGACACTTTCAATAGATGGATCAATGATATAGGGGAGACGCACACTCCGGCGCTCGCAAACACCGCCGAATCGTCACAGGCTCCAGGGTCGCCTCGAAAAAGAACCCCCTTCGTCCAGCCATTGATCCACGTAACGCGCAACGCTACTCGTTGCCATCCGATGGCGGCACCGACGCAATCGAGTTCGACCTGGAGGGCCTACATGGCACGTAAAGCACTCCGACACGCGGCCCTCGCGCCGCGCCATCCCGGCGCCCTCCTCCGGGAGGTCGTGCTTCCCAGCCTCGGCATGCAGGTGAAGGACGTGGCCGCCCGATTGAACATCACCCGCCAGACCCTGCACCGTCTCCTCGCCGAGACGGCCGCCGTGACGCCGGAGATGGCGCTCCGCCTCGGTAAGTTCTGCGGCAACGGGCCCGAGCTTTGGCTCGGCATGCAGGAGGCTCACGACCTGTGGCACGCCGAGCGCGCCTTGAGGACCGAGATCTCCCGGATCAAGCCGGCGAAGGTCGGGGCGGCGCCAGTGGCATGAGGCCGGCGCCGCGCCGGACCATGATCGGATCGGACGGGCCATTGCCCCGCCGCAAAGAATCCAGCGCACGACAGCCGATGGCGGTGGCCAACTTCGCCGGCCAGTCGCGCCATCCCGCGACCCACCCCAGGCCCTCATGCAGGAACACCAGCGTGCCCGGCCCGGCGCCGGCCGGCTCGATCGCTGGTATTCGAGGCGAGCGTCCTCGGCGCTGACGAACGCCACACGGGGAGAGGCTCCGGTGTAAGGGCGACGCCGTCTTGCCCGGCGGCACTTCGGGAAAAGTCGCACCCAGCCCGAAGGGACCCGGCTTCGCGCCCAGCCATGACGCGCCCACCTCGAAACTTGGGTACGCCTGCGAGCACTCGCGCGGCAGGTCCAGAAGATCGATCCTGGTCCGGACCACGGGTCATGGCCGCCCCTTCGGGCACGTTTCTGCGGCCGACGATGGCGCTTTTCCTCTGCAAGTGTGATCCAGCTCGCAGTCACCGCTGGCACGGCGGCTGCATGATGGCGGCAGGCTCGACGTTCGTGGAAGCAAAGACGATGACCTCCCGATCCCCGTTCCCGACTGCCTGGGTCTCTGCCGCCGGCCGGAGAGCACGACGCGTGGCCGCATGGCTCCGGCGGCTCCTGGCCGAAACCGGCTACCGACCGGAGGCGCACTACATGCGCGGCCCCGGGCCGAAGTCCCGCGCGAGCGCCCGCTAGGCTCCGTCCGGACTCTTATCGACGGGCGTCGCGCGTCTTCCCGGGCGGCGTCCTATCGGGCCGGTCGCCTCCGAGGCGACGCGCCCCTGCCCTCAGCGGCGGCGATAGAGGGTCAGGTTCAAGAGGGCGTCGACGTCGCGGCCGTTCTCGGCGAGCGGCAGCGTCACCCGCTCGAGCGCCTTGATCCAGCGCGTGTGCCGGGTCAGCGGCGTGCCCTCGTACCAGTCGGGTTCGTGGCACTCCACGGCGCGGACGAAGCCCTCGAACATGCGGGGCGGCAGCGGGCCGCCATGGTACTCGTCGAGGAACATGCCCTTTCGCGGCGTCGGCATCGCCGTGCCCCGGCCGGCCGTGCCGGCGTCGTCGAGCGGCAGGGTCGGGCGCGAGTCCAGGACCTGCTCGCCGATCAGCCTGAACCTGAAGCGGTAGGGATCGCGAACCACGTCGAGGACCCAGATGCCGGGAAGCAGCGCACCTAACGCGGCCGGATCGAGCTGCCGGAAGCCGGGAAGGCCGCCGCCCTGCCGTAGCGAGCTCCAGTAGTCGACGACGGCTCGGATCTCGGGCGCCATGCGGTCGGCGGGCGGCAGCACGGGTCAGGTTGTCCCCAGGTCTTGCGGCACGAGCCTCGGCTCCTTCTGGCGTCGACGAGGCGAGCATATACCTCGCGGCCAGGGCCTGCACCCGATGCGGCCGGCCGCCCGCCCTTACCTCTTCCGCTTCCCCTCCTCCGCCGCCATCAGGCAGCGGTCCCAGTCGGGAGGGCCCTTGAAGCGGGTCACCAGCGCGTCGACGAGCGCCCGGGTCTTGCCGGGGGTGAAGGCGCCGGGGGGAAGCACGACATGGATGCCGAAATCGGGCTGCGGATGGTCGAGCAGCAGCGGCTCCAGCCTGCCGGACTCGATCGCGTCGGCGAGGAAGAACGACGGCAGGTTGGCGATGCCGATGCCGGCGACCGCCCAGGCCAGGATCGCGTCGCTGTTGTCGGACTTGAAGCGGCCCTGCACGCGGATCGAGACTTGCCGCTTGCCTGAGCCGAACTGCCAGCTCTCGGTCGGCCGTCCGCTGTAGAGCAGGCAGTCATGATCGGCGAGGTCGGCCGGGGTCTTCGGCCGCCCCTTCCGCTTCAGATACTCCGGGCTCGCCACCACCACGGCGCGGGCCGGCGCGATGCGGCGGGCGACCAGGCTGGAATCCTTCAGCGTGCCGATGCGGATGGCGGCATCGAAGCCTTCGCCCACCAGGTCGACCAGGCGGTCGGAGAAGGAGACGTCGAATTCGAGGCGCGGATGCGTGCGCGCCAGATCGGCCAGCACCGGCACCACATGGCGGACGCCGAAGGCGACGGGCAGCGACAGGCGGAGCCGGCCGACGGCGCCGTCGCCGGCCTTGGCGAGGGCGTCCCGGGCCTCGTCGAGCTCGGCCAGGATGCGGCTGCCGCGCGCCTTCAGCTCGTGCCCGCTCTCGGTCGGGCTGATGCCGCGGGTGGTGCGGGAGAGGAGCCGCGTGCCGAACGCGGCCTCGAGGCGCGCCACCCGGCGGCTCACGATCGACTTCGAGACGCCGAGCCGCTTCGCCGCGCGGCCGAAGCCGCCGGTCTCCACCACCTCGACGAAGCTGCGGAGGTCGTCCAGCTCGATCATGTTGTCCCCTGGCATCGGTGTTCCTCTGGCTGCAACACTGTCCTGCCGATCCTGCGCATACCGGACTGGGACGCTCCTGACCATCTCTCCGTCATCGCATTCACCGGAGGTTCGTCATGTCGAGCGTTCTCGTCGTCACCAGCAGCGCCCTTGGCGCCGCGTCCGTCTCCACCCAGCTGGTCGAGGACGCCGTCCGGCGCCTGACCCAGAAGGACCCGGCGGCCCGCATCGTCACCCGCGATCTCGGCAGCCAGCCGGTGCCGCACCTCACCCTGGATTCGGCGACCGCGATCCGCGGCGGCGAGCCCGCGAACCCGGCCCAGGCGGAAGCGCGGGCGCTCTCCGACGCGCTGGTCGCCGAACTGAAGGCCGCCGACACGATCGTCATCGGCGCGCCGATGTATAATTTCGGCATGGCCTCCACGCTGAAGGCCTGGTTCGACCATGTGCTGCGGGCGGGCGTCACCTTCCGCTACACCGAGACCGGCCCGGAAGGCCTGCTGAAGGGCAAGCGCGCGATCGTGGTGGAGAGCCGCGGCGGGTTCTACAGCGAAGGCCCGGCCCTGCCGATGGACGCGCAGGAGCCGCATCTCCGCACGCTGCTCGGCTTCGTCGGCATCACCGACGTCACCTTCATCCGCGCCGAGAAGCTGGCCTTCGGTCCCGAAGCCCGCGCCCAAGCGATCGATGCCGCCAAGGCGGCGATCGCAACCGCTGTGAACGACGGCACCCGTCTCGCGGCGTAACCCCTCACGCCTTCCCGCGCAGCTCGTCGGCATGGGGCGGATAAGGCGCCGTCCCTGACGTGTCGACGGGCTCGCCGGCAAGCCGGCTGGCATAGCCGTGGTTGATGTCGCGGTGATGCGCCTCGTCGGCGCGCACGACCAGGATCACGTCGCGTAGCGTCGCGTCGTCCGGCAGCATCCAGTAGTGCCGGGCGATCGCCGGCGCCGGCACGTTCGGCGAGCGGCCGGCGTCGATCTCCTCGAGATAGAGCGTGTAGCTGATCACCGCCTCCTCCTCGAAGTAGCCGACGAGGCGATGCGCCGTGCGCGCCGAGACGAGGTAGAGGAGGAAGAATCCCAGCCAGAAGATCCATTGCGCGAAGAGGATGACCAGGCGCTCGAACGTCGTGGGCTTCGCGATCGCGACGAAGGTCATCAGGTGCATGCGCTCGTTCTCGGCCTCCTCCATCAGGGTGCGGATCCAGCCGTCGTCGTCGACCATGCGGCGAAGGCAGGTCAGATGCGTGATCATGCCGCCGACCATGCCGGGCACGGCCGCCACCGTCTCCAGCACGATGGCGCGGTGGCCGTAGCGCTTGGCGAAGAAGGTGTCGGCTGAGAAGCGCAGCAGCCTGGTGACGCCGAGCGCGAAGCGGTCGGAGAAGCCCTTCGGCGTGCGATGGACGCGGGGCTCGGCCGCGCGCTCGCCGGCGGCGGGGCCCGGTTTCCGGGCGAGGATCGAATTGACCATGTCGCGGCTCCTTTCGGCAGGGTTACCGGAAAGGTCTCCCCGGCGCTGCGGACCCGGTCAAGCCGACCAGCCTCAGTACACCAGCTCGTCGCCGCCCTTGCTGTCGGAGAGCACGATCTCGCCGCGGGCCGCCAGGTCCTTGGCGGTCTGCACCATGGTCATCTGCGCCTCCTCGACCTCCTTCAGGCGCACCGGCCCGAGCGAGGCCATGTCTTCGCGCAAGAGCTTGCCGGCGCGTTCGGACATGTTGGAGAAGAAGAGGTCGCGGAGCGGCTCGGAGGCGCCCTTGAGCGCCAGGCCCAGCTTGGCCTTGTCCAGCGTGCGCAGGAGGGTCTGCACGCCGCCGGGGTCGAGGCGGCTCAGATCCTCGAAGGTGAACATCATCGCCTTGATCCTCTCGGCCGCGTCCTTGTTGCGCTCTTCCAAGGCGGCGACGAAGCGGGACTCGGTGGCGCGGTCCAGGCTGTTGAAGATCTCGGCCATCATCTCGTGCGCGTCGCGGCGGGTCGCGCGCGCGAGGTTGCTCATGAACTCGGTGCGCAAGGTGCGCTCGACGTCGGAGAGCACGTCCTTCTGCACCGCCTCCATGCGCAGCATGCGCATGACGACTTCCATCGAGAAGTTCTCGGGCAGCATGGTCAGGACCTTGGCGGCGTGGTCCGGCTTGATCTTGGTGAGGACGACGGCGACGGTCTGCGGGTATTCGTTCTTGAGATAGTTCGCGAGAACCATCTCGTTCACGTTGCCGAGCTTGTCCCACATCGTGCGGCCGGCGGGGCCGCGGATCTCTTCCATGATGTTGCCGACGCGGTCGGCATCCATCACCTTCATCA
>CAMDFP010000110.1 GCA_945897335.1 Asaia bogorensis | reverse complement strand
CGTGAACGGCAGCGTCGAGGTCGCACGAAAGCAGAACGGTCTGAACTATTCCTTGAACGACACCGCCTATGTGAACCATTTGAGCAAGCAGAGGGGATTCGAGACTATCGCGTTCGAGGAGGACGTGCCGAGCTCGGTGTACCGTTTCGCCTACAATCAGGCGACCCGGGAGCTGACCGCCCGAAATCTCGACAACGCCACCAGCCAGACGGTCGTCCTGGCCAACCGCAGCATCGTCGAAGGTCAGCTGGAGGTTGTGAAGTTCTCGCAGCTCGGCCTGACAGTGTCCCTCAACAATCTCTTCAACAAGGGTCAGAGCGGCTTCCCATCGGCATTGGGTTTCGTGGAATCAGATCCCAGGCTGCAGAATGCGTACATCCAGCCTACGGAAGCGGTCACGCCGCTCGAAAAGGCTCTGGGAATGATGTCCCAGACCCTGGTGGAGAAGGAAGGCATCAATCTCACGAAGGTCGGTGCCGCTTTCGGCCGGCTGCCGCGGACGCTCAAGTTGAGCACCGTCGGCAACATCTTCTATATGTATGGGACCAATGAAAGGGATAGGAAGACCGTTACGCTCGGCGCACCCCACACGACGACCGGAAAGCTGGCGTCGGTGACGGTCAAGGATGTTCCTAACGGAATGATCGCGGTCAGTAAAGAAAACCTGAGGATCACCGTCGCGCCGACCGCGGGCGCGGCCACCGGGACGATCACCGTGACGGACACGACCGTCCCGGGCGCTCCGGTCACCCAGACGGTGGTGACGTCGGGAACCGGCGTGAAGACCTACAGCTTCTCTACGTTCGGGATCGATATCGTGACCGCGGGCGCTTTCGATGCTGCGGCGTCGGCGGTGGCCGAGACAGAGGTTGCCAGCCTGACGGTCGGATCATCCCTCACTCCCACCAATCTGGATACGATCATCAATACCGCCGTCGTGCCCTATCGCTCGGTCGAGGAGGTCGAGACACTTGCATCGGCGTCAAAGCCGTTTGCGCCGCCGGCGATCTACGGCGTTATGCAACGCGACGGGAACGTCTACTCGGTCGAACTCCGGGACATGACCATCGCGAGCGAGGCCGACCGCAATCTCGTTGCCGTGCTTCGCTTCAGCACGATCAACGAAGCGAAGGCCGATACGGACTACGGGTCTATATATCTCTCGACCCTCTCCCAGCTGGTCGGGGCCAACAGCGCGACGGTCAGCGAGACCAAGCGCTTCAATTTCAAGCTCGGAACCGCAGCCCGCGACACGGACGTCCTTTCGTTCAACGTCGACGGCATCACCACCGATGCGCTGAAGCTCAAGGGAAGCAGCGTCATCAACGAGAGCGTGGCGAAGGCCGCGTCCGCCAAGATCACGGATGCCATCCTCAAGCTCAGCACCGTCCGCGCCAACGTCGGCGCGTCGCAGAATCGCCTCGAGTTCGCATCGACCAACCTCGCGACCTCGATCGAGAATACCGAAGCGGCGCGAAGCGATCTGCTCGACCTGGACGTGGCGCGCGAAATGACCACCTTCACCAGCAAGCAGATCCTGATGCAGGCCGGCGTCGCGATGCTGTCGCAGGCCAACCAGATGCCGCAGAACCTCCTTCGCCTGTTCCCGCAATCGTGAGAGGCCGGAGCGGTTGATCGGCGATGTCGACTCCGGAGACGCCTGCGGCCGGCGCCGGGCCGTCATCGGCCCGGGACGGGAGAGAAGCCGAGGCCGACGCCGGCAAAGGGCCTATCGGGCGCCGGCTCGCGGCGGTCGCGGCGATGGCGGCCATGGGGCTGCTGGCCATCGGAATCGGGTTCGGCACCGTTGCAATGCTCGGATCGAAGCCGGCTCCCCAGGCGGAAGTCGCGCCGCCGCCTCCTAGTCCGACCGAGCTCGGGCTGTCCGAGTTCGTGGCTCGGGGAACGGTCCGCGGCCGTCCGGCCGGAATCTCGCTGCTGATGACCGTCAATCTTCCGTCGCAGGCTTCGTACCTGATCCTTCGGTCGCGGACGCCGGTGGTGCGCGAGCTGGTCACCGATCTTCTCGAGGGCTACCTCGGCGGCGACGAGGGGGGGGACGACGAGAAGCTTCGCGCCGATATCCTCCGTGTGCTCGATGCCATCATCGCGTCGACCCGGTGCGCCGAACTGCCCCCGGCGACGCGGGCCGAGGGTTGCCATGGCGGCCAGGAACTCCCCGCGACCGGGATCGCAATTCGTCGATTGATCCGATTCTAGAGTGGTATTTGCCAATTCGGACTGGTGTTGAACCCAATTCCCCTGGCCCGGCGCGGCAAGCGGGCGCAGAGAGTCAGGTTCCAGACTCAAGACCTTCGGGTTCCCCATGCTCGGTTTCCTTCGCTCCTTTCTCGGCGGCAAGTCCGATCCGGGCCAGGTCGTCGCCGCGGACAGGCCTCCGGCCGACAATCCGAAGCTCCGGCGGCTTCAGGAGTTCGACGAGCTGGATGCCGCGTTGCGCAAGATCATCGCGATCTCCCCGGAAAAGATGGAGGGACGGCTCTTCGCGCTCAGTCTCGACGGCTACCGCGCGAGGTTCGGCAACACCTGGGGATACATCGGCGAAAAGGCGATCAAGACCACCAAGGCGACCTTGAGGGAAAAGCTGACCGGCGTCGATATCGTCGCGCCCGTCAACGACGGCATCGACTTCATCGTCATGATCGGCGGGGGACCGAAGCGCGAGGCGCCGGCGACCGCGTTCAAGATCGACCAGGCGGTAATGTTCGCGGTGACCGGCGAGGATCTCGGTCCGCTCGCCGTGTCCGTCAAGGAGGTGACCTACGACGCCAAGGCGGACACCCTTCGCTTCCGGCCGTTGAGCTATCTCGATCTGCAGCGCGCTGTTCCGCAGGACGCGAAGACCCAGATCGATCTGGAATCCGAGCTCGCCGACGGCGGCGAGGAGGAGGACGACGGGTTTCCGACCGCCGACGACATCATCAGCAAGATCGCCTTCACGCCCCGCCCGGTGCACGAGCTCGAACGCGGCTCCCTCGCGATGCACCGCCTGACGCCGATGTCGAGCATGTTCGGCGAGGGAACGTCGGGGAACGATCTCCTCGGCGGATTCGACGACCCGAAGCTGAGGGCCAAGCTCGACCTGCGAGCCCTCCGGTCGTCGCGCGATCTTGTGAAGGACCTGTTCGCACGAAAATCCCAGGAGACAGTGCTGATCCCCGTCGGGTTCGAGACGCTGGCGAATGCCTATACGCGCGGGCTCCTGATCAAGCTTGCGCAGCGTTACCCGGTGCCGGTCCGCAGGTTTCTCGTCTTCGAACTCACCGATATCCCGAACGGGCTGGCCCAGAGCCGCTTTTCCGAGATCATCGGCATCCTGAAGCCGTTCGGCGCCGGGACGATGCTGCGGCTTCCGCTCACCTTCAAGGATTTCCGGGACATCAGCGAGGTCGGCGCCACGGGTGTAGTTTGCGACGCTCCCTTCGCGGCCTCCGACGAGGCGGTCTCGTTCTGCGACGGCGCCCGTGCCCACGGTCTCCGGCTATGCTTCGGTGGTATGGCCGACAAGGCGACCGTCAAGACGGCGCGCAGCATGGGTATCGACCTGGGCTACGGCCCGGCATTCATGAACGCCTGACGGAGTAGGAAGGTCCATGGCCGCGAAGAAAGATCCGCCAGCCGGCGAAGCGGCTGCTTCCGAGGACGCCCCGAAGAAGGGCAAGCTCAAGCTCATCCTCATCGCTCTCGCCGCGCTGACGCTCCTCGCGGCGGGCGGGGGGGCGGTCGCCTATTTTCTCCTCGGGATCGGCAAGCCGCCCATGGAGGCGAGCGCGGAGAACGAGGGCGGACGGGCCGCGGAGCCGAATCAGGCGGGGACGGCCAAGTCGCCGCCCCCTGTCGACGCGAAAGCTGCGGCTGCGAAGGACAAGCCGGCCGAGAAACCTGCCGATAAGAAGGGCGACCCGAATGCCGCCTCGGCCGGCGCGGGCTTCGTCGCGGTCCCGGCGTTGGTGGTGAACCTGAGGGACGGGGGCAAGCCGCGCTTTCTCCGTCTGAGCGTTTCTCTGGAGCTCGCGGACGGGACCCAGGAAGCTCTGGTCAAGAGCAAGATGCCGAAGATCACCGATATGCTCCAGATGTTCCTGAGAACCAAGGAGCCCGATGCATTCTCCTCCGTCTCTTCGCTGATGTCGGTGCGCTCGGAGATGCTCATGCGCGTCAATCAGTTGGACGAGGCGATCAAGATCAAGTCCGTCCTCCTGCAGGAGCTGATGATTCAATGACCCCCTTGCGTTCCGAGCGGGAGTAGGCGGGGAACGACAATATCGCCTCGATCCCCCGCCCAATTCTCGGTGTCAGCTTCACGGAGCCTCCGTGCAGCTCCGCGAAGCGACGGGCGATGGTCAGTCCGAGACCGACCCCGTGCTGAGGCCGGGCGCCGGCGCGGATATCGCGCTTGAACGGCTCGAAGGCGAGGTCGATCTCCGCCTTTGACAGGCCTTCGCCGCGGTCTCCCACGACAACTTCGGCGATGCCGCCGGCGACCCTGGCCGAAATGTCGATACGGGCCTCTCCCGCGGAGAACTTCACCGCGTTCGACAGGAGCTGGCCGAGAGCCTGGCTGATCCGTTGTGGATCGCAGATGACCTGCGGCATCGCTTCTTCGGCGGAGAAGTGCGCCTTCATGCGATGGGCATGGACGATCGGTTGGAAGATCTTGATCACTCGACGGACGAGCCCGGCAAGGTCGACGGCGGTTGGGGCCAATTCTATCCCGTCGGTCTCCACCGCGTAGTAGTCGAGGATCGTGTCCAGGATCTCGACCACCTTGGTCGCCTCGGAATGAATCAGCTGGCCGTAATTCCGGGTCACGTCTAGGCTGGCGCTCTCGGCCTGACGCATCAGGTTCGCGACGCCGAGGATCGGAACTAGCGGCGCGCGAAGCTCCCGTCGAAGCACGCTGGTGAAGTCCCGCCGGTCGACCTTGGCGAATAGGTGGTCATCCCGCCTGGCCGATTGGCTCTTTATCCGACGCAGCGCGCGATTCAGCTCGTCGTTCAGGCGGCTCTGCGCCTCGAGCTCAGTGGCGATCGACTCGCTGACCGAGCGGTCAAGCACCTGCACGGCGATCCGCTGCTTCGCAGAGCCGATGGCGCGCCGCAGCTCGACAAATGACAGTGGCTTGGGGAGGAAGTCCTGAACGTGGAGCCTTAGTGCCGCATGAACCGTGTCTATCTCGGCATGGCCGCTCACGACGATGAATTGCGGCTTGACGAAGGCGAGGCTGGAATCGGTCGTCCTGCGGACAAATTCCAGTCCGTCGATGCCCGGCATTCGTACGTCGGTGATGACGATGCTGATGGCGGGATCGAGCTCGAGGCGGACGAATGCTTCCTCTGCGTTCTCTGCGGTCAGGCAGAAATCCCCTTCCGACTCGATGAACTGCCGCATCTCGTCGAGGGCATCGGGTTCGTCATCGACGACAAGGATCTTCCAGGATTTTCCTTGAGAATCCGTTGCCATGGCAACCTCGGGGCCTTTTCGGACAGGCGGCCACAATCGGCCGATAGTTACTATATATCCTAGCGGAACTCGATGCGTGTAAAGATGATATCCTCCGTTCCGTCGAACGTGAGCAGCCGGTCGACTTCGCGCATCAACCGGCCTCGCAGCTCCTTTCGGTCGAGCCGCCGGCCGAATTCGAGGAAGCTCGACATCGCAGCCTCGTAGAGTCGCATGCGTAGAACGTCCTTGGCAGCCTTGTCCATGATCGTGGACTGAACGAGGGCTTCGACATCAGGCTTGAAGCGGACTGCGACCTCTAGGACCATGGTCGAGTCCGGTCGTTTCAGGATGAAGGGGCCGACCCGGGTGTAGCCGAGATACGGTTGCGCACTTCCGGTGTTCTTCTCCACCGCGACGGCAGGTTGAAGTCCTATCGACAGCAATGTCGCGGCTGCGATCGATAGGCGGAGGAGCCGACGGTTCACGCGCCCGACCGGTCCGCGGTTCCGGCCGACAGCTTTGCCGCCTCGATCGCCAGTCGCTCGTTGATGTGGTCGAGAAGATCCCGGAGCGGGTCTCCTGGCGGGATTTCCGCGGCGCTCGCGACGTGTCCCAGAAGGTGGGTCATCGTAGGAATGTCGACGTTCCCTTCCGCACACATGATCTGGAACCTCTTGAGAACGTCGATGGACTCCTCGCAACGGGCGATCGTTCGGTTGCGTGACGGAGCCTCGCCGCCGTCTCCGTCGGCATGGTGGCAGTCGATCGACGGACTGTCGACGGCGGTTGTTTCCCGCCCGGCCTCGACGTCCCTCGCCGAGGTATCGCCGGGGATCGAGAAGGAATGCTCTCCCTGCCGGTTGACGGCCTTCTTCCCGATGCGACGGTCGCCGCCAAGACTGTAGATCTTCATCGTCTCCTCCAGGCCCGCGGCGAGGTCAACCCACCTGTCCAAGGGCACAGATTTTCGCTGGCACGGTCATTGCATTTTTGGTGCCGAGAAGTTAGTGCCAAAAACTTGAGGGTGGTGCCGAGAATGCTCCGATTTGCTGCAATTCTCTTGGCGTTTGCCATCGGACATGCCGGAACGGCGGTGGCACAGAGCTACGTCAGCCGAATCAAGGATCTCGTCAATTTCGAAGGGGTACGGGACAACAATCTGGTTGGCTACGGCATCGTTGTCGGTCTCAACGGCACGGGCGACAAACTCTCCAGCGCCGTCTTCACCCGCCACAGCCTCACGGGCATGCTCGAGCGGCTCGGGATCAATACGAAAAACGGTGGCCTCGACACCAAGAACGTAGCCGCGGTGATGGTCACGGCGACATTGCCTCCCTTCGCGCGCCCCGGACAACGCGTCGACGTGATCATTTCGGCCCTGGGCGATTCCAAGAGCCTTTCCGGCGGCACCCTCGTGGTTACGCCGTTGCTCGGAGCCGACGGCGAAGTCTACGCCGTCGCGCAGGGCCCGGTGACCATCAGTGGCTTCACCGCCGGCGGAGCGGGGCAGACGATCACCAAGGGGGTGCCGACCAGCGGGCGCATCGCGAACGGCGGAATTATCGAGCGCAGTACGGATTTCTCACTGCGGGACATGCAGCGGATCACGGTCGCGCTGCGCAATCCGGACTTTACCACAGTCACCCGCGTCTCCCAGACCATCAATGCTTTCCTCGGCCAGCCGCTGAGCGTTCCCGTCGATTCGACAGCGATCGAATTGACCGTTCCGCGGGACTTCCCGGGCGGCATCGTCGGGCTGATTACCGAGATCGAGCAGCTTACGGTGACGCCGGATCAGGTCGCGCGCGTGATGATCAGCGAAGAGACCGGTACGGTGGTCATCAGCAAGGACGTGCGGATCGATCCGGTTGCCATTTCCCAGGGAAATCTGACGGTGCGCGTAACGGAAACCCCCCAGGTTTCGCAGCCCGAAGCCTTCTCCCAGGGCGGGCAGACGGTCGTCGTCCCGAGGACCCAGGTCGAGGTCAACGAGAGCGGCACCGGAAAGGTCGCCATGCTGTCGCGGGGCGCGTCGTTGCAGGATCTGGTCAACAGCCTGAATGCGCTCGGTGTCTCTCCGCGAGATCTTATCGGCATTCTGCAGGCCCTGAGGGCGTCCGGCGCCCTTCGTGCGGAATTGGTGATGATGTGAGATCCTCCATGAATCTGAATGTCGCATCCGCGCTTGGCGGAACGGCTTCGGCGCCTCGCATGGCAAAGGCGGCGAAGGAGTTTCAGGCGAGCATGCTGGCGGAGCTATTGAAGCCTCTCGGGCCGGCAATGGTCGGGCATGGCGACGGAGAGACCGGCACCTCCACGACGCTCGAGTTCTATGGGTTCTTGATGCTGGACGCTATCGCTCGCGACCTTGCCGCGCGCGACATCCTTCGGCTCGATAAGCCGTTGATCGAGCGCATGAGCCGAGGCAACCCGCCGGGAGATCAGAATTGAACCAGCCTGCCGATACGGCCGACCGCCTGCGGGCAGCCACGGAACGGCTGCGCGTTGCGCGCCGTGACCTCTTGTCGCGCGGCGATGCCGCCAACGCGGCCAGATCCGCATCCTTCTTCGACATATGCGCGGAGATCGAGCAGCTCCTCGCGGAGATGGGCAGACCGTCGCCGGTCCCTGAGGGACCCGCTGCGGAGCTCCGCTTGCTGATCGAGGAGCTCAACGACGCGACCCGTCGTATCCGGGCCAGGCTCAAGGCCGCCGAGATCCTGGGCGCGGCGCTGAGGGCGAGCTTCAAGCGGTCGGCGCTGCCGACGACCTACGGTACGCCCTTGAATGGTGCAGTCTCCGTGCTTCGGCCGATAGCGCAGCGTTATATCTGATTCGTCCTCGAATAGGGCTGGGCGATGGCGGGGCAACGCGAGTCATCCGACGAGAAGACCGAGCAGCCGACCGAGCGCCGTCTCGAGAAGGCGTTCCAAGAGGGCGAGATCCAGCTGGCGCGGGATCCGTTCCTGTTCGCCATGGTGTTGTGCGGCGTTGGTCTCGCGCTGTCCGCCCCGAGGCTCGCAGAACTGCTCAAGGGGTTCGCCGGCTACATCTACGACGCGTACCCGGTCACCGGCGGCGGTCTCATGGTCGAAGGGCGGCCGGATCACATTCTCGCCGAGGCGCTGAGGCTGATCTTGATCGGAACGTCGGTCGGCGCCGGAGCCTTGCTGGTCTGCGTGATCGTCGTCGCCCTGGCCCTCCGGCGATTTCGCGTCCCGTTCCGTGAGATCAAGCCGTCGATCGGGAACGTCTCGCCCGCCAAGGGGCTTGCGCGGTTGTTCGGATCGGAGGGGTTGATACGGAACGGCATAGGCGCGCTCAAGGTCGTAGTCGTGATCGCGGTCGCGATCTGGGCCGGGAAGCCTCTCGTCGGACCGGCTCAGGGATTTGTCGGCGGTTCTCTCGACGTCGACCTGATGCGCCGGACCGGCGAGGCGCTGGCGCCGTTGGCGGTGGCGATGCTGACGACGCTGGCCCTCTTCTCAGGGGCGGACATCGCGTTGAGGTTCTTCCAGAACCAGCGACGCTTGCGTATGTCGCGCCACGACATTCGCGAGGAAGTCAAGGAACAGGAGGGCGACCCGTACATAAAGGCACGGCTGGACCGGATTCGCCGAGATCGCCGTCTTAGCGGCCGCCACTCGCTCAAGGACGCCGATGTCGTCGTGACCAACCCGACGCATTTTGCCGTTGCGCTCAAATACGAGGACGGGACGCGGCGCGCACCGTTCGTCGTCGCCAGGGGAGCCGGACTCATGGCCCAATGGATCATGCGGCGAGCCCGACGCTACGGCATTCCGGTATTACGCTATCCGAAAATCACACGACGCATCTTCTTTTCGACCGACATCGACGCGGAGATCCCTGACACCGTGTTCGAGGATGTCGCCCGGATTCTGTTGTTGGTCTACACCATGCGGAAACCGGCCGGCCCGGCGGGCGTCAGGCGATGAGTAGGTCGGCGATTGTCCCCCGGGTCCTTGCCGGCGCGTCGCGGGCGACGGGCACGGGCTCCTCGATGCGAGGGGGGGGGGCGTCGGCCGTGCTTGCCGCCGGCTTCGGCCTCGCGGCCAAACCGAGGCGTCCTCGCCCGGATTGCCGCCGTCGGTGGGCTGGCGGGGCGGTTCCGGGTGGAAGGGACCGAGGATCCTCTGATTGAGCGGCGGCACCAGGGGGGGGAGGCTCATCGCCGGCCGCTCGCCGGCGTCACGGTTCGGGAACGGCTTTCCTCGATGACCTTGAAGACGCGACTGTAGAACTGGAACTCGGCGGTCGCCCGATCTTTGGCGGCGGGATCGGGCTGCCTGTCAGGATGACACTCCCGAAGGTAGGCTCGCCTTGCGGCGTGGAGGAGGAAGTCGGGGCATCCGGGGACGAGCCCGACCTGGGCGTAGAGCTTGACTTCGGAGCCCGTCGGATCGGATGCAACGGCAGGACTTGCCGGAGAGCGGTAGGACGCCTCGGCGCGGGATGCTCGCCGTTTCGCAATGTGGATGGTCGTCTCAAGATCCTTGAGCTTGCGCTGTAGGCCCTCGACGACAGACTCAAGCGCGTGCGCCCGTGCCTCGGCCGCCGCTCGGCTCGGTTCGGGATGGCCCCCCTCGCCGGTGTCGTCGGGAGCCGCCGCCGACGGCGAGACCGCGGCCATCTCGATCGGAATGACACGGGCGTCGCGTCGCCGCATCCAACGATGGATAGACGACTTCGTTTCCGTCCCCAGAAACTCATGGGCCGGCAGGTCGGCGAGGCGCCCCGGGGGTACGGCGCCCGAGCGGTCGTTCACGGTCATTCTCAGGTGATCATGCCGCTCGCCGCGGCATTTCGGACAGAAATTCAGTCCGAATTGGAGTATATAAGAGACGTGATCCGCCTCTGCGCGGAGCGATAATTCGCGTGACGTTGGAAGATGTAACGTGAAGTTATATAATTGAGTGGATCGATCGGAACCGGGAGGGAGTGACCCATGAGCATCGTACGTACGTGGGGATTTCTCGGGTTGATTCTCGCGACGTTGACTACGGCGCCGATGAGGGCGGCGGGGGCGGACGAGGTCATCCTGACCGTGCGCCAGGTCGACGCCAAGGGCGCGGTCGTCAAATCGACGGACTTCACGATGGCGCAGATCGAGGCGCTTGGGTTGAGGACCATGACTACGTCGACGCCATGGACCAAAGGCGCGACCGTCTTTGACGGCGTTCCGCTCGCCAAGGTCATCGGGGATACGCGGAGCTTGAGCGATATCAAGATCATCGCGCTCAATGACTACGCTGCCGCCGTGCCGGTGGGCGACTTCGCCCGGTACGACGTGCTCTTGGCGACGCGGATGGCGGGACGCGCCATTCCGGTCAGGGACAAGGGGCCGCTCTGGATCATCTATCCCCTGGACGAGCGTCCGGAGATCAACAACCAACGCTTCCACGCCCGCATGGTCTGGCAGATCCGTACCATCGAGGTGCGGTGACGACGACCGGGGCGAGTCCGGAAACGCTCGGCCCCGCGCGCCTCGTGGGAGCGGCGCCGCTGCGGCGGATGCTCGACCGCATCCTGGCCGGCTGGGGCGCCCATGCGCTGCTGCTGTCATTGACATTGACGTTCGGCGGAACGATGACGCTGGCGTTCTTCGAGGAGATAGAGGCCCAGGGGCGCCTCGGACAGAGTCTGCGCACGACGGGATGGACACTCTACCAAGCCGGCCTCGAATACCACCGTTTCCAAAACGCCGTGGACAATTTCGCCGCGACGCCGAGCCCGCTCAATGCGCGCAACCTCAGGCTCCGCTACGACATCTTCTGGAGCCGGTTGCCGATCCTGAGGGACAGCGAGGAGGCGATGATCCTCGGCAGGGTGATCGATGTCGCGGAGCTCGTCGATCCGATCGCGGCGAAACTGGCCGATGTCGAGGCGCTGATCCTCGACGCGGAAGGAGGTGGCCGGAACGAGCTAAGTCGTCTCAAGGAGACTGTCGACCGGATGGACGGTCCCATCCGGGACCTCATGCGCAAGATCGTCGCCTTCAGCGAGGAAATCTACGCGGCTGAACGCGAGGGGATCGGGCCGACCCTGCTTTGGATGCTCGGCGGCATCCTGCTCAGCGGTACCGGCATGGTGATCCTGCTTGCCTGGGCCACCTCCCGCAATCTAGCTCTCGAGAAACAAACGAAGCTGCTCGCGACCAAGGTGGAAGCCGGCGAGCGCAACTTCCGGACATTGGTGGAGAGCAGTCCGGTCGGTATCGTGATCCGGCCGAACGATCCGAGCGAAGTCTATACCAACGCGGCGCTGTTCGACATCTTCGGCATCCCGGCAGACCGTCGGCGTCTGGATGCGGACGAGGTCCGATCGGTCATGTCCACCGTCTTGGGCAAGTCAGATACGGCGAACGGCGGCGCGCGCAACGTCGAATGGAGCCGAGAGGGCGGACAAAAGGGATATGCCCAGATCGAGGAGGCGGAAATCGAGTGGAACGGCGCTGCAGCGCGCCTGTGCGCCGTGACCGACGTCACCGGACAACGATTATCGCAAGAAATGCTGGCCAAGGCGAGCCATCTCGCCACCCTGGGCGAGCTCTCCATCGCGATCGCCCACGAGATCAACCAGCCGTTGACGACCATCTCCCTGGCGGCGAAGAACGCCAGGGCTGCGCTCCTGGCCGGCTCGGGCACGAGCGATGCGACAATACAGAAGCTCGATCGGATCAGCCACCAGGTGGACCGGGCCAAGGCGATCACCGATCACATGCGGCTGTTCGGCCGGGCCGGGAACGTTTCCCCGCGACGCTTCGATCTGGCATCCGCCGTCCGCACGGCCTGTGGTTTTCTGCACGAGCAGCTTGTGCTGGCTGATATCCGGCTGGACCTCGACGGCGTTCCTGCGACGCCGTGCCCTGTAGTCGGCCATCAGATCCAGTTCGAGCAGGTCGTCTTGAATCTTCTGGTCAATGCACGCGACGCCTTCGCCGATGCCCAGCATCGCAGCAGTCCTTGCTTCGGTTCGATGGTCAAGTTGGGCATCCGTGCCGACGGGGGCGGTGGTTGGACGGTTCTGGTGGAGGACAATGCGGGCGGTATCGATCCGGCGGTGATCTACCGCATTTTCGAGCCTTTCGTCACGACCAAGGCGCCTGGGCTCGGCACCGGGCTCGGACTGTCGGTGGTATTCGGCATCATCCGAGACATGGGCGGCGCGGTCCGAGCCTACAACGGAGCCCAGGGAGCATGCTTCGAGATTGTCCTGCCCGAGGCGGCCGAGGAAGCCGGAGGCGACGCGGCCCGGACTCCCGCGGGCGGCGCGATCGCGTGATCGTTCGCGGCCCGGCGCATCGGCGCGACCGAGACCGCTCGACTGTGGACCGAGCGAAGCCGGCGCGTTTCCGGGATCGATGCTAGGCGTACGGGGGCCCGATCCGGAACCCCGTGGACGGGCGGTCACCAGTATACAGGTGCGATGGGTGGGTATGACCGAAGACGAACGCAAGCGGGTGGAGACGGAGATCCTTGAGCGGATGCGGGCGATCAAGGCCCGGATCGACGAATCCGTCCGCGACCGGACACGCATCGCGAGGGCGGACGATCCGGCGGACGCCGAGAGAGCGCTTGCGGCGCCGAAGCGTCTGAATCACGCGCCGGCCGCGCGGAGATCGGCTGCGTCGGATGTTGTCGTCGACCGTGAGGAGATGCGCCTGATCGTTGCCCGGTTCCTGGCGTCCCACAAGAATGGAAGGCAAATCAAGGAGGAGGTTCTGGCGGCGTTGCGCCGGGAGATGAGCTGAGGTCCCTTGTCTGCGCCGCCGCCCTCGGCTCGACCGTCGCCGCAGTCCTTCATGCGTGACGGGGGCCATGCGCGATGGGGGCGGACGGCCCGCTAACCGCCGCTGGACGACTTTCGGTCGGCGGGGCCGGATTCCCGGCCGGACTGCGGGCTCTGGTCCGCGAGTCCGTCATCGTCGAGCGGCACGTCGGCGGCACGGATGTTCTCTTCGCGGATGCGCTCGAATAGCTCGCGGCGCAGCACGCTGACGCCGGCAGGGTGCCGTATGCCGAGCTTGACGGTCCGCCCGCGAACCTCCTCGACGATCAGCTCGATCTGATCTCCGATCATCAAGGACTGGCCGACGCGGCGCGTGATGAAAAGCATGGCCGAGAGGATGCCTATTGCCTGACGGGGCCGGACGAATCTCGACCCTCGACCTACCTACACCGGGCCGGGCGGCGGCGCCAGATGCCTGGTGGGACCGCGGCGGGCCAATCCGGGCTCCTGTTCCGGCAGGAACGGACGGCTCGCCAGCCTGTTTCGGTCCATATTGGATGTGATTGTCGGCGCAGCTGCCTCATGTTCGTTGACGCAGACTTCGCCTTCGTGACCTGTTCGCAACAAGCAGCCTCCACGCAATGTGCGTGGTTCAAACTCCAGGCAGGAGACGTCAAGATGGCCCTCAACGTAATCTCCAACTATGCTGCCAACGTCGCGCAGCGCTACCTCCAGCAGTCCGATAGCGAGGCGACCCGGTCGGTAGCGAAGCTGTCCGCCGGCACCCGCGTGCTCAGCGCTCGCGACGATGCCGCCTCGATGGCGATCTCCACC
>CAMDFP010000109.1 GCA_945897335.1 Asaia bogorensis | reverse complement strand
GAGTTGCTGGCCGGCTTCCCAGCGCGCGAAGGGATCGCTGTCATGGGCCATCAGGAAGCTGAGCTCTTCGTCCGACCTGGGCGCGGTCAGCTTGACCGGCGCCGAGAAGCCCCGGAGCAGCGAGGCGGCAGGCGCTTCCGGCACGTCCTCGAACACGAAGACCTCGTGGGCGTCGCGGACGTCGAGAACGCGCGTGGCCGGCCCGGCCGCCGCCTCGCCGGCAAGGCGGAGCGGCAGGTCGTGGCCGGCACGGTCGAGAAGGCCGACGGCGAACGGAATATGCATCGGCTGCTTCTCGGGCTGCCCCGCGGTCGGCGGCAGGTTCTGCCCGACGGTCATGGTGTAGCGCCTGGTCGCGGCATCGTAGCTGCCGTCGACCTGCAACTCCGGCGTTCCCGCCTGCGCGTACCAGCGGCGGAACTGCGTGAGATCGATCCCGGAAGCGTCCTGCATCGCCTGGACGAAGTCATCGCAGGTGACGGCCTTGCCGTCATGGCGCTGGAAGTAGAGGTCCATGCCCTTCCGGAAATTCTCGTGGCCGAGGAGCGTGTGCTGCATGCGCACCACCTCGGCACCCTTCGAGTAGACCGTGGCGGTGTAAAAATTGTTGATCTCGATGTAGGAGTCCGGCCGCACCGGATGCGCCATCGGGCTCGCGTCTTCCGGGAACTGGCCGGCGCGGAGGATGCGGACGTCGCCGATCCGCTGGGTCGCGGCCGAGCCCATGTCGGAGGAGAACTGCTGGTCGCGGAAGACCGTCAGGCCCTCCTTCAGGGAGAGCTGGAACCAGTCCTGGCAGGTGACGCGGTTGCCGGTCCAGTTGTGGAAGTACTCATGTGCGATCACCGCCTCGATCGAGTGGTAGTCGGCGTCGGTCGCGGTCTCCGGGTCGGCCAGAACCAGCTTCGAATTGAAGATGTTGAGGCCCTTGTTCTCCATCGCTCCCATGTTGAAGTCGTCGACGGCGACGATCATGAAGATGTCGAGGTCGTATTCGAGGCCGTAGACGTCCTCGTCCCACTTCATCGACTTCTTGAGCGAGTCCATGGCGTGCCGGCAGCGCTTCACGTCGCCGGGACGGACATAGATGTGCAGGCTGACCTCGCGGCCAGAGCGGGTGACGAACTTGTCATCCAGGGACTCGAGCCGGCCCGCGACCAGCGCGAAGAGATAGGAGGGCTTCGGGAAGGGATCTTCCCATTTGGCGAAGCGCCGGCCTTCGCCGAGATCGCCGGACGCGATCAGGTTGCCGTTCGAGAGGAGGACCGGGGCCAGTGCGTGGTCGGCGACGATGGTGGTGGTGTAGCGCGACATCACGTCCGGCCGGTCGAGGAAGTAGGTGATACGGCGGAAGCCCTCGGCCTCGCATTGCGTGCAGTAGAGATCGCGCGAGACGTAGAGCCCGGTCAGCTCGGTGTTGTCCTGCGGGCGAATCTTGGTGTCGATGTTGAGGACGAAGCGGTCGGGGACGTTGCGGATGGTCAGCGACTCCGTGTCGGTCTCGTAGACCGGCTTCTGGTCGTCGAGAAGGACGGACACCAGCTCCAGCTTCTTGCCGTCGAGCACCAGATCAGCCGGCGTCGCCGCCGAGGCCGGGTTGCGGCGGACGGCGAGGCGCGAGGCGACCGCCGTCGCCTCCTTGCCGAGCTCGACCTTGAGGTCGATGAAATCGATCAGGAACGGGGGCGGCGTGTAGTCCTCGCGACGGATCGCGTGCGGCGCGGCGGTCATGGAGATCCTCGGGATAGGCCAGGTCGGACGGCGGGGAGGGCGAAGTCATAGCAGATCGGGAACGAGGAGCGTCACCCGATCCTGAACCAGGCAAGAAGTGCGGAGACCGTCACGACCGAGAGCACGGTCGAGGTCAGGGTCGCCTGGGTCGTCTGCGGCACGTAGAGGCCGTAGCGCTGGGCGATGACGAAGGTGAGGGCGCCGGTCGGAAGGGCGGCCAGGATCACCGCCGACATCGCCCAGAACGGCTCGAGGGCGAAGACGCCGAAGGCGAGCCAGGCGGTGAGCGCGGGCTGCACCAGGAGCTTGAGGAAAACGAGCCAGCCGGTTTCCCTGGCATTGCCGCCGACCGTATGACCGACCAGTGCGAGCCCCATGGCGAACAGCGCGCAAGGGCTGGAGGAGGCGCCGAGGATCTCGCAGAGATTGGTCAGCGGCTTCGGCAGCGGCAGGCGGAAGGCCGACCACACGACACCGACGACGGCCGACATCACCAGCGGGTTCTTGAGGAGGGCGAGCCCGACGTCGCGGAAGATCCGGAACGGATTGCCGCTCTTGCTCAAGGAGAACTCGATCAGCACCACGACCGTGCCGACGACGACGGCGCCGTTGAAGACGGTGAGGATCAGCGCCGGCAGCACGCCGGTATCGCCGAAGGCGGTCAGGAACAACGGCACGCCCATGTAGCCGGTATTGGAGAAGACCGCCGTCATCCCCTGCAGTGACAGCTCGGCAGCATGGCGGCGGAAGAAGATCAGCCCGACGAAGAGGGAGAGGGCGGCGGTCGCAAGCAGGCCGCCGACATAGGCGCCGAGATAGTGCCAGTGGAAGATCTCCGACAGCGGCACGCGCGCCATCGACAGGAACAGCAGCGGCGGCAGCGCGAAGTAGTAGACGAACGCGTTCAGCGCGCCGGTCGAGCCCTGGCCGAGAAGGCCGGACCGCGCCGCCCAGTAGCCGCCGAGGATGATGGCGAAGACCGGCAGGCTGACATTCAGGATCGCATCCATCGGGCGATCCTAGCGTCTCCCGCGCGCGCGCGCCTATCGCCCGCCGCTGACGTCCAGGATCGCGCCGTGGACGTAGGAGGAGGCGTCGCTGATCAGCCAGACGATCGCCTCCGCCACTTCCTCGGCGGTGCCGGCACGGCCGAGCGGCGTGCCCAATCCCATCGTGGCGGCGCGGTCGGGCTTGCCGCCGCTGGCGTGGATCTCGGTGTCGATCAGACCCGGCCGGATGGCATTCACCCGGATGCCTTCCGGCCCCAGCTCCTTGGCGAGGCCGGAGGTCATCGAGTCCATCGCCCCCTTGGAGCCGGCATAGTCGACGAACTCGTTAGGAGCGCCGAGGCGGGCGGCGGCCGAGGAGAGGTTGACGATGACGCCACCCTTGCCGCCGCGGCTCTTCGACATCCGCCTCGCCGCCTCGCGCGCGGCGAGATAGGCGCCGAGAACGTTGGTGTCGAAGATCCGCTTCATGCGCTCGACCGGCATGTCGGCGAGCGGCATCGCCGGACCCAGGATGCCGGCGTTGTTCACCAGCGCGTAGGTCGGGCCGAAGGCTTTCTCGGTGGCATCGAACAGGCGGACGATGTCGGCCTCGAGCGCGACGTCGCCCTGAAGCGCGAAGGCGCGGCCGCCGGCGCGCTCGACCTCTGCCACCGTCTCCTTGGCTGCCGCAGCATTCCCGAGATAGTTGACCGCGACCGACCAGCCGCGGGCGCCCGAGAGCCTGGCTGCGGCGCGGCCGATGCCGCGGCTGCCGCCGGTGATGATGATGACCTTGGACACGCTCGTTCCTCCGGAAAAGAGCGCGCACCATAGCGCAAAAGAAAAGGGCCGCGGATCTCTCCGCGGCCCTTCCCGAAACGACCGAACGGTAACCGGACTTTAGAAGTCCATGTCTCCGCCCATGCCGCCCATGCCGCCGGGCGGCATCGACGGGGCTGCCTTCTTCTCCGGCTTCTCGGCGACCATCGCCTCCGTGGTGATCAGGAGGCCGGCGACCGAAGCGGCGTTCTGGAGGGCGACGCGAACGACCTTGGTCGGGTCGATGATGCCGCGCTTCACCAGGTCCGTGTACTCGCCGGACTGGGCGTCGAAGCCCCAGCTGACGTCCTTCGACTCGAGCAGCTTGCCGACGACGATGGAGCCGTCGGTGCCGGCGTTCTCGGCGATCTGACGGGCCGGAACCTGGATCGCCTTACGGACGATCTCGACGCCGACGCGCTGGTCGTCATTGCCGGGGGTGACCTTGCTCAGCGCCTTGATGGCGTAGAGCAGCGCCGCGCCGCCGCCCGGAACGATGCCTTCCTCGACCGCGGCGCGGGTCGCGTGCATCGCGTCGTCGACGCGATCCTTGCGCTCCTTCACCTCGATCTCGGTGGCGCCGCCGACGCGGATCACCGCGACGCCGCCCGCGAGCTTCGCCAGGCGCTCCTGGAGCTTCTCACGATCGTAGTCCGAGGTGGTCTCGTCGATCTGCGCGCGGATCTGCGTGCAGCGAGCCTCGATGTCCTTCTTCTTGCCACTACCGTCGACGATCGTGGTGTTCTCCTTCTCGATGGTTACGCGCTTGGCCGAGCCCAGCATGGCCAGCGTGACGTTCTCGAGCTTGATGCCGAGGTCTTCGCTGATCACCTGGCCGTTGGTCAGGATCGCGATGTCCTCGAGCATCGCCTTGCGGCGATCGCCGAAGCCCGGCGCCTTCACCGCCGCGACCTTGAGGCCGCCGCGGAGCTTGTTGACCACGAGGGTGGCCAGCGCCTCGCCCTCGACGTCCTCGGCCACGATCAGCAGCGGGCGGCCCGACTGCACGACGGTCTCGAGCACCGGCAGCAGCGGCTGCAGGCCCGAGAGCTTCTTCTCGTGGATGAGGATGTAGGGGTTCTCGAGCTCGCAGGTCATCTTGTCGGCGTTGGTGATGAAGTACGGCGACAGGTAACCGCGGTCGAACTGCATGCCCTCGACGACGTCGAGCTCGGTCTCGAGGCTCTTCGCCTCTTCCACCGTGATGACGCCCTCGTTGCCGACCTTCTCCATCGCCTTGGCGATCATCTGGCCGATGTCGGCCTCGCCGTTAGCGGAGATGGTGCCGACCTGGGCGATCTCGCCCGAGGAGCTGATCTTCTTCGAGCGCTTCGCCAGATCGGCGACGATGGCTTCGACCGCGAGGTCGATGCCGCGCTTCAAGTCCATCGGGTTCATGCCGGCGGCGACGGCCTTGCAGCCCTCGCGGACGATGGCCTGGGCCAGCACGGTGGCGGTGGTGGTGCCGTCGCCGGCCTGGTCGGAGGCCTTGGACGCGACCTCCTTCACCATCTGCGCGCCCATGTTCTCGAACTTGTCGGCGAGCTCGATCTCCTTGGCGACGGTGACGCCGTCCTTGGTGATGCGGGGTGCGCCGAACGACTTGTCGATGACGACGTTGCGACCCTTGGGACCGAGGGTGACCTTCACCGCCTCGGCGAGGATGTCGACGCCGCGCAGCAGGCGCGCGCGGGCGTCCGTCGAAAAGCGGACTTCTTTGGCAGCCATGTTCTCAAATCCTCCTTAAGCGGCCTTCTTCTTGGCCGAGGCACCACCTTCGATGATGCCCATGATGTCGGACTCCTTCATGATGAGGTACTCGACCCCATCGAGCTTCACCTCGGTGCCCGACCACTTGCCGAACAGAACCCGGTCGCCGGCCTTCACGTCGAGAGCCTGGATCTGCCCCTTCTCATCCCGAGCGCCCGGTCCGACGGCGACGACTTCGCCTTCCATCGGCTTTTCCTTGGCGGTGTCCGGGATGATGATGCCGCCGGCCGACTTGTTGTCGCCGTCGACCCGCTTGACCACCACGCGGTCATGCAGCGGCCTGAACTTCATGTTCACCCTCCGTCTTCATATCTTTGTGTTGTCGAGGACGCGCTTGTTAGCACTCATCCCCGGTGAGTGCCAAGGCAAATAAGGGCGCCGGCTGTCCCTGTCAAGGGTAGGGGATTAAATCAGCAGCACTCTTTCTCGCCGGCTGCTAACATATTGATATTTCAGAAAGAATTTTGTGAAGGAGCTGTTTCGTGGCATCCTTCCCGGGCACGGAAGGTTTCCCTGTCGACGTCCCTTTTTGAAGCAGAAGGAGCGAAGATGACCGACCTCGCCCGGCAGCTGCAGGGCTACCGCCTGACCACGGCGGAAATCCTCTACCACCTGCCCGACCACCCGAAGCTGCTGCAGAGTTATATCTGGCAGGTCCTCGACATCGCCCCCCGGTTTCCCATCCTCGGCCGCTTCCTCGACTTCTGGAGCCGGAACCTCGACGGCAAGCTGCACTCGGTGAAGGTCTGCTCGGCCGGCCTGGTCAAGCCGGCGGAAGTTCGCCTGGTCGGCACGGAACTTCGGCTGCATTGAGGATGATAGACTCCGCCCTCGATCGAGAGCGGCGGAGGCGAGACTGATCCGGCATCCGATCCTGGGATCGGTCGATCCCCGGCAGGTGATCATGAGCTGGCATACCGGGGCGCGGCGGCGGCCCGGTCTGTCGGCGACGCGGCCTGAATTCCTGACCGTGCTCCCCCGTGGCCTCGCCTCGTTCCTCCAGGTCGCGGAGTCCTGGTCCACCGCCGCCGAATTTCTCCGCACCTATGTCGAGGTGCTGCTGATCGAGGACGAGACCGCGCTGGTGCCGGCGGTGCTCGAGGTCCATTGGCTCGCCAACCGGCATTTCGAGCTCTACATCGGCCGCAAGCCCTGGCGCGCCGGCGAGCGGCGGGTCGGCAACTGGCTGATCATGTCCAACCTGCGCGAGGACGAGCATGTGGATGCGCGCGTGACGCTGCTCTCCATGATCGAGGCGGTGGAGGGCGCGGCGAGAGCGCGGGGCCTCGCCGTCGACTTCGAGCGCATCGCCGGCAGTCTCGGCCCGATGGTGCTGATCCGCCGCTAGTCCCGTGTTGACCCGGGCTGGTTCGATCCGCATGTTAACCCTCTAACGAGTTAGAGACACCTTTGGCCGAGTCTCCGCGAGCGCTGTCCAACGGCTGGGCGATCATCCTCTTCATCGTGATGTCCGCGATCTGGGGGCTGACCTGGATCGCCATCCGGGTCGGGGTGGACGTGCTGCCGCCCTTTTTCTTTGCCGCGTCCCGCTTTCTCGCGGCGGGGCCTCTCCTTCTTCTTATGGCCTGGATGTCCGGTCATCGGCTGACGACGCCCGGGCGCGGCCGTCAGCTCCTGGTAACGGCGCTCCTCTCCAACACCATCTGTTATGCAGGCGCCTTCTGGGGCATGCGCTATGTCCCGACCGGTTTCGCCGCCGTCATCAACCTCGCGCTGATCCCGGTCGGCGTCTTCCTCATCGGCGTCGCCGCCGGCCAGGAACGCTTCGCCTGGGCGAAGCTCGGTGCGGTGGTCCTCGGCGTCGCCGGCCTCGCCGTCATGTTCGAGGGCCGCTCCGCCATCGACCCTTCGCCGGAGGCGCTGGCCGGTGCCGCGGCCATCGTCGCCGGCACGATCGCCTTCTGCATCGGCTCGGTCTTCACCCGGCCCTTGGCCCGCGACATCCCGGCCTTCGTCGTCGCCGGCTGGCACTGCGTCTTCGGCGGCATCGGGCTCGCGCTGATGTCGCTGGCGTTCGAGGCGCCGTCGCCGTCGCTCTTCGCCGCCTATGCCGATCCGACCGTGCTCGCCGGCTGGGCCTTCCTGGTCTTCGGCGGGTCGATCTCCGCCTACACGATCTATCTCCGCCTGCTGCGCACCTGGGGCCCCACGGTCGCGGCCGGCTATTGCTTCGTCTCGCCCGCGATCGCGGCCGCCGTCGGCTGGGCCGTCTTCGGCGAGCGCTACACCGCGACCGAGGCCGTCGGCGCGCTCGTCATGTTCGCCGCCACCTTCCTGATGTTGCGCACCACCGGACGATGAGAGATTCCATGTCCAGGTTCACGCTGTACGCCCTCGAAGGCTGGGGCTCGGCGATCGTCGAAGCCGCGCTCGCCGCCGCCGGGCTCGACTATGCGATCGAGAGCGTCGATCCCCGCGGCGAAGGCCAGGACCGGCTCCTCGCCCTCAATCCGCTTGGCCAGCTGCCGACCCTGGTGCTGCCCGATGGCCGGGTGATGACCGAGAGTGCGGCGATCATCCTCTACATCGCCGACCTCAAGCCAGAGGCCGGGCTGGTGCCGCCGCCGGGCGACCCCACGCGGCTGGACTTTCTCCGCTGGCTGGTCTTCCTGGTCGCGGCGATCTATCCGACCTTCGCCGTCGGCGACGTGCCGCAGCGCTGGATCGCCGGCGAGGACAACCAGGCGGCGCTGACCCGCGGCGCCATCTCGGAGCGCTGCCGGATGTGGCTGATGGTCGAGGGCGCGGCCGCCGGGCCTTGGTTCCTCGGCGAGCGCTTCTCGGCGATCGACCTCTATGTCGGCGCGATGACCCATTGGCGCCCGCAGCGCGGCTGGTTCAAGGCCAATTGCCCGAAGCTCTACGCGATCGCCCTCAAGGCCGACACGCACCCGGGACTGGCGAAGGTGCTGGAGCGGAACTTCGGCTGACTTAAGCCGCGACCGGCCGCCGGCCGATCTCGCGCAGGCACTTGTCGATCCAGAGCGCGGCCAGCTTCTCCTGGGCGCCGTTCTGGGAGAGGCGCTGGCGCAGCATGTCGAAGTCGACCGTGTTCAGCGGCTGGTCCTGGTTGAAGCAGGAGAACACCACCGTCTCCTTGCCGGTGACCGGATCGACCTGCGTCTGCAGGCACTGGGCGCAGATCTCCTTCATCATGCATTGCATCGGCGAGTTGATGGAGGCGATGGCGACCACGCTCGGCTTCAGATACGCCTTTAGCACGCCTTCGCGCGCATGGGCGACCGCGGCCATCATGCGGTCGGAGCCGATGACGAGCAGGCGGTCGGCCTCATTGAGCTCGATCGGTATCGGCCCCAGATTGCCGCGGGCATAGGCGGTCATCGCATCGACGATGTTGCCGACGAAGGAGAGGTCCTGCGGGCGGGTCGGCACGAGACCGGGGGCCTGGTCGCAAGACCAGACGATGACGTCGGCCGCCGCCTCGATCTCCTCGATCTTGTAGCGGTCGCCCGGAGACTTGTAGCCGGCGAAGTAGAGGACGCGCGATCCGGCCGCGCGCAGCGCCGCCCCGATCGAGAACAGCACGGCGTTGCCGAGTCCGCCGCCGATCAGGATCGCGGTCTCGCCGGGCGGCGTCTCCGTCGGCATGCCGGTCGGCCCCATCAGAACCACCGGCTCGCCCGCCTGCAGCTCGGCGCAGAGGTCGGAGGATCCGCCCATCTCCAGCACGATGGTCGAGACCAGGCCCTCCGCGCGATCGACCGAGGCGCCGGTCACCGCCAGGCCTTCCATGGTGAGCACGGTGGTATCGGCCCGTCGCGAGCGCGCCTCGTAGTTCTGCAGGCGGTAGAACTGGCCGGGATGGAACGCGGCTGCGGCCAGCGGCGCCTTGATGACGATCTCGACGATGTTCGGCGTCAGGCGATTGATGGCGTGGACGCGGGCACGGAGCCCGTCGTCGAGACGCTGGAACATTTCCGTGGGCGTCACTTCGGTCGGGGGCCGCTTCGCCAGCGTGCGGCTGACCACCGGATATCCCAGCTTCGCGCTGCCCATCGCCTTCACCACATTGCCGGCGAAGGTGGGGTGCAGGTCGCCGAAGAAGCTGAGCGCGCGGCCGTCCGGCTCGATCGCGACCAACACCTGCGCGGTCTCGGGCTTCGCCACGCGTTCGGGCGTCACCGGGTTGCCGTCCTCGTCGAGGGTACGGAAATACTTGCCGTCGAGCTCGATCCGCCCGCCCATCTCGCGGGCTAGGACGGTGTTGGGCTGCGTCCCCGCCGCCATCATCACGGCGCGGGCCGGAAGGCGCACGGAGGTGCCTTCGCGCTCGAAGATGACGGCACGGGCGTGCTCGTAGGCGTCGAGCTCGACCTCGACCGGGGTCAGGTTCTCGGCGAAGCGGATGCCTTCCTCGAGCGCCTTCTCCACCTCTTCGTGGTTGAGCGTGTAGCTGGGCGCATCGATCAACCGCCGGCGATAGGCGATGGTGACGCCACCCCAGTCGTCGATCAGCCTGTCCTTGTCGGCACCCGGCCGGGCCAGCGCCTCGGCATGGGCGAGGAACTCGCGCGCGACCTCGGCTTCCTCGTCCGTCCAGCCGGCGCGGACCGCGTCCAGGCCCTGCTCGGCGATCAGCGCCTCATGGCGGCGGCGGAACTTCTCGACCTGGATCGGGTAGTAGGCGCGGATCTCGGTCGCGGTATCGATCGCGGTGAGGCCGCCGCCGATGACGACTGCCGGAAGCCGGATCTGCAGGTTGGCGAGGCTGTCGACCTTGGCCGCACCGGTGAGCTGGAGACCCATCAGGAAGTCCGAGGCCGCGCGCACGCCGCGGGCGAGCCCGTTCTTCATCGGCACGATGGTCGGGCGGCCGGCGCCCATGCAGAGCGCGATGTGGTCGAAGCCCAGCTTGAAGGCGTCGTCGACCGTGAGCGTGCCGCCGAAGCGCACCCCGCCATACATGGCGAAGGCGGCGCGGCGCTCCAGCAGGAGACGCACGATCTTAAGGAAGTTCTTGTCCCAGCGGACGGTGATGCCGTACTCGGCGACGCCGCCGAAGCCCGCCATCACCCGGTCGTCCAGCGGCTCGCTCAGCACGTCGAGGCTGCGGATCGGCTGGAACGGCACGCGACGTCCCAGCGCCTCGACGCCGGAGATCTCCGCCGGCAGCGGCTCGATCTTGAGTCCGTCGATGGCGGCGACGGTGTGTCCGTCGTTCATCAGATGGTGGGAGAGATTGAAGCCGGCGGGGCCGAGGCCGACCACCAGCACCTTGTATCCGGACTCCGGCTTCGGCAGTGGCCGGTGGATGTTCAGCGGGTTCCAGCGGGTCAGCAGGCCGTAGATCTCGAAGCCCCAGGGGAGCGCCAGCACGTCCTTCAGCGTCCGGGTCTCGACCTGCGGGATGTCGACCGGCTCCTGCTTCTGGTAGATGCAGGCCTTCATGCAGTCGTTGCAGATTCGATGGCCGGTCGCCGCACAGAGCGGGTTGTCGATGGCGACGATGGCGAGCGCGCCGACCGCATGCCCCTGGCTCTTCACCAGGTTCATTTCGGAGATCTTCTCTTCCAGCGGGCAGCCGGCGAGCGTCACGCCGAAGGTGCTCTTCTGAAACTGGCCGGTCTTGCGGTCGCGGAGGCCCTTCGAGCAGCTGTCCTTGCCCTGGTTGTGGCACCAGATGCAGTAGGTCGCGTGGTCGAGCGCGCCCTTGAGGTCCATGCCGCCGTCGGTCAGCGCGAAGCCCTTGCGGCTGCGCCAGTGATGCGGATCGAGGCGCAGCATCTCGACGCCGTCGACGGCGACGGTCTCGACCGGCACCAGGTGCATCGGATCGGGTTTCCGCGGCACCCGGAACAGGACGCCGCTCCGATGCTTTGCCCTGCCTTCAGGCGTGTGCACGGCCCAGGCCGCGTATTTCTTGGCGATCTCGATCGCGTCCGGATGCGACGCCTCGTCCGCCAGCCAGGCTGTGACGGCGGCGGCATAGCTCTCTTCCGTCAGAGTGCCGCCGATCAGGGCCTCGAAGTTGCGGGCGAGCGCGGCGCCGTCGAGCGAAGCGGCGGCGTCGGCGCCGATGTCCTTCACTGCACGGCGCTGCACGAACAGCCGCTTCACCTCATAGAGCGGCGCCAGCGCGTCGTGGCGGGCGCTGAGCGCGCGTATCTCGTCGGCGATGCCGAAGAGGCGCGCGATGAAGTCGTCGAGATGGGGGGCCAATTCGATGACGAGCTGGGACTCGTCCTTCGCCGCCAGCGCCTCCGGCTCCGCGCGCCCTGTCATCAGCCGGTTGAACAGCGCGGCATCCGTTGCCTTCAGCTGCTCGCAGAAGCGGCCGTCCAGGCGGATGAGGCCGTCGCGGTTATAAAGGTCGGCGAAGGCGAAGCCGTCGGCGAGCTGAAGCGTCTCGGTCAAAATGAAAATCCGCGCCAAAGGGGAAGGGAGGAGTTAGCGCGAAATATGGTGAGCCGTCACCCCGATTCGAGGCGATTTCCTTCTCTTTTGGACCTGCGACAAGGAAAGGCGTACTGCCGCGACGCTAGGTCGCTCTGGCGGACCACCATCCCCCTCCTCATTATGCCGCCATGCTCGAGGCTACCCCGCGCCCGGTCGTCGCCTGGCTTCTCCTCACGGCAGTCATGGTCTTCGCCATGGCGGTGATCGGCGCGATCACCCGTCTGACCGAATCCGGTCTGTCGATGGTCGAGTGGCGGCCGCTGATCGGGGCTTTGCCGCCGCTCTCGGACGCCGACTGGCAGACGCTGTTTGCCGAGTACCGGGCGACCCCGGAATTCCAGAAGCTGAATGCCTGGATGGCGCTGGACGACTTCAAGGCCATCTTCTGGTGGGAATACATCCACCGCCTCTGGGGCCGCCTGATCGGTCTGGTCTTCGCGCTTCCGCTCGCCTGGTTCTGGTGGAAGGGCCGGCTCGCCCCGTGGCTCAAGCCCTGGCTGCTGCTGACCCTCGCGCTGGGCGTGCTGCAGGGCGTGGTCGGCTGGTGGATGGTCGCCTCCGGCCTCGTCGACGACCCGTATGTCAGCCATTTCCGTCTCGCCGCCCATCTGGGGCTGGCCGTGCTGGTCTACGGACTCGTGCTGGCGCTTGCCGAGCGCCTGAGCCCGGCGCCGAAGCTGCCGGTGCCTTCTTGGCTCAAGATCGTCGCGCCGGTGCTGGCCGGATCCGCCTTCGTCGTCATCCTCTCGGGGGCGCTGGTCGCCGGGCTCGATGCCGGGCTCCTCTACAACACGTTTCCCCTGATGGGCGATTCGTGGATCCCGGACGAAGTCCACCTCGCCGGAGATGGCTCAACCTTCCTATCGAACCCCGCCGCCGTGCAGTTTCTGCATCGTTGGCTCGCCAAGACCCTGGCCGCGGCGATTCTCGTCTTCTGGCTCCTCGCTCGCCGCGAACCGCTGGCGCCCTCGCAGCTATATCCGCTCGATCTGCTGGCGGCGATGGCCGCGGTGCAGGTGGCGCTCGGTATCCTGACACTGCTGCTGCAGGTGCCGACCGCGCTTGCCGCCGCGCATCAGGCGGGCGCGCTGGTGCTGTTCGGTCTCGCCGTGTGGACGGCCGGACGACTACGCCGCAACTAGAGCGGAGTGTCCGGGTTACACTCGTCACACGAAGCGGGGGACGAGATGACGCGCACACAGGGATCGATCGCCACGGCCGCACCCTGGTGGCAGGTGAGCCGGGGCGAGCGGCTGGTGATCAGCGGCGGCGTTCCGCTGGTCGGCCGCTACGACGTCAGCGGCGCCAAGAACGCCGCCCTGCCGCTGATGGTGTCGGCCCTGCTGACGCCGCATCTGGTTACACTCCGCAACCTGCCGGCCAGCCTCGACGTCGCCGTCCTGGCAACCCTCATGCAGCACCTCGGCGTCGAGCTGCAGTGGTCCAAAACCGATGACGGGCTCTCGCTCACCATGGCGGCCGATCGCATCCGCTCCGGCGCGGTCGATGCTGAACTCGTCGGCCGCATGCGCGCCTCGATCCTGCTGCTGGGCGCGCTGCTCGGGCGCACCGGCGAAGCGGCGGTACCGATGCCGGGCGGCGATGCGATCGGGCTCCGCGGGATCGATTTTCACCTCTCGGGATTTCGCGCCATGGGGGCGACGGTCGAGCTGGTCGACGGGGTCGTCCGCGCCAGGGCGCCGAACGGCCTCAAGGGCGCTGAGATCGTCTTCCCGCGCGTCTCGGTCGGCGCGACCGAGAACCTGATGCTGGCGGCCGTGCTGGCCGACGGCCAGACGATGCTCCGCAACGCCGCGCTGGAACCCGAGATCGCCGACCTCGCCGCCTGCCTCGTCGGCATGGGGGCGAAGATCGCCGGTATCGGCAGCGACACGCTGGTGATCGAGGGCGGTGCGCCGCTGACCGGCGTGGTCCATCGCGTGATGCCGGACCGCATCGAGATCGGTACGGTCGCCTGCGTCGCGGCGATGACCGGCGGCGAGATCGTGATCAGCAATGCGAACCGGGAACTTCTCGGCGCGGCCGCGCCGGCGCTGGAATCGGCTGGCATCAGCCTGATCGACAGCGGCGACGGGCTGGTCATCGCGCGCCGGACGGGCGACAGCCTGGTCGGCATCGACCTGGTAACCCAGCCCTATCCGGGCGTGGCGACCGACCTGCAGGCGCCGGTCATGGCCATGCTGACCCTGGCCGTTGGTGCCAGCAGCATCACCGAGACGATTTTCGACCAGCGCTTCCGCCACGTCGACGAGCTCCGGAAGATGGGCGCCAACATCCTCGTCCGCGGCTCGACGGCGGTGATCCGGGGCGTGCC
>CAMDFP010000108.1 GCA_945897335.1 Asaia bogorensis | reverse complement strand
CATCAGCGGCGAATGCAGCGCCGGCGTCACCCGCCAGACCACGTAGTATCCGACGAAGCAGGCCAGCACGAAGACGGTGAGGCCGAAGATCGTCGGGTCGACGCCGGCGGCGTGATTGGTCGCGTCCATCTGGATCCGGTCCCCTCTCTAGCCGGCGAAGGACGGATGCACCACCGCCCCGCCCTCGGTCAGCAGCGTCGCCGCCACGATCTCGTCCGCCCGGTCGATCTTCAGCGCCTTGGTCTCCTTGTCGAGGAGCGGCGTCAGGAAGGTCAGCACGTTCCGGGCATACAGCGCGCTCGCATCCACCGCGATGCGGCTGGGCACGTTGAGATGCCCGACCAGCTTGACGCCGTATTTCTCGACGATCTTGCCCTTCTCGGAGAGCGGGCAGTTGCCGCCCTGCTCGACCGCGAGGTCGACGATCACCGCGCCGGGCTTCATGTCCTTGACCATGTCCTCGGTCACGATCACCGGCGCCGGACGTCCGGGGATCAGGGCGGTGCAGATGACGATGTCCTGCTTCTTCAGGGTCTCGTGCAGCTTCGCCGCCTGCTTCTTCTTGTAGTCCTCGCTCATCTCCTTGGCGTAGCCGCCGGCGGTCTCCGCCGACTTGGCCGCCGCCTCGTCGACCTCGATGAAGGTCGCACCCAGCGACTGCACCTGCTCCTTCACCACGGCGCGGACGTCGAAGGCGGAGACGATGGCACCCAGGCGCTTGGCGGTCGCGATCGCCTGGAGGCCGGCGACGCCGGCGCCGATGACGCAGACCCGCGCCGGCGGCACGGTGCCGGCGGCCGTCATCATCATCGGGAAGGCGCGGCCGAATTCTGCGGCGGCGTCGATCACCGCCCGGTATCCAGCGAGGTTCGACTGAGACGAGAGCACGTCCATGCTCTGCGCGCGGGTGATGCGCGGCAGCAGCTCGAGCGAGAAGGCCGCGATCTTCCGGGCGGCGATGGCCTTCAACTGCTCCTTGTCGGCATGGGGGGCGAGCATCCCGATCAGGGCCGCCCCTTCCTTGAACAGGGCAAGATCGGCGACCTCCGGGCGCTGCACCGCCAGCACCACGTCGGCACCGGCGAGCACGGTCGTCCGGTCGGAGGCGAGCACGGCGCCGGCATCCTGGAAGGCCTGGTCGGGGATCGAGGCGCCGGCACCGGCGCCGCTCTCGACCACGACATCGAGCCCGAGCGCCCGCATCTTTTTGACGGTCTCGGGCGAGGCGGCTACCCGCCGCTCGTCGGCCCGACGTTCCTTCAGCACGGCGACTTTCATCGGCGATCGGCGCTCCCTGGAGGACTTGGCGCCGGAACAATGCCCGTCCGGTAAGGTTTTGTGAAGTCCGGGAGAAATGGCCTGAAACGAGGCGGGGCGCCCGAAGGCGCCCCGCCCCCCCAGACGCGATGCCGATCGCCTAGTGCACGACCTCGCCGTGGAGGTTGAGGTCGAGCCCCTCCCGTTCGGTATCAGCATCGACGCGGAGTCCGATCGCCATGTCGATGATCTTGGCGATGATGAAGGTGACGACGGCGTCATAAACCACGACCACGGCGACGCCGTAGAACTGGGTCAGAACCTGACGCGCGTTGCCGTCGAGGAGGCCGCTCTTGCCCTCCCCGCCGACCGCGGCGACCGCGAAGACGCCGGTCAGGAGAGCGCCGACGATGCCGCCGATGCCGTGCACGCCGAAGGCATCGAGGGAGTCGTCATATCCCAGCGCCCGCTTGAGCGCGGTCGCCGCCCACCAGCAGACGATGCCGGCGACGAGACCGATGATCAGCGCCCCGCCGGGGGCGACGAAGCCGGACGCCGGCGTGATGGCGACGAGGCCCCCGACCGCGCCGGAGATGATGCCGAGCACGCTCGGCTTCCCCTTGGCGGCCCACTCCACGAACATCCAGCCGAGCGCGGCGGCGGCGGCGGCGATCTGCGTGACCGCCATCGCCATGCCGGCGGCGCCGTTGGCGGCGACCGCCGAGCCCGCATTGAAGCCGAACCAGCCCACCCAGAGCATCGAGGCGCCGGCCAGGCTGAAGACGAGGTTATGAGGGGTGACCGCCTCCTTGGGGTAGCCGATGCGCTTGCCGATCATCAGCGCCAGCACCAGCCCCGCGACGCCGGCATTGATGTGGACGACGGTGCCGCCGGCATAGTCGAGCACATTGGCGGAACCGAGGAAGCCGCCACCCCAGACCCAGTGGGCGACCGGCGAGTAGACCAGCAGCGACCAAGCGCCCATGAACCAGAGCATGGCCGAGAACTTCATCCGGTCGACGAAGGCGCCGGCGATCAGCGCCGGCGTGATGATGGCGAAGGTCATCTGGAAGACCATGAACACCGATTCCGGGATGGTCTTCGCATTGCCGTGGATCGCCTCGACCGTCATGCCGCGCAGCAGAGCCCGGCTGAGGTCGCCGACATAGGCGCCGCCCTCGGTGAAGGCGAGGCTGTAGCCAGCGATCATCCAGAGGATGGTGATCAGGCAGCAGGTGGCGAAGGAATGCATAAGCGTCGACAGCACGTTCATCTTGCGGACCATGCCGCCGTAGAACAGCGCGAGGCCGGGGATCGTCATCATCAGGACCAGCGCCGTGGAGGTGAGCATCCAGGCGGTATCGCCGGTATCGATCTTCAGCGCCGCCTCTTGGGCCCCCGCTGCCAGTGGTGCGAACACGGTCGCCAGAGCGACCAAGGCAAGAAACCCTCTCTTCACGCCACACCCTCCCCAAAGCAGTCGCCGTGCCGGACGCGACAGGCGACGGCCTGTTGCGGTGCAGCAGGCAGTAACAAGTTCCGTGCCAGGAGATTGAGGGCGGAAGCACGCGGATTCCGGTGGGCGCGGCGACCGGGATTGCCTAATTTTTCGCCGATGAGTGCGTTGTCGCCAAAAACTTAGGCAACACCCCGCGTCCTACGACGCGGGATGTTGGTTTTGGAGCGGCCGCGGCCCTCAGCCGTAAGGCGAGCGGCAATAGACTCGCGGTCCGCCATACGGCTGGAAGGTGTTGTCGTAGGGGTTGTAGGACCGGTACCGAGACAAGCACCAATCGACATGGGGGTTGGACGCGGGCGCGGGCGCCGGAGCGACGAGCGCGCCCCCGAGGATCGCGCCGACTGCGAAGGCCGCCGCCGGGAACCAGAATCCGTCGTGGTAGCGATAGCCGCTCCGCCGATCACGATAGCCCCGGTGGCCGTTGTAGTAGACGGAGCTGCCCCGACGCTCGAACCCGCTCGAACGGTCGAACCGACGCGGGCCGTCGTTTCCGGCGCTGCTGTAGGTACGGCGATCCGGGCGCTGCTGGCTTTCGGGGATCTGCCTTCCTCGCCGATCGAACTGCGGGGCCGCCGCGCTTTCATTGGGGCCGGCGCCAGCACCTTGGACGGTGATGATGTTCGACGGCGCCACGCCGAGGGCCGGACGGGCGAACAGGGAAGCCGCCTCGGCCGACAGGGAGCTGCCGAGCATGAGCGACGCTGCGAGCGCTGCCATGGACAGGCGGGACGATGTCGACGTCATGACTACCTCCTGGACGAACACGACCGTATCAAATGAAGTCCACAGGCGGCCATATGGTTCCGTCAGGCTTCAGCTCGCAGGCGCCAACCCGGCCGCCGCCAGCGCCCGTACCTGCCGCTCGGCCAGCGCCGCCTCGTCGAAGTCGGCGACCAGATCCTGGAACAGCCGGAACCAGTTGACCTCGGCTTTGAGCCGAAGGAATACGGCGCCGAGGCCGACGGCGGCCCGGTCCATCAGCACGAACTCGCGAGGTGGGGCGACGCCGCCGCGCCGTCTCAGCTCGGCATGGACCTTGGTCGCGACCGCGCGCCCATAGGCGGTGCCGCCGCCTTCCTGGATGGCGCGGATGTGGTCCTCCATCAGCGGTGCGTAGACGAAGCGGGCCCACTGGTTCAGGACGTCGATCACATCCCGGTCCAGCCGCTCGAAGCCCCAGACGCGATAGGCCTCGACCGCCAGATCCTCGTCGCCGTCGCGAAGCGCCCGGTAGAGGTCGATCACGCCGCGGACGAAGGACGGCTTGAACACCCGGATGCAGCCGAAATCGAGCAGGTTGAGCGTGCCGTCGGAGCTGAGCGTGTAGTTGCCGAGGTGCGGGTCGCCATGGATGACGCCGTAACCGTAGAAGGGCACGTACCAGGCACGGAAGAGTCGGAGCGCGATGCGGTTTCGGTCCTCGACCGGCACCTCGCCGATCTCCGACAGCTTGACCCCGTCGAGCCAGGTCATGGTCAGGAGGCGGCCGGTCGAGAGATCCGGGATCGGCTCCGGGACGGCGATGCCGTCCTCGCCGGCCAGCATGGCGCGATAGAGCGCCATGTGCTTCGCCTCGCGGCGGTAGTCGAGCTCTTCCCGCAGGCGATCGGAGATCTCCTGGTGGATGCGTTCGGTCATGATCGCGCGGTCAAAGCGCTCGTAGATCGAGAAGGCCAGCTTCAGCTGTTTCAGGTCGGCCTCGACCACCGAGCTCATGTCCGGGTACTGCAGCTTGCAGGCGACCTCGCGGCCGTCGGGAAGCGCCGCATGATGGACTTGGCCCAGCGACGCCGCCGCCTCGGCCTCCCTGGGGAAACTGGCGAAGCACGCTTCCCAGTCAGACCCCAGCTCCGCCGCCATCCGCCGCCTGACGAAGGGCCAGCCCATCGCCGGCGCGTTCGCCTGCAGCTCGGCCAGCTCGCGCGTATAGGCCTCGGGCAGCGCATCCGGCAGCGTCGACATCATCTGCGCCACTTTCATCAGCGGGCCCTTGAGCCCACCGAGCGCCGCCTTCAGCTGGGCGGCGTGGCGATCCTGATCGAGGGGGCGGCCCAGCACCCGCCCGCCAGCCAGCCGTGCCGCGAGCCCGCCGACGGCGGTGCCGACGCGAGCATAGCGGGCGAGACGGCCGCCGAGCGTGTTCTCGTCATCGGCCACGTCAGCTCATCTGCTCGAGCTCGTCGATGAAGCCTTCGACGACGTGAAGCCCCTTCGCCCAGAACTCCGGCTTCGAGGCATCGAGCCCGAACGGCGCCAGCAGCTCCTTGTGCCGAAGCGTGCCGCCGGCCTTCAGCATCTCGAGGTAGCGCGTGGCGAAGCCCTCATGGGCGTCCTGGTAGACGGCATAGAGCGAGTTCACCAGGCAATCGCCGAAGGCATAGGCGTAGACATAGAACGGCGAATGGATGAAGTGCGGGATGTAGGCCCAGAAGACGCGGTAGTCGTCGTCGAAGCGGATCGCCGGCCCCAGCGAGGCCTTCTGCGACTCCATCCAGATCTCGCCGAGGCGATCGGGCGTGAGCTCTCCCGTCCGGCGCTCGCCATGCACCACCGCCTCGAAGGAATGGAGCGCCACCTGGCGCACCACTGTGTTCAGCATGTCCTCGACCTTGGACGCCAGCAGCACGCGACGGCGCTTCGGGCTCTTCTCGGCGTCGAGCAGCGAGCGGAAGGTCAGCATCTCGCCGAACACCGAGGCGGTCTCGGCCAGGGTCAGCGGCGTGTCGCACATCAGATGCCCCTGGCCCGCCGCCAACACCTGGTGCACGCCATGGCCAAGCTCGTGGGCGAGCGTCATGACGTCGCGCGTGCGGCCGAGATAGTTGAGCAGCAGATAGGGATGCGCGCTCGGCACCGTCGGATGGGCGAAGGCACCCGAGGCCTTGCCCGGCTTCGCCGGCGCATCGATCCAGGGCTTGTCGAAGAAGCGCTGGCCGATGTCGGCGAGCTTGGGCGAGAACCGGCGATAGGCCGAGAGCACGATGCTCTCGGCCTCGCCCCAGGAGATCTTGCGATCGGCATCGTTCGGCAAGGGGGCATTGCGATCCCAATAAGGGAGCTGCTTCACCCCGAACCAGCGAGCCTTGATCTTGTAGTAGCGGTGCGAGAGCCGGCCATAGGAGGCCGTGACCGCCGCGACCAGCGCGTCGACCACCTCGTCCTCGACCCTGTTGCCGAGGTTGCGGGACGAGATCGGGCGCGCGTAGTGGCGCCAGCGGTCGGCGATCTCCTTGTCCTTGGCCAGCGTGTTGGTCACCAGCGCGAAGAGCCGGAGGTTGGATTTGAGCCCCTTCGACAGCGCCTTGGCCGCGACCCGGCGCTTCTTGCCGTCCTTGTCGGTGAGGCCGGCGAGCACGCCGGCCATGGTCAGGTCCTTGCCGGCTACGCGAAAGCGCATCGCGGCCTGGGTCTCGTCGTAGAGCCGGACCCAGGCCGAATATGAGGTGATCGACTTCTCGTGCAGCAGCTTCTCCATCTCCTCCGGCAGCTGGTGCGGGCGGAAGACGCGAAGGTCGCGAAGCCACGGGCGGTAGCGGGCAGCGGCCGGGTCTTTGAGCTTCCCCTCCAGCGCCGCATCGTCGATCTTGTTGAGCTCGAGGGTGAAGAACAGCAGCTCGGTCGAGATCCGCGTCAGGCGCTCCTGAACGGTCTGATAGAAACGGCCGATCTCGGCGTCCTCCATCGCCGTCGCATGGACGAGGCCGGCATAGGAGCCGGCCTTGGCCATGGTCTCGTCGAGGCGCTCGTAGTCGGCAATGGCGCGGCCGAGATCGGCGCCGGAAAGCGTCGAGACCTTACCGAGGTGACGCTCGCGGAAGGCCTTGGCCTCCTTTTCCGAGCGATCGAGATCACGTTTCAGCGAGGGCGAGTCCGTCCCCGGATAGAGGTCGCTGAGGTCCCAGGTCGGCAACTTCCCGAGCGCGGCACGCTTAGCCATCAGCGATCTCCCGAATGAGGCAAACGCTATTAAGATGGGGTGAAGGCCGAACGCAACAACGGCCGATCGGGGAGCGCACCGTCCGGGATCACAGCGGCCCGTTCGGCGTCACCAGGATCTTGCCGGCACGCTCGCCCTGGTCGGCGCGGGCGAGTGCAGTCTTGATATCCTCAATCGGATAGACCCCCTCGACCGGCGCGGAGAGCGCCCCCGTCACCACCTGCGCCGCAAGCTGGGCATAGAGATCGCGGGTGCGATCCAGGCCGCGCCTTGCTAGAAAGCGGCCCAACATGAAGCCGGTGAGAGTAATCCCGCGATAGATCAGCGAGATGCGCGGGATCGTCGGATCATCCCCCGACATCGAGCCGTAACAGCACACGGTGCCGCCATCCATCAGGCAATCGCCGATCCGGCCCGTCGCCGCCCCCGCTACTGCGTCAAGGCCGAGCCGGATCCCGGCCCCGCCGGTCGCTGCGGCGACGCGCTCCCCTAGATTGTCGCCGTCTACGATGCATCGGTCGGCGCCAAGCGCCGTCAGATCGGCAAACAGCTCCTCACGGCGGACGACATTGACGGTCCTTAGGCCGCGGCCTTGGCAATCGTAATCACCAGCCGCCCAACCGCGGAATTCGCAACGTTCTGCACCACCCACTCGCCAGGCTTCAGATCGACGACATCGGTCAACATCAAGAGCGCGGTCGGCGGGTTGATGCGCATCATCGCGCCCTGGCGGAGATCAATGCCGGCTGGCATAGGCACTACGTCCTCTGCCTTCACGCGGCGGCGCTGGGTCCAATTCCCGCGCTGCAGGCTAATAACCAAGTCGCCAGTCGTCACGGCCTCGACGCCGAAACCGATCGCAGTGACGCGGCCAATGCACTCGGCGCCGGGCGTCGCCGGCAGAGGCGGTCTCGGGCGGGTGCTGCCCCTGCAAAACCACATATCGGCCGGGTTGATGGGGAAGGCGAGCACGTCGAACACCACTTCACCCGGCTCCGGCGTGCCGACGTCCGCGACCTCGACGCAAGCCGCGACGTCGGCCGGCACGCCATAGGCGCCGATCTGAACCTGCTTCATTGCCTCCTCCCCGGCCGCAAGACCACCAGTGTAGCGGGACTTTCGCCGAGGCGATCAGCGATCTCCCGAATGAGGCAAACGCTATTAAGATGGGGTGAAGGCCGAACGCAACAACGGCCGATCGGGGAGCGAATGGATCTAAGTCCGGTTCAGAACCTCCCGCTCCTGTTCTTTCAGCAGGCGCGGGCCAATGCTGACAAGCCCTTCCTCTGGCGGAAGGTCGATGGCGTCTACCGCCCGATCACCTGGAGCGAGGCCGCCCGCCAGGCGAACCTGTTGTCCCGGGCGCTCCGGGCTCGCGGCCTGCAGCCGGGCGACCGGGTCTGCATCGTATCCGAGAACCGCCCGGAGTGGCTGATCGCCGACGTGGCGATCATGGCCGCCGGCTGCATCACCGTGCCGGCCTACACCACCAACACCGTCGACGATCACCGCTACATCCTCGACAACTCCGGCGCCAAGGCGGTGATCGTCTCGACCGCCAAGCTGGCCCAGCGCGTGGTGCCGGCGGCGTCCCGCGCGCCGTCGGTCGAGTTCCTGGTGGCGGTCGAGCCCTTGCCGGAACCTCCCCGCCCACCGATCCGCTGGGCGAGCTGGGACCAGATGCTGGCCGCGGGCGAGGCCCAGCCCGACGACGTAGAGGCGGTGGCGAAGACCCGCCAGCGGGGCGAGACCTGCTGCATCATCTACACCTCCGGCACAGGCGGCGCGCCACGCGGGGTAATGCTCAGCCACGGTGCCATCCTCTGCAACTGTCAGGGCGCCGTCGAGATCCTCCGGCCGCTCGGCATCGAGGACAACGTCTTCCTCTCTTTCCTGCCTCTCAGCCATGCCTATGAGCATTCGGGCGGCCAGTTCTTCCCGATCTCGATCGCAGCGCAGATCTACTATGCCGAAGGCGCCGACACGCTGGTCCAGAACCTGGCCGAGGCAAAGCCGACCATCGTCACTGCCGTCCCCCGCCTCTACGAGGTCATGCATGGCCGCATCGCCAAGGCGATGGAGAAGATGTCGGGCCTGCGACGCCGGTTGTTCGAACGCGCACTCGAACTCGGTCGTAAGGCCTATGAGCATCCGGGCAGCCTGAGCCTCGCCGAGCGGATCGAGAACAAGGTGCTGGACCTGCTGGTGCGGAAGAAGGCAGCGCAGCGCTTCGGCGGGCGGCTGAAAGCCTTCGTCTCCGGCGGCGCGCCGCTCAACTACGAGGTCGGCCTGTTCTTCACCGCGCTCGGGGTCCGACTGCTGCAAGGCTACGGCCAGACCGAGGCGGCGCCGGTGATCAGCGCCAACCCGGTCCACCGCATCAAGCTGCATACGGTCGGCCCGCCGATGCACGGCGTCGAGGTCAGGCTCGCCGAGGACGGCGAGATCCTGGTCAGGGGCGAGCTGGTGATGCAGGGCTATTGGGGCGATCCTGAGGCGACGGCGCGCACGATCCGCGACGGCTGGCTGCACACCGCCGATGTCGGCCGCATCGACGAGGACGGCTACATCGAGATCACCGACCGCAAGCGCGACCTCATCGTCGTCTCCGGCGGCGACAACGTCTCGCCGCAGAAGGTCGAGGGCTTCCTCACGCTGGAGCCGGAGATCGGCCAGGCGATGGTCGTCGGCGACAAGCGCCCGTATATCGCCGCCCTCCTGGTCCCCGATCGGGAGTGGGCGACCGGCTGGGCCAAGGAGAAGGGCAAGCGCGACGACATCGCCGAGCTGGTCGGCGACAAGGACTTCCGCGCGGCGATCCAGGCCGCCGTCGACCGGGTCAACCGCCGGCTCTCGGTTATCGAGCGCGTCCGCCAGTTCATCCTCGCGGCCGAGCCGTTCAGCCTGGAGAACGGCATGATGACGCCGACGCTCAAGATCCGCCGGCACGTCATCCGCCAGACCTGGGGACCCAAGCTCGACGCGCTGTACGAAGGCCGCGGCTAGATCCGATACGCCCGCGCCGACGCGCGGCCCCCACCCCGTCCCTCCCCCGCTTCGCAGGAGAGGGAGCCCGAAGCGATGTCGTACCCCCTCTCCCGTGCGAAGCGCGGGGGAGGGTTGGGGTGGGGGCCGCGCGTCAGCGCGGTCTTAAGACAGCCTCAGACCTTGTAGAACTCTCGATACCACTCGACGAAGCGAGGGATGCCGATGTCGATCGGCGTCGTCGGGCGGAAGCCGAGATCGCGGGACGTGTCCTCGATGTCGGCGAAGGTTTCCTTCACGTCGCCCTTCTGCATCGGCTTCAGCTCGACGATCGCCTTGCGGCCGAGCGCAGTCTCGATCACCTCGATGAAGCGAAGCAGAGGTTCCGCCCGGTTGTTGCCGAGGTTGTAGACGCGATGGCCCGGGGCCGGCCGGTCGAGCGCGGCCACCACGCCCTGGACGATGTCGTCGATGTAGGTGAAGTCGCGCCGCATGTCGCCGTTGTTGAACACCTGGATCGGCTTCCCTTCGAGGATCGCCCGGGTGAACAGGAAGGCCGACATGTCCGGCCGCCCCCAGGGACCGTAGACCGTGAAGAAGCGGAGCCCGACCGCCTTGAGCCCGAACAGGCGCGCGTAGGACGTCGCCATCATCTCGCCCGCCTTCTTGGTCGCGGCGTAGAGCGAGACCGGATCGTCCGTGCGGTCGGACGTGGAGAAAGGCAAGCGGCTGTTGGCGCCATAGACCGAGGACGAGCTGGCATAGACCAGGTTCTCGAGCCTAGGCAGATGCCGGCCGAGCTCGAGGATCGCCAGATGCCCCGTCACGTTGGCATCGACATAGTCGAAGGGATGCTCGAGGGAATGGCGGACGCCGGCCTGCGCGGCCAGATGGACGATGCGGTCGATCTCCGGGTGCCGCCGGCCGAATTCGGACACCTCCTCTCGGCGGGAGAGATCGAGCGCCGTGAAGGTGAATGCGGGTTCTTCCGAGAGCCGGGCAAGGCGCGCCTGCTTCAACCCCGGGTCGTAGTAGGGACTGAGATTGTCGAGCCCAAGGACGCGCTCGCCGCGGCGGAGCAGCGCCCGCGCGACGTGGAAGCCGATGAACCCGGCGGCGCCGGTGACGAGGATCGTCATGGACGTCGGGTATAACCGTTTGAGCCATCCAAATCACCAGACTTGGCCGAAGTTAACGATTGGCCTCGCCGGCACGTGATAGGGTCTCCAACCATGGTCGCGAACTCGCGAATCGCTGAACTGAAAGGGCAGTCCGGGACGGGCGCCGTGAACGAACGGGACCGCGGCCCGGCGGCCGGCGACCATGCCGAGCGGCTCGCGATCGAGGCCAAGGCACGGATGCTCGAGGCCGCGATCGATTATATGGACCAGGGTCTCATGGTGGTGGATCGCGAGCAGCGGGTCGCCTTCTGGAACAAGCGCTACGAAAAGCTCTTTGACTTTCCTCCCGGGCTGGTCCGCATCGGCGTGCCGCTCGCCGACCTGATCGGCTTCGACGAGACGCGGCGCAACCTGGAGCCGGGGGAATCGGACCGCCTGCTGCAGGAGCAGTTGTCACGCACCGGAGCAGACGACCTGGCGATGGAGATGAAGCTGCCGCACCTCGCCCGCATCCTTCGCGTCGACCGCCACCCGCTGCCGGACGGAGGCAGCGTCGCCACCTTCACCGACGTCACCGCGTCGCGCCGGCAGGCCGAGGCTCTGGCGGCCAGCGAAGCGCGTTTCGCCGCCTATGCCGGCATGTCGGCCGACTGGATCTGGGAGCAGGATGCCGATCTCAGGCTCACCTTCGTCTCGCGCCCGCAGGAGGCCGCGCCGGAGGTGCTTCCGGGAGAAAACGTCGGCAAGCGTCGCGACGAAATGGACATCGTGATCGAGGATGAGGAGGCTTGGCGCCGGCATCTCGGCGACCTCGCGGCGCGCCGCCCTTTCCGGCATTTCGGCTATAGCCGTCGTGACAAGGATGGCCGACTCCGCCGCATCATCATCAGCGGCGATCCGCTCTTTGCCCACGACGGAAGCTTCCTCGGCTATCGCGGGACGGGGACCGACGTCACCGCCGAGCACGCCGCGCTCGAGCGGGCGAAGGCCGCCGAGGCCGTCGCCGAGAACGCCCATGCCAAGCTCGTCACGGCGCTGGAAACCATCACCCAGGGCTTTGCGCTCTTCGATGCCGATGACCGACTCGTGACCTGCAACCGGCACTACCTCGACGACGCCCACGTGCTCGACGCAGGACAGATCGTCGGATGGCGCTTCGAGGAGATCGTCCGGGCCCGCCTCGATACGGGATGGCGCGGCTACATCCCGGGCAGCGATACCCCCGCCAGCGCGGAGGAATGGATCGCCTGGCGACTGTTGGTACATCGCGCGCCACCGCAGCAGCCCTTCGTCTACAAGGGAGCCGACGGACGCTGGCTGATGATCAGCGAGCGGCGGACCGACGACGGCGGCTCGGTCGCCATCCGCGTCGATATCACCGACATCAAGCGGACCGAGGACGACCTTCGCATCGCCCGCGACCAGGCCGAAGCGGCCGGCCGGGCGAAGAACGAATTCCTGGCCTCGATGAGCCACGAGCTCCGCACACCGCTCAACGCCATCATGGGCTTCGCCGAGATCCTGAAGAGCGAGCTGTTCGGCCCGCTCGGCGTCAGCCGATACCGCGGCTATGCCGACGACATCCTGACCAGCGCCACCTATCTGCTGGAGCTGATCCGCGACGTGCTGGACATGTCGAAGATCGAGGCAGGACGGAAGGACCTGCTGCTGACACCGATTGCCCTCGGCCCCGAGCTCGACCGCTGCCTCGGCATGGTCGGAGGCTCGGCGCACTCGGCGGGACTGATCCTCGAATCTCGGGTTCCCGGCGATCTGCCGCGCGTTCGTGCCGACTCCCGCGCCTTCCGGCAGATTGTCCTCAACCTCCTGTCGAACGCGATCAAGTTCACCCCATCCGGCGGCCGCATCAAGATCGCGGTCGCCGTCGACGGCGGCCGCGCCAAGGTCGCAGTCATCGATACCGGGATCGGGATTCCTGCCGCAGCACTGCCGCGCCTCGGGCGCCCCTTTGAGCAGGTCGACAACGTGCTGCAGCGGAAACGACCGGGGTCTGGCCTCGGCCTCGCGCTCTCGCGTTCGCTCGCCGACCTGATGGAGGGAACCATCACCATTGAATCGACCGAAGGACGGGGGACCACAGTGACCCTGGCGCTGCCGATCGAGGAGCGCCGCGCAACGGAATGACCGGGAGATGCCCCACCCGGCAACGTCGCAACCCGGGACGAATAGGTCAGCGGTGCTTCCTTGCGTTGCCGCAAGTCCTGATTACGCAGCCACTTTCGCGTGTTAACTTCGTCACCAAGTAAGAAGCCAATACGCGCACAAGAGAGAGGGAACATGGCCCTCGCGAAAGTCAGCCTCGACGACAAGTACGAGCTGGACCGCGGCCGGGTTTATCTGACGGGCGTCCAGGCGCTGGTGCGCCTGCCGATCATGCAGCGCCAGCGCGACGCCAAGGCCGGGCTCAATACCGGCTGCTTCATCTCCGGATATCGCGGCTCGCCGCTCGGAAGCTTCGACCTTCAGCTCTGGCAGGCCAAGCGCTTCCTCAGCCGGAACAACATCCGCTTCCAGCCGGGCGTGAACGAGGACATGGCCGCGACCGCCGTCTGGGGCAGCCAGCAGGTCAACATGTTCCAGGGCGCCAAGGTCGATGGCGTCTTCTCGATCTGGTACGGCAAAGGGCCTGGCGTCGACCGTTGCGGCGACGTCTTCAAGCACGCCAACAATGCCGGCACCTCACCCCATGGCGGCGTGCTGGCGCTTGCCGGCGACGATCACACCTGCAAGTCCTCGACGCTGCCGCACCAGTCGGAATACGCGTTCATGGACGCGTCGATCCCGATGCTGCATCCCTCAGGCGTCCAGGAGATCCTGGACTACGGCCTCTATGGCTGGGCGATGAGCCGCTATTCGGGGTGCTGGACCTCGCTGAAGGCGATCGCCGAGACGATGGACTCCTCGGCCTCTGTCGCGGTCGATCCCGAGCGCGTGCGCATCGTGCTGCCGGAAGACTTCGAGATGCCGCCGGGCGGCCTCAACATCCGCTGGCCCGACGCACCGCTCGAGCAGGAGCTCCGGCTCCACAAGTACAAGCTCTACGCCGCGCTCGCCTTCGCGCGCGCCAACAAGCTCGACCGCATCGTGGTCGAGTCGCCGAAGCCGCGCTTCGGCATCGTCACCACCGGCAAATCCTATCTCGACGTCATGCAGGCTCTCGAGGACCTCGGCATCGACGAGGCGCATGCTGCCGAGATCGGGCTCCGGGTCTACAAGGTCGGCATGGTCTGGCCGCTCGAGCGCGAGGGCATCCGCCACTTCGCCGAGGGCCTGGAGGAGATCCTGGTCGTCGAGGAGAAGCGCGCCGTCATCGAGAACCAGATGAAGGAGCAGCTCTACAACTGGCGGGAAGACGTGCGGCCGCGCGTCATCGGCAAGTTCGACGAGCAGCGCGAATGGATCCTGCCCTCGGCCGACGAACTGACCCCGGCGCGGATCGCGCGTGTCATCGCCGCTCGCATCGCGCGGTTCTACACATCCGAGCGCATCAAGCAGCGCCTTGCCTTCCTCGAAGCCAAGGAAGCGGCGCTGGCGGCGCCCAAGACCGACTTCAAGCGCACGCCCTGGTTCTGCTCGGGCTGCCCGCACAACACCTCGACCAAGGTACCGGACGGCAGCCGCGCTGTCGCCGGCATCGGCTGCCACTACATGGCGGTCTGGA
>CAMDFP010000107.1 GCA_945897335.1 Asaia bogorensis | reverse complement strand
CTGTGTCCGCGATCGACACCCGACCCTCGCTACGCTCGGCCCCCACCCTGCCCTCCCCCGCCTTCGGCGGGAGAGGGTTCAGAACGACGCTCGAACCAGGCGAGTCCGGCTTCGGTGGCGATCGCGTCCATGGGGATGTCGTGGGGTTGCGGGTGGATGGTGTCCAGCTGCGCCGCCTCGTAGCCGACGCCGATGCAGAGCGGCTTCGGCGCGAGGATCGCCAGCGTGCGGTCGTAATAGCCGCCGCCGTGGCCGAGGCGATATCCCGCGGCATCGAAGCCCACCAGGGGCACGAACAGCAGGGTCGGGCGGACGGGGTTGCCGGGGGCCGGCACCGGGATGTCCCAGATGCCGCGTTCCATGGTGACGCCGGGATACCAGGCGCGGAACTCGACCGGCTTCGCCTTCTCGACCACGGCCGGGAGCGCCGCCTTGGCGCCGCCCGCCACCAGCTCGCGCAGCAGCGGGCGGAGGTCGATCTCGCCCTTGAAGGGGAAGTAGAAGCCGATGGTGGCCTCGGTCAGGCCAGGTACCTGGCGAAGGAGGGGAACGACGCGACCCCGCACCGCGTCCCGCTGCTCTCGGGCTAAGCCGGAGCGATAGGCGATCAGCCGGGTCCGCTGCTCGCGGCGCCAGGGGCGGACCTCGTCCCAGGTCAGGGTCACGGGCGAAGGAAGCGTTCGCCGCGCTTCAGCATCACGCCCTGGCCGACGGCGATGCCGAGCTCCAGGCTCTCGGCGATCTTGCGGGCGCGGAAGACGAAATGCTCGGCCGCTCCCGGCGGGCAGACCTCGGCAGCGGTTTCGGCGAAGAGGCCGAGCCAGCGGTCGAAATGGGTGGCGTCGATCGGCAGCGGCGCATGCGCCCGCATCGGCTGGCCCGAGTACCGGCCGGTCAGAAGCGTGACCGACGACCAGAAGGCGCACATGCGCTTGAGATGCGGTTCCCAGTCGGTGATCCGCGCCTCGAAAATCGGCCCGAGAACAGCGTCCCCACGGATCCGCCCATAGAAGGCGCGGACCAGGCGCTCGATCATCGCCTCGTCGATGCCGGTCTCGGCGGCGATGGACTCGGTGATCCGGAGGCGGCGGTCGGCGGCGGAGGACATAACTCTGTATCTATTCTGCGAGCTGCCGCCCGCAACGGCCTTCAGGAAGGGTGCGCGCTTCCATCGCATGCCGCTCCGAGGGATATACGACCTCGCTTGCGCTCGGCCCCCACCCTGCCCTCCCCCGCCTGCGGCGGGAGAGGGTTCCGAATGGCGGCATTCGCGCGTCTACCGCGCCAGGGGGTCGGGCCTGAGCTGGAACTGCACGACGCGGGGTGGGTGCCGCCGGCTGGGCCATCGCCGGAGATGCCGCGAGCGCCAGGAGGGCGGCACCGCGGAGAAGAAGGTCCGGCAGCTTCATGGCTCTGGCTCCCGATCTTGGGTGTCGGAGACTGAAGATAATGCTGCGCCGGGGCGGATCGCCGCACAAGCCGGCCTGCCTGCCGAGGGCCGTTGTCGGCGTTGCGCCGACCCCCTATAGAGAGGCGGCATTCGACGCGGGTTGGAGATCAAGTCCCCATGGGTAGAATTCTTTCCGAGCTTCCGAAGGGCGAAAAAGTCGGCCTGGCCTTCTCGGGCGGCCTCGACACCTGCACCTCGCTCGCCTGGATGCGCGAGCGCGGCGCGGTGCCTTACGCCTACACCGCGGACCTGGGCCAGCCGGACGAGACCAACGTCCAGGACATTCCCGACATCGCGATGAAGTACGGCGCCGAGAAGGCGCGCATGGTCGATGCGCGCCAGCAGCTCGTGCACGAGGGCATGGTGGCGATCGCCTGCGGCGCCTTCGACATCTCGACCGCCGGCAAGACCTACTTCAACACCACCCCGCTCGGCCGCGCCGTCACCGGCACCATGCTGGTGGACGCGATGAAAGAGGACGGGGTCAACATCTGGGGCGACGGCTCGACCTACAAGGGCAACGACATCGAGCGCTTCTATCGCTACGGCCTGCTGCGCAACCCCGACCTCCGCATCTACAAGCCCTGGCTCGACCGCGCCTTCGTCGAGGAGCTCGGCGGCCGTGCGGAGATGAGCGCCTGGCTCGTCGCCCGCGGCTTCGCCTACAAGATGAAGCCGGAGAAGGCCTACTCGACCGACTCCAACATCTTAGGTGCCACGCACGAGGCGAAGGAGCTGGAGCAGCTCAACTCGAGCATCCGCATCGTCGCCCCGATCATGGGCGTGCGCTCGTGGGATCCGAGCGTCGCGGTCGCCGCCGAGACGGTCTCGGTCCGCTTCCACGAGGGCTTCCCGGTCGCGCTCAACGGCAAGGAGTTCAAGGACCCGGTCGACCTCATGCTGGAGGCGAACAGGATCGGCGGGCGGCACGGGCTCGGCATGTCCGACCAGATCGAGAACCGCATGATCGAGGCGAAGAGCCGCGGCATCTACGAAGCGCCCGGCATGGCGCTGCTGCATATCGGCTACGAGCGCCTGGTCAGCGGCATCCACAACCAGGGCACGCTGGACAACTATCGCAGCCTCGGCCGCCGCCTCGGCCGCCTCCTCTACGAGGGCCGCTGGTTCGATCCGCAGGCGATGATGCTGCGCGATACGCTGCGCCGCTGGGTAGCGACGCCGATCACCGGCGAGGTGACGGTCGAGCTCCGCCGAGGCGACGACTACTCGATCCTGGATACCACCAGCCCGAACCTGACCTATGCGCCGGAACGGCTGACGATGGAAAAGGGCCACGGCGAGTTCACGCCGGAGGACCGCATCGGCCAGCTCACCATGCGTAACTGCGACATCATCGATTCCCGCGGCAAGCTCGAGATCTACGCCAACACCGGCATGCTCGGCATCGACACCGACACAGGCCCGAACCTTCTCAAGTAGGTCACGGGATCGTTTCTCCTCCCGGAGTTGACAGGACACCCGGCCGTCGGCCCATGCTTGGGGCAACTCCCGGGAGGAAACCAATGATTGGGACATCGTTGTTGCGTGCCGCGGCCGTCGCGGCGCTGGCGCTTTCGCTCGCCCCGGCGTCGGCCTCGGCGCAGAGCAAGCCCGAATACGTCAAGTTCCCGGAGACCAAGGGCGCGCTCTATCGCCCCGACTCAGGACCCGTGCCGCATGTCGGCGTGGTGGTGATGCACCGCACCGCCGACTATCTCTCGCACCCGTCGTGCACGGAGATGTCGAAGCGCGGCTTCCTGATGCTGTGCATGAACACGCGCTACGAGAACAACGAGACCATGGTGAACTTCGAGCGCCTGCCGCTCGACGTGAAGGCCGGCGTCGAGTACCTGCGCAAGGTGCCGGGCATCACCAAGGTGCTGCTTTTCGCCCATAGCGGCGGCGGCCCGCTGATGTCGCTCTACCAGGCGGTGGCGGAGAACGGCGTCGGCTACTGCAAGGGTCCGAACAAGCTCAGCGAATGCGGCGACGACCTCGCCAATCTGCCCAAGGCCGACGGCATCATCTTCGCCGATCCCAACCCGGGCAATTCGGTGAACACGCTGCGCCGGATCAATCCGGCCGTGCAGAACGAGAACAACCCGCCCGACCCGAAGCCGATCGCCGAGCTCGACATGTCGGATCCGAAGAACGGCTTCAATCCGAACGGCGAGTCGAAGTATTCGGAAGAGTTCCAGGCGCGCTACTTCAAGGCCCAGGCCGACCGGATGAACCGGCTGATCAAGACCGCCCAGGACAAGCTCGTCCTCATCCGGGCGAAGAACTACCCCTATGGCGACGACGACATCATGGTGATCCCGTGGAGCGGCAATCCCGGCTCCGGCGCCGGCGGCTCCGAGAACGGCCTCTATGTCGCGCAGACGGCGATGCCGTTCTTCAACTCGACCTCCAAGCCGCAGAAGCTCCTGAAGAACGACGGCACCATCTCGGTGCAGGTGATCGACAGCGTGCTGGTGCCGAACACCAAGTCGGGCGAGATCGTGAAGAACTTCCGTACCGGCACCAAGATCTTCACCTTGCGCTCGTTCCTCTCGGCCCAGGCGATCAAGTCGACCAACTCCAAGGACGGCATCGACTGGTGCTCGTCCAACAATTCGACCGTCTGCGCCATCCAGTCGATCACCGTGCCGGTCTTGTTCATGGCGATGGGCGGGCACTACTACGTCGGCGACGGCGAGCGCTATCTCGAGGCGGCGAAGAGCCAGGACAAGGAGTTCCTGGTGATCGAGGGCGCGACTCACGGCTTCACGCCGTGCAAGCCTTGCGAGAAGACGCCGGGCCAGTATGCCAACTCGATGACGAACATGTTCGACTACACCGCCAAATGGGCGAAGGAGCGGTTCTGACCGGCCGGCGCGCGGTCCTCGCCGGGCTCCTGGCGTCGGCTGCGCTCCCGGCTCTGGCCGAGACCACGCGGGAGGAGCGTGCGCGCTTCATGGCGCGCGCGCTCGAGATGCGGGACGAGGCCGTCCGCCGCGGCGACCAGGCTTTCGGCGCCGTCGTGGTGAAGGGCGGCCGGATCGTCGGCGAGGGGGTGAGCGCCGTGCTCACCCGTCCCGACCCGACCGCGCATGGCGAGATCGAGGCGATTCGCGATGCCGCCCGCAGGCTCAACAGTCGCGACCTCTTCGGCGCCGAGCTCTATTCGAGCTTCCGTCCCTGCCCGATGTGCGAGGCGGCCGCCGCCTGGGCCGGCATCGTCCGCGTCTGGTACGGCCCGGAGCTCACCGACGGCGGCGTGCCGAGGATGAGCCGCTAGGCCGGCTGCGCGGCCGGCGCGTGCACGGTCGGCGCGTCGGCGACGATCCGGCCGTCGACCAGGCGGACGCGGCGGTCCATGCGCTCGGCGAGGCCGAGGTCGTGGGTCACCGCGACCACGGTCTTGCCGCTGCGGTCGACCAGGTCGCGGAGGATCTGGAATACCTGCTCGCTCGATCTGGAGTCGAGCGAGCCGGTCGGCTCGTCGGCGAGGATCACCGGCGGATCGTTGGCCAGCGCACGGGCGACGGCGACGCGCTGGCGCTGGCCGCCGGAGAGCTGGTCCGGGCGCTTGCCGGCGTGATCGGCGAGACCGAGCGAGGCGAGCAGCGCATCCGCCCGCGCCCGCGTCTCGTCGGGCGTCAGCCGGCCGAGTGCCCGCATCGGCAGCATGACATTCTCGCGGATCGTGAACTCCGGCAGCAGGAAATGGAACTGAAAGACGAATCCCAGTGTCTCGAGGCGCGTGCGGGCGCGCTCGTCCTCGTCCATGTGCGCCGTGCCGCGCCCGCCGATCAGCACCTCGCCGGAGGTCGGAAGGTCGAGCAGGCCGAGAAGATAGAGGAGCGACGACTTGCCGGAGCCCGACGGCCCGGTGACCGCGACGAACTCGCGGGCGCCGATGTCGAGGTCGACGTCGCGCACCAGCGTCGTCGGCACGACGCCCGGCAGGATGCGCGTCACGTGCCTGGCGCTGATGAGCGGATCGCCGCCGGTGATCACGTCGCGCCTCGGATGATCTCGACCGGATGCAGGCGTGCCGCCTTCCGTGCCGGGACATAGCCGGCGGCCAGCGACGAGGTCAGCGCGACGCCGGCGGCGATGGCGTAGTGCAGCGGCGAATAGGCGAGCGGCAGGTAATTCGAGTCCATGAACGGGTTCCTGAATTCGACCGAGCCGAGGCCGAGGCAAAGCACGTAGCCGAGGATCCAGCCGAGGCCGGCACCGAGGACGCCGATCAGAAGCGCTTCCAGGACGAAGATGTGGCGCACGGTGGCGGCGCGGAATCCCAGCGACTTCAGGATGGCGATGTCCCGGGCCTTCTCGTGGGTGATGGTCGAGATGATGTTGTAGGTGCCGAAGCTGGCGACCAGAAGTATGGCGCCGACCACCGTGTACATGATGACGTTGCGGATGACGAAGGTCGAGAGCAGGTCCTCGTTCGCCTCCTGCCACGACACCGACTTGTAACCGGTTTCCGCCTCGATCCGGCGGGCGACCTCGAGGCCGCTCATCGGGTCGGCGAGGCGTACCCGTATCTCGTTCACCAGGCCGGTCTGGGCCGCCAGGATCTGCGCGGTCTTCACCAGCACATAGACGGCATTCTCGTCGATGGAGCGGACGCCGGTGTGAAAGATGCCGACCACCTGGGCGCCGAGCCGGCCGCGCTCGCCCTGCACCGTGATGTTGGCGCCGATACGCGCGCCCAGCCTTTCGGCCATGCGGTCGCCGATGATGATCGCGTTGGTGGCGCGATAGAGCGAGGAGAGGGTCCCCTGGCGCATCTTGGCGGCGAGGGTCGAGACCTTGGGCTCTCGATTGGGATCGATGCCGATGACCGAGGCGCTGCGGTCGCGCCCGGCATAGCGGAGCACCGCCTTGGTCTGGACCGACGGCGCGGCGGCGCCGGGGATCCAGGCATCGAGGGCGATGATCGTCGCCAGCGGGTTCTTGATCCCGGGCCGACGCACCTCCGGCGTCAGGCCATGGAATTCGGTCGCCGCGAAGGCGGTCTCGGCCGGCTGCGCCGGCGGCGTACGACGCTCGTCGGAGACCGTCACATGCGGCAGGGCGTCGACGAGCTGCCGGATGAAATCGTCCTGCGAGCCTTCCATCAGCGCCGCCATCATGATCGAGAAGCCGACACCGACGGCGACGCCCAGCAGCGCCACTATGGTCTGGCGCGCCCGCGACCGGACATGCGTCCAGGCGATCTCGGCGACCAGCATCACGGCCTTGGGGCGCGAAGGCGGACCCGCGCGCCGTCGGCCAAGCCTTCGGCGGGTGGAACGGCGATGCGGTCTCCCTCCTCGAGTCCCGCCGTGACCTCGACCAGCCGCGTTCCGCGGATGCCGAGGGTGACCGTCCGCCGCCGCGCATGCTCGCCATCGATCACGAAAACCGCGCCGTCGCGCACCGCGACCACCGGAACCAGAAGGGCGCCCGGCTTCTCGCGGGTGACGATGTTGGCCTCCACGCTCATGCCGATCATCAGCGGCGTATCGTCGGGCAGCCCGATGCGCACACGGTAGGTCTTGGCGACTGCGTCGCCCATGGGCGTGATCTCGCGCACTCGCCCCTCGAGCCGGCGGTCGGGAAAGGCATCCGTACGGAAGAGGACGAGCTGGCCCGCCTTGACCTTGGGGATGTCCTCCTCGTTGACCTCTGCCGTCACCTGCAGCGGCCTGAGGACGCCGACGCGGAACAGGATCTGTCCGCTCTCGGCGACCTCGCCGATCTCGCCGTCGCGGCGCAGCACGACGCCCTCCATCGGAGACAGCAGGACGTAGTCGGCGAGCCGCTCGCGCTGGACCGCGATCTGAGCCTGGACCTGGCGGAGGTCGCTGGTGGCGCGCTCGAACGTCTGCCGTGTGGTGACGTCGCGACCGATCAGGTCGGTCTGGCGGGCAAGCTCGCGCCGGGAGAACTCCTCGCGGGCGAGCAGGTCACGCAGCTGCGCCTGCTGCTCGCGGTCGTCGAGACGGGCGAGCACGTCGCCTTTCGCCACCCGGCGACCCTCGCAGTCGCAGAGTTCGACGATGCGCTCGCGGATCAGGCTCGCGACCTTGGCCCATTGCAGCGGCTCGACCGCGCCGGTGCCGTAGACGATCTCGACGGCGGTGCCGCGCTCGGGCGCCGTCACGATGATCAAGGCCGGGCGGAAGAACCACCAGCCGGCACCGCCGGCGAGTCCGGCGACGATCAGCAGCCACGCCAGAATCTTGACAATGCGCACGCCGGCTCCCCTGCCTGACAGGCGCGGCGGACGGCCCACGGCACCCTGCGGGGCCTTTCTAGGCCAACCCCGAAGCGAGCGACTTGAGATAGGTCAAGCGGATGGGACGGCGGGCGGTGCCTCCTCGCGGCTGAACCCGTGTCAGTTGCGGGCCGCCAGCGCGAGCCCGGCGACGACGGCGAAGAGGCCGAAGGCGAAGGCGGCGGACAGCGGCTCGTCCAGCAGGAAGACGCCGAGAACGGCGGAGACCAGCGGATTCACCGTGACGGTGAGCGCCGTCACCGTCGGTGTCGCATGCAGGAGTCCCAGCGACCACAGGAGAAACGTCAGCGCCGCGCCGACCACGCCGAGATAGACGATGACCGTCCACGCGGCCGGGCCGAAGGCGGCGAGCGGGGCGAAGCTGCCGAACGAGATCGCGGCGACGGTGAGGACGGCGGCGCCGGCGAGCATGCCGAGGGTGGTGACCGCCAGCGGCGAGGCGCGGCGGAGATAGGGCCTCACCAGCACGTTGTAGACGGCGCCGCAGGCGGCAGCACCGACCATCAGCAAATCGCCTTGCCAGGCGCCCTCCGGCGCCGCCGACAGCTTCGGATGCAGGCTGACGCCTACACCGATCACGGCAATGAGGATGCCGGCAAGCTTGCGCCCGCTCGCCTGCTCGCGCCCGAGCGCCACGGCGACGGCGAGCGTCAGCAACGGCAGCGTCGAAAGCGCCAGTGATCCGCGCGCCGCCGTGGTGAGGGCCAGCGAGGCGTTGAAGAACCAGGGAAAGGCGGCGAAGAAGAGCACGCCGAGGCCGAGGATCGCCGGCAGGTCGCGCCGCGCCGGCAGCGGCCCTCCGCCGACCCGGATCAGCGGCAGGAGACAAAGCGCGCCGATGCCGAAGCGGAGCACGCCGAGCAGGATCGGGTCGGCGGCACCGATGATGAAGCGGGTGGCGGCGACCGAGGTGCCGCCGAGGAAGCTGGAGGCGACGGCCGCGGCCACGCCCATCGCCATCGGGTTCATGAGCGGAAGGCTAGGGGCTTCGCGCCGATCATGGAAACGACTAGTCTTGGTACATTCCATCAGGTTTCGTGATGCCGAAGACCTTCGATCTCGACGCGCTCCGGGCCCTGGTCGCCGTCATCGACCACCGGGGCTTCACCCGCGCCGCCGAAGCGCTGAACCGCACCCAATCCGCGGTCAGCATGCAGGTGAAGCGGCTGGAGGAGGCGCATGGTGCGCGTCTCCTCGACCGCCGCCCGGGCGGCGTGCGCCCGACCCGCGAGGGCGAGGCGATGCTGGGCTATGCCCGCCGGCTTCTGGCGCTGAACGACGAGGCGGTGAATGCGCTCGGCCGCGCCAAGGTCGAGGGCCGGGTGCGCTTCGGCGTGATGGAGGACTATGCGCGGACGCTGCTGCCGTCGCTGATCGCACGCTTCTCCGAAGCGCATCCGTCGATCGCGCTCGAGGTCGAGACCGGGCTGACGGGCGCCATGCTGGGCCGGCTCGGCCGCAAGTTCGACCTGGTGCTGGCCATGCACGGGCCAGGGGCGCGAGACGGCACGCTGGTCCGGCGGGAAGCCGCCCTATGGGCTGCGGCGCCGCTTCGCGCGCTGCAGCTGGACGATCCGGTGCCGCTGGCGCTGGCGCCGGAGGGCTGCCTCTTCCGCGACTGGGCGATGGCGGCGTTGGAGACGGCCGGGCGGCGCTGGCGTCTGGTCTATGTCAGCCACAGCTCGGCCTCGGTCGAGGCGGCGGTGGAGGCGGGGTTGGCGGTCACCGTGGTCAAGGCCGGGACCCGGCCGCCGACCCTGCGCGTGCTCGGCAAGCGCGACCGCATGCCGACGCTGCCCGTGGCCGAGATCCGCCTGCACCGCTCGTCCGCCTGTCCTCCGGCGGCCGAGGCCTTCGCTCGTTATCTCGGCCAGGCCCTGTCGGCGCCGTGACGGTGCGGCTTCTCTAGCTCGGCACCTTGCGGACCGCGCCTTTGTCGGCGCTGGTGGCGAAGGCGGCATAGGCGCGGAGCGCGGTCGTCACCTTGCGCTGGCGCTTGGTTGCCGGCTTCCAGCCCAGGGCGTCCTGCGCCGCGCGACGCCGGGCGATCTCGCCTTCGTCGACGACGAGGCGGACCGAGCGGTTGGGGATGTCGATCTCGATGGTGTCGCCGTCGCGCACCAGCCCGATCAACCCGCCATCGGCCGCTTCCGGCGAGACATGGCCGATCGACAGCCCCGAGGTGCCGCCCGAGAAGCGGCCGTCGGTGATCAGCGCGCAGGCTTTGCCGAGGCCCTTCGACTTGAGATAGCTGGTCGGATAGAGCATCTCCTGCATGCCGGGGCCGCCGCGCGGTCCTTCGTAGCGGATGACGACGACGTCGCCGGCCTTGATCTCGTTCAGCAGGATGGCCTGCACGGTCGCGTCCTGGCTTTCGAACACGCGCGCCGGGCCTGAGAACTTCAGAATGCTCTCGTCCACGCCGGCGGTCTTCACGATGCAGCCGTCGGGAGAGAGATTGCCCTTCAGCACGGCGAGGCCGCCGTCCTTGGAGAACGGATGCGTCGCGCTGCGGATGGCACCTCCCTCGCGGTCGAGGTCGAGGTCATCCCAACGCCGGTCCTGGCTGAAGGCGGTTTGGGTCGGAACGCCGCCCGGCGCCGCCAGGAAGAAGTCGCGGACCTTCTGGCTCCCGGTCCTGGCGATGTCCCAGTGATCAATCGCCTCGCCGATTGTCGCGGTATGCACGGTCGGCTGGTCGCGGTGCAGGAGCCCGGCGCGGTCGAGCTCGCCCAGGATCGCCATGATGCCGCCGGCGCGGTGCACGTCCTCCATGTGGACGTCGGACTTTGCCGGCGCGACCTTGCAGAGCACCGGGACCCGGCGCGACAGGCGGTCGATGTCGGCCAGCGTGAAGTCGAGCTCCGCCTCATGCGCGGCGGCGAGGATGTGGAGGACGGTGTTGGTGGATCCGCCCATGGCGATGTCCAAGGTCATCGCGTTCTCGAAGGCGCCCTTCGACGCGATCGCCCGCGGCAGCACGGTCTTGTCGTCCTGCTCGTAGTAGCGCTTGGCCAGATCGACGATCAGGTGGCCGGCCTCGATGAACAGGCGCTTCCTGTCTGCGTGAGTCGCGAGCGTCGAGCCGTTGCCGGGCAGCGACAGCCCCAGCGCCTCGGTCAGGCAGTTCATCGAGTTCGCCGTGAACATGCCCGAGCACGAGCCGCAGGTCGGGCAGGCCGAGCGCTCGATGACCTTGACGTCTTCCTCGCTGATGCGGTCGTCGGCCGCCGCGACCATGGCATCGACGAGGTCGAGCGCCTGCGCCTTGCCGGCCAGCACCACCTTGCCGGCCTCCATCGGCCCGCCGGAGACGAAGACGGCCGGGACGTTGAGCCGGAGCGCCGCCATCAGCATGCCGGGCGTGATCTTGTCGCAGTTGGAGATGCAGACCATGGCATCGGCGCAATGCGCGTTGACCATGTACTCGACGCTGTCGGCGATCAGCTCGCGGGACGGCAGCGAATACAGCATGCCGTCGTGACCCATCGCGATGCCGTCGTCGACCGCGATGGTGTTGAATTCCTTGGCGACGCCGCCGGCCGCCTCGATCTCGCGGGCGACCAGCTGACCCAGGTCCTTCAGGTGCACGTGGCCGGGCACGAACTGGGTGAAGGAGTTGACGACGGCGATGATCGGCTTGCCGAAGTCGGAGTCCTTCATGCCGGTCGCGCGCCAGAGGCCGCGAGCGCCGGCCATGTTGCGGCCATGCGTGGTGGTACGGGAGCGATATGCCGGCATGTCTCGTCTTCCGGGATCCAAGGTCGCGATCATATCCGATAATCGGAGGGCGCTTGTCCATCGCGGCGCTCGCCGTCTGGGCGCGATCGGTCTTTGCAGGCCCTGTACGCCGGGCTAGGTTTGCCCGCGATGAGGGGAGTTTCGGATCGGTGAAGACCATGGACGGTGTCGCTGCCGAGGTGATGAAGCTCGATGGAATCTTCGAGCCGGACGAAGCGCGCTCCTTCGCCGGATCGGCGGAAGAGATTCTCGTCCGTCGCAATCGCCTGTCTGTGGGTCCGAGCGCCTTGCACTTCGGCGACATGCTGGACGCCGACGAAGATCGCCAGGCGGTCGCGACCATCCTCAGCGCCTACGTGGTATCCGCGGCCTATCGTGCGATGTGGACCTATCTCGATCGACCGACCTGTGCAGCGATTCCGCTGCAGATGTGCCTGGTTCGCACGGTCGACGTCGCGCATGTGCCCGCGCATGTCCCCTTCCACCAGGACGTCGCCTTCATGACGGAGGCCTTCCCATCGATGAACTGCTGGGTGGCGCTGGATGACTGCGGCCCCGGATTCGGCGTGCCGTCGCTGGAGGTACTGGCAGCACCGGTCGATCACCGGCTGGCCGTCGTCCCGCTCGAGCAGCGGCAGTTCGTCTACCACCGCAACATCGAACTCGATCTCGAGGAGCTGCGGACGCAGTATACCCCCGAGGCGTTCTGGCATCCGAACTTCAGGACCGGTGACGGCGTCCTCTTCAACCAGTATGCGCCGCATCGCACCTACATAGAGCCCGGCATGCGTGGTGCGCGTCGCAGCATGGAAATCCGCCTCTGTCCCGCGGCGGCGCTGCCGGCGGGGGCTCCCTGGGTGCCCAAGGTCGAGGTCAGCAATGCCGGGGGACGTCACGAGCTGATCCTGATCAACGGCAGCGGCGCGCGGCGGCTCCTGAGCGTGGTCGAGACGGAGGTCTGAGCAGGGTTTGCCGATCTGGCCTACGCCTGTGAGAGGGAGGCCGCGCTTGGCGGCGGCGCCTGCGGCTGATACCACTGCCGCCCGTATTTCCTGGATGCCCCGTCTCTGATGACCATCGCCCGCTCCCTCGCGGCTCTTCTTCTCCTGGCCCTGCTTTCGGCCTGCGCCGCGGCACCGTCCGCGCTGCGGGCGACCGAAGAGACCTGGATGGTGTCCGGCGGGCCGGGGCCGGACGGCAACGCGGCGATGCTGAAGACTCATGTTTTCTTTCCGCCGGGCCCCGGGCCGTTCCCGGCCGCGGTCATTAACCACGGCTCGCCGGGAGAGCCGTGGCGCCAGTTCATGGCGATGCCGAGCTATCCGGCGGCGGCCAGGTGGTTCCTCGATCGCGGCTACATGGTGGTGGTGCCGCAGCGGCGTGGCTATGGCGACACCGGCCCCTGGCCGGAGAATCCCGGACCCTGCCAGAACCCCGATTTCATCGCCGCCGGCAACGCCGCCGCCGACGACATCACCGCCGTCGTCCGCCACATCCGCCGGCTCCGGGTGGTGCGGCCGGACCGTGTCCTGCTGGTCGGCCAGTCGGCCGGCGGCTTCGGCGTCGCCGCGGCATCGAGCCGCAATCCGCCGGGGGTCTTCGCGGCGATCAACATCGCCGGCGGACGGCTCGGCGGCCCGGACGAGGCGCGATGCGCGCCCGACCGGCTGGTCGCCGCCAACGGCACCTTCGGAGAGACCGCCAAGGTGCCCTCGCTCTGGCTCTACACCGAGAACGACAGCTACTTCGATCCCGTTCTCTCGAACCGCATGGTATCGGCCTATGGCGATGCCGGCGGGCGGGCGGTCTACATCCTGCTTCCGCCGTTCAAGGACGACGGGCACAAGATGTTCGAGGATCCGGACGGGGTGCCGATGTGGAGCCCTTACGTCTCGACGTTCCTCGGCGCGCTGGAATAGCCGCTCACTTGAAGCGACACTCATTCTCGACGCAGCGGCACGGGCCTTGCTCGCCGTCGGGATCGGTGCACCAGCCGTCGCCGTGGCGCTTGTCCTTCACCCAGGCTCCCTCGTAGCGGCGGCCATCGGTCCACACCCGGATGCCGTGCCCGTTCGCCTCGTCCGCGGCGAACTCGCCCTCGTAGATGCTGTCGCCGGGCCAGATGTAGATGCCGTGGCCGCTGCGCACGCCGTCGACGAACGCGCCTTCGTAGCGCTGCCCGTCCGGCCAGCGATAGACGCCCTGGCCCGTGCGCTGGTCGCGCACGAAGTCGCCCCAGTAGCGAAAGCCGTTGGCCCAGAGCCGGTAGCCCTGGCCGTGGAACACGCCGTCGACGATCTCGCCCTCGTAGCGGCCTCCGTCGGGCCAGATATAGGTGCCGTGCCCGGTCATCCGGCCGTCGACCACGTCGCCTTCGTAGCGCTCGCCATTGGCCCAGGAATGGATGCCGCGCCCGGTGCGCTTGTCGTTCAGGAAGTCGCCTTCGTAGCGGGCGCCGCCGGGCCAGGTGCGGATGCCGTGTCCGTGGAACTTGCCGTCGAGGAAGCCGCCTTCGTAGCGGCTGCCATTGGGCCAGTGATAGACGCCGCGGCCGGTCGCGCTGTCGTTCGCGAACTCGCCTTCGTAGCGCTGGCCGTTGGCGAGCCGGAAGACGCCGGGTCCCTGCATCCGACCTTGGGCGAGCGCGCCTTCGTACATCGCCTGCGGGCGGTCGCCCATGATCCAGACGAGTCTGCCGGGGCCGTTGGCGACCCCGTCGCTGCAGGCGCCCTCCCAGATCGGGATCTGGCCGGACTCCCGGTTCGCGGCGAACACGCGGCAGCCCGTGCGCGGATCGGCAGCCCAGTCGGCGTCGCCGGCGGCCGCCGCCGGAAGCGCCAGCGCGAACAGGACCCAGATGAGGAAGAGGGCGCGCATCGGAAAGGCTCGGTCGATACTTGAGGGGATGGGCGCCAGGATAGCACCGGGGCGACCGGTTCCGTGATCGGCTAGGGCGTGTCCTCAATTAAGCCAAATGGCGATCGAGGCCAGATAGATTGCGGCGAGGAAGTTTCTGGCACGTTTGTCGTAGCGCGTGGCGATGGCTCGGAACTGCTTGAGCTTGCAGAAGAAATTTTCGATGAGATGCCGAGCTT
>CAMDFP010000106.1 GCA_945897335.1 Asaia bogorensis | reverse complement strand
GCAGCGGCGCGGCTTTCTCCGGCTGCATCCGGAGCCGCCGGAACTGACCGTCAAGCTTGCGAGCTACGGCGCCGATGCAGCCTATCTGGTGAAGCCCGTCGGCGTCCCGGCTTGAGCCCGGATAGGTCCGGGCTCAAGCCGGTCTCTTAAGTCCTAGCGGCCGAGCGCCTTCTTCCAGCGAGCGATGAAGGCGTCGCCATTGGCGATCAGCTCCTTGTCGGGAGCGATGAACACGACGTTCTTCTCGCCGATCTTCTCGGTGATCGAGCCGAAGGTGCCGTAGGGGGTTTCTTCCTTCTTGATGTCGGCGCGATAGGGCATCTGCCCGGTCTTGCCGAAGGCGATCTGGCCGTCCCGCGAAAGCAGCAGATCGAGGAAGATCCTGGCTGCGTTCGGGCTCGACGCCGCCTTGGTGATGGCGACGTTGCGGGTCACGATCGGCGTGCCGTCGCTGGGGAAGTCCCAGCCGGCGAGCTTGGACGCCGCCGGCGCCATGTATTGCGGGATGCCGGCGCCCGAGGTCATCAGCGCGATCGCATATTCGCCGGAGATCACCTTCTCGCGCATGGGGCCTGCGCTCCGCAGCTCGCGGGTACCTACGACCGCCAGGCGCGACGCTGAACCGTTTCCTTCGCGACATTCCCGTGTGATATCCCGCAGGGGATGACGATCTCCGTAAAGCTGCAGCGCGCCGTCTCGCTTCACCAGTCCGGCAATCTCGACGAGGCCGAGGCGCTGTATCGCTCGATCCTCGCCGCGGACGGACGGCACTTCGATGCGCTGCATCTGCTCGGCCTGATCCAGGGCCAGCGGAACCGGCACGACGAGGCCGCGCGCCTGATCGGGGCGGCTCTCGACGTCAATCCGTCCTCCGCACCGGCCCTCGTCAACCACGCCATTGCCCTGATGAGCCTCGGCCGTCTGGGCGAGGCCCTGGCCGCGCTCGAGCGCGTGCTCTCGCTCCCCGGCAGCCATGCCGATGCCCTCTACCACCGCGGCAATCTTCTCCTGGCGATGGGTCGTCCCGAGGCGGCGCTCGCGAGCTACGACCGGCTGCTTGCCCTCGTGCCCGGTCATCCGGAGGGGACGGCCAATCGTGGCAACGCGTTGATGGCGCTGGGCCAGCCGGCGGGAGCGCTGGATTGTTTCGAAACGGCGATCCGTCTTCGGCCGGAGGCACCGGGGCTGAGAAACAACAGCGGCCAGGCGCTCCTGTCGCTGGACAAGCCGCGCGACGCACTTCGCCGCTTTCTCGCGGCGGTGGCGCTGGCGCCCGACTTCGCCGATGCCTGGGCCGGGCTGAGCCGCGCGCATCTCGCCATGTCCCATGATGACGGGGCGCTGGAGGGGGCGGACCGGGCGCTCGCGATCGCGCCGGACTCGACCGCGGCGTTGGTCGGTCGAGGCCTTGCCCTGGTGATGTGCGGTCGGGCGCGCGAGGCGGCGGCCAGCTTCCGGAAGGCGACGGCGCTGGCCCCGGCCCATATCGACGCGCTCACCCATCGCGGCACGGCGCTCGCACGCGACGGCGCGCTCGACGCCGCGCTCGCGGACTATTCGCGCGCGCTCGCGGTCAAGCCGGACCATGTCGATGCTCTCTACAATCGCGCCAACGCGCTGATCCGGCTCCTGCGTCCGAAGGAGGCGATCGCCGGCTACGACGCGACGCTCGCCATCGAACCGGCTCACAGCCTCGCGCATTCGAACAAGATCTATGCGCTCGACTTCGTCGAGGGGCTGGGATTCGAGGCGCATCAGGCGGAGCGGCGGCGCTGGTTCCGGATGCAGGCGAGCCGGATTCCTGTCGACGCGAAGCATCCGAATGTGCGCGACCCGGACCGCCGCCTGATCGTCGGCCATGTCTCCGCCGATTTCCGCACGCACTCCGCCGCCTTCGCCTTCGGCCCCGTGCTCCGCCGGCTCGACCGCTCGCGCTTCGAGGTCGTCCTCTATTCCAACAGCCGCATGGAAGATGCGCTGACGCGGGATTTCCGAGCGGGGGCCGATCGCTGGCGCCGGGTCGCGGACCTGACCGACGACGAGCTGGCCCAGCGCATCCGCGACGATGGGATCGACATCCTGGTCGATCTCTCAGGCCACACCGACGGGAACCGCCTGCTGATGTTCGCCCGGAAGCCGGCGCCGATCCAGGTCACCGCCTGGGGCTACTCGACCGGCACCGGCATCCCGGCGATCGACTATCTGTTCCACGACACCATCGGCGTCCCGACCTCGGCGCGGCCGCTCTTCGCCGAGACGATCGCCGATCTTCCCTGCCAGGTCGGGTTCGAGGCGCCTCCGGACTCGCCCGGCATCGGCGCGAGCCCGGCGACGACGCGAGGCTACGTCACCTTCGGCTGCTTCAACCGCCTCTTCAAGGTCTCGGCCGGCGCAATCGAGCTCTGGTCGAAGATCCTGCACGCACTGCCGCGTTCGCGGCTTCTGCTGAAGGACCGGCTGCTGGACCTCGCGGCGCCGCGCGCGACGATGATCGAGGCCTTCGCCAGACGGGGCTTCGGCACCGACCGCCTCGAGCTTCTCGGCAACACCTCGCGCCGCGAGCATCTGCAGGCGCATGACCGGATCGACATCGCGCTCGATCCGTTCCCGCACAATGGCGGCGTCTCAACCTGGGAGGCCTTGTGGATGGGCTGCCCGGTGGTCGCCAAGACCGGGAACAGCATCCCCGGGCGCATGTCGGCGGCCATCCTCGCCTCGGTCGGATTGAACGACTGGGTCGCCGGCTCCGATGAAGAGTACGTCGCGATCGCCCTCCGCAAGGCCGGAGACATCGAGGGACTGACATCGCTGCGGAGCCGGCTCCGCGGACTCATCGAGGCGTCGGAATCCGGAAATCCCGATCGCTACGCAAACGCGGTCGGCGAAGCCTATCGCGCCATGTGGCGCCGGTGGTGCGCGAGATGAGTCCGGCTGCGTAAGTCCTACTCTGTCCGATATCGCGCGAGCGCGACGACGCGCTTTCTCCAGGCGGTGCGCGCGACCTTCTCGACCAGCTGCGCATCTGCGGTGACAAGCCCCACATCCTCGCGGTCGGCGAGCGCCAGATAGAGGCAGTCGTAGATCGGATGGTCGAGAGCGTGAGCGAGCCTCATCGCGGACTCGCTCAGCTCCGCCGCCGGAACCAGCTGCCGGAAGAAGCCGGGAATCCGGGCGGCGATGCGCTGCGCCTCCTCGGGCCGGATGCGGCCGAGCCGCGACCATCGCCAGGCAGCATTGGCGCCCTCGGCGACGACCAGGTCGGGAGCGATGACCGGCGTGCCTGACCGGATGATGGATGCGGCTTCGTCCGCCAGAGGTTCGTCGGCGACGAACCATTTGAGGGCGACGCTGGCGTCGGCGACGATCATCGCCGGTCGCGATCCTCGCGGATCAGCTCCTCGGCGCTCGGATAGCGCCGTCGCTTGTCCAGGCGTCGCGTGGCGTCACGGATCGCCTCCATCTCGGCGACCAGCTCCTCCCGCGACGGGCGCGCAGCGTCGGCAAGGATGTCGCGCAACGCCTGTTCCAGCGACTTTTGCTCGGCGCGTGCACGCGTGCGCAGCCGCTCGAGGACGTCGTCGTCGATGTTGCGGATCACCACCTGGGCCATGGGCGCCTCCGTGAGATCAAATCGATATCACGGAGGTCATCCGGCCTCAACCTGCAGCCGCGCCCCGCCATCTGGCGTTGGGATCGGCGGCCTCGGCCTGGCGGCGGATCAACGTGGCGTAGAGGCCGCCCTTGGCGAGGAGGTCGGCATGCCGGCCTTCCTCGCGCACGCGGCCGCCGTCCAGCACGATGATGTGCTCGGCCTCGCGCACGGTCGACAGCCGATGCGCGATCACCAGCGTGGTGCGGCCCTTGGCCAGATCCTCGATCGCCGCCCGCACTCGCCGCTCGCTCACCGCGTCCAGATGCGAGGTGGCTTCGTCCAGGATCAGGATCGGGGCGTTCTTGAGCATGGCGCGCGCGATGGCGAGGCGCTGGCGCTGGCCGCCGGAGAGCTTGAGCCCGCGCTCGCCGATCGGGGTCTTGAGGCCGTCGGGAAGCGAACGGACGAAATCGGCGAGAGCCGCGCGTTCGAGGGCCTCCCACAGCTCGGCCTCGGTCGCATCGTCCTTGCCGAGGCGGAGGTTGAGGGCGAGGTCGCCGTTGAACAGGTAGGTGTCCTGGGAGACCAGCGCCACCTGGCGGCGGAGCTCGGCGAGTTTCAGCCGGCGGGTCTCGACGCCGTCGACGCGGATCGATCCGGCCTCCGGATCCCAGAAGCGCAGCAGCAGATGCGCCAGCGTCGTCTTGCCGGCGCCGGACGGCCCGACCAGTGCCACGGTGGCGCCGCGCCGAAGGCTGAGGGCGACGTCGGCCAGCGCCGGGCGCGAGGTGCCGGGATAGGCGAAGGAGACGCCGTCGAAGAGCAGCGCCGGGGTGTCGGCGGCCGGTGTCGCCGGCAGGCTCTCCGGCCCGTCGACGATGACCGGTGGCTCGCCTTCAAGCAGGTCGAGGCGGCGCGTGGCGCCGAAAGTGTCGGCGAGCTGGCGGCCGACCTGGGCGATCTCGGAGATCGGCAGGAAGGCGGCCATGGCGATCAGGGTCGCCAGCGGTACCAGGCCGGGCGAGAGCGTGCCCGAGGAGGCGAGGCCGGCGCCGGCCAGCGCGACGGCAAGGCCGCCCAGGCCCGTGGTCGCCTCGAGCAGGTTCGACTGGCGGGCGAGGTCGCCGAGGAAGGCGAGCCTGGCTTCGCCGAGGCTGCGGCTGAGGACGGTGAGATCCTTCCGCCGGTCGTCCTCGCGCTGGAAGGCGACGACTTCGGAAAGACCCTGAACGGTGTCGGTGACATGCGCGCTGAGGCGACCCAGCGACATCCGCATCTCCGAGCCCAGGCGATCGACGCGCTTTCGCGCCATCGCCGGGCTCGCGGCTGCGACCAGCAGGAAGGGCAGGAGGACCAGCGCCATCCACGGGCTCATGAGCGCGAGCGCGATCAGCACGCCGGCCGGCACCAGCACGCCGACCGCGGCCGGCACCAGCGTATGGGCAACGAAGTACTCGACCAGCTCGACGTCGTGGGTCGCCATCGAGACCAGGTCGCCGGAGCGCCGGCGCAGTAGATAGGCGGGGCCGAGCGAGGCCAGCTTCCTGAATAGGCCGAGGCGAAGTTCGGCCAGCATGCGGTAGGCGACGTCATGGGCGAGCCAGGATTCGAACCAGTGCAGGAACCCGGCGGCGACGGCGGCGGCGAACAGCGCGAGTATGAGGTGGTCGAAGCCGGTGCCGGCCTTCAGGTTCAGCACGATCAGCGCCGAGAGCGCGCTGACGCCGATGAAGGCGACGACGCGGCTCAAGCCCAGACCGAAGGTGGCGAGGATGCCCGCCCGCCACGGCGCGACCCGCCGCCAGAGGCTGGAGAGCGCCGAGCGCGAGCTGCCATGCGCGGCGAGGATGCCGCTCTCCGGCTCCGCGCTCGCGATGCGTGCCTTGTCCTCGGCGGTTTCGGGTGCGTCGGTCTCGGCTGTGGCGGTGCCGCCGACAAGGCGGTCGCCGCCGCGTGCTTGCTCGGACATCAGGTCGTGATAGAGCCCGCCCATGTTCATCAGCGCCGAGTGCCGGCCGGACTCGATCAGCTTGCCCTTGTCGACGACCAGGATGCGGTCGGCGCCGATGACGCTGGAGAGGCGATGGGCGAAGACCAGCGTGGTGCGCCCGGTCATCAGCCGGTCGAGCGCCTCCTGGATCGTCGCCTCGTTCTCGCCGTCGACCGAGGACAGCGCCTCGTCCAGGATCAGGATCGGCGCGTCCTTCAGGAGCGCACGCGCGATGGCGAGCCGCTGGCGCTGGCCGCCCGAGAGCTTCATGCCGCGCTCGCCGATCACGGTGGCATAGCCCTGCGGCAGCCGCTCGATGAAGCCATGCGCGTTGGCGGCGCGGGCCGCCTGCTCGATCTGCACAGGCGTGGCGCCGGGCCGGGCGAGCTTCAGGTTCTCCTCGACCGTGCCGTGGAACATGAAGGTGTCCTGCCCGACCACGGCGATGTGGCGGCGGAGATCCTCGAGCGAGAGGTCGCGGATGTCCTCGCCGCCGATGCGGATGGTACCGCGGCTGGTGTCGTGGAAGCGCAGCACCAGGCGGTGGATGGTCGACTTGCCGGCGCCGGACGGGCCGACCACGGCGATCCTCTGGCCGGCATCGACATGGAAGCTGAGGCCGTCGAGGGCAGGGGCCGTTCCTTCGGGGTAGGTGAAGGCGACGTCCTGGAAGTCGAGGCTGGGCGTGCGCTTCTTCCGGTCCACGGGCGCGGTCGCCACCACCGCGGGGCGGCGGCCGAGGAACGCCAGGATCGCCTCGGCGCTGGCCTGGCCCAGCATGCCGGCATGAAGCATGTCGCGAAGGTCGCGGAACGGACGGAAGACCTCGACGCCCAGCATCAGCACGATGGTCAAGGCCTCGAGGCTCATCGACCCGTCGACGACGCGGAAGGCGCCGATGGCGAGTGCGCCGGCGGCACCGAGCGCGATGGCGCCGTCGGTGACGCCGCGGGTCGCGACGCTGACCGAGAGCACCCACATGGTCGCCCGCGCGAGATCGGCCGAGCGCTCACCCAGCGTGCGGGCGCGATTGTCGGTCTGGCCGAAGGCCGCCAGCGTCGGCAGGCCCTGGACCGAATCCAGGAAGTCGGCGGCGAAGGCCTTGTAGGCGCGCGACCGCTCGACCGCGCCTTCGGCCGCGCGCCGGTGCAGCAGCGAGGGCAGGAAGAGGGCCGCCAGCGCCGCGACCAGAAGCACGGTCGCGACGGGCAGGTCGAGCCAGGCGAGAAAGACGAAGATGCCGATCGGCGTTACCAGCGCCACCAGCAGCTGCGGCAGATATTGGCCGAAATAGGTGTTGAGCTGCTCGACCGCCTCGTTCAGCACCAGCGTCGCCTCGCCGGTGCGAAGACCGGAGACCGCGGCGGGGCCGAGACCCAGCAGATGGTCGAGCAGGCGGGCGCGGAGATGCTGGAGGACCGTGGCGGCGGTCTGGTGGGAGACCAGCGTCCGCCAGTGCTCGAGCCCGGTGCGGACGAAGATGGCGATGGCGGTCAGGACCGCCGGCAGCACCAGCTCGTCGACCGCGGCGCCGGAGAGTGCGCGTCCGACCAGCCATCCCAGCAGCGCCAGGCGCACGACGCCGGCGGCGCTGGCGAGCACACCGAGCGCGGCCACGGCGAACAGGCGGTCGCGCACGCCTTCGGTGAAGGGCCAGAGCCGGGTATCGAAGTACATTCGGGGGGCATCCGCGTGACGAATGAGCAACGTCGTTCATCGTACAGCACTTGGGTCGCCGGGGGTGATCCGCGAGGTGGCCGTTCAGCCGCGCTTGTCCTCGCGCGCGGTGTCGTCCGCCGCCGCCAGCATCCGCCGGGTCGCCGGCCCGAGATCGGCATTGCCGCCGCCGGCGAGATGCGACACCTCCCGGCAGGCCTGGGCCAGCCGGAGATATCCCAGATTGCCGGCGAGCGAGACCATGTCGTGGGCCTGGGTCGCGAGACGCGCGGTATCGAGGTGTGTGGTTGCGAGCGCGGCGCTGAACGCCCGCCACGTCTCCCAGAACTCGTCCTTGAGGCCGTCGAAGCGCTCCTCGCCGATGAGCTTCCGGAGCGAGGTCGACGTCGCTCCGTCGATCAGCGGCGTCTGCGCCTCGACATGCGGGGCCGCCGCCGCAGTCGAGGAAGGCGGCGACAGCGCGGCGGCGAGCTGGCTCGCCAGCACGCTCTCGTTCGCCGGCTTGGCGACATGGCCGTCCATGCCGGCGTCGAGCGCCTGGCGGACATGCTCGGGCAGGGCGTTGGCGGTCAGCGCCAGAATCGGCGTATGGCGGCCGGGCCGTTCCAGCTTGCGGATCTCGCGCGCCACCTCGTAGCCGTCGATGTCCGGCAGATTGATGTCGAGCAGGATGGCGTCGAAGTCTTCGGCAAGCGAGACGTCGATCGCGGCCATGCCGTGGGTGACCGTCGTCACCTGATGGCCCTGCGCCTTCAGCATCGCGCCGATGATCTCGAGGTTCATCGGCAGGTCGTCGACCAGAAGGATGTGCCCGGTGCGGGCGGCGACCGGCGTGGCGCCGGCCGTCTCCAAGGGCGGCGTCGCCGCGACCAGCGGCAGGGTCAGGCGGACGGCGGTGCCGGCCCCGACCTTGCTGTCGAGCGTCAGCGTGCCGCCCATCAGCTCGGTCAGCCGGCGCGAGATGGAAAGGCCGAGCCCGGTGCCGCCGCGTCCCCGGGACGCTTTGGTCTCGGCCTGGGTAAAGCGCTGGAAGACCGAGGCGATCTTCTCCTCCGGGATGCCGATGCCGGTATCCCTGACCTCGAGCTCGATCGCCGCCTTCGAATCCGCGAGGCGTCCGCGCGTGACCTTGATCGAGACCGAGCCGCGGTCGGTGAATTTGAGGGCGTTGCTGACCAGGTTGAACAGGATCTGCTTCAGGCGCACCGGATCGGCGCGGATCCATTTCGGCAGGCCCGGCTCCAGCTCGGAGGTGAGCTGAAGGCCGCGGGCCGCCGCCTGCGGCAGCATCATCGAGGCGACCTCGTCGACCGCCACGGACAGGGCGACCGGCTTCGAGTCGATGGTGAAGTTGCCGGCCTCCAGCTTTGAAAAATCCAGGATGTCGTTGATGACGGCGAGAAGCTGCTCGCCGGCGGCTTTCAGCTTCACCGTCCAGTCGGACTGTTGGCTGTCGAGGGCGCTTTTCAGCAGGAGGTCGGCATAACCCAGGATGCCGCCGAGAGGCGTGCGGATCTCGTGGCTCATATTGGCGAGGAAGGTGCCCTTGACGTCGGCGAGCTGCTCGGCGGTCGCCCGTGCCTCGGCCGTTTCCGCCAGCGCCTGTTCGGCCGCCCGCTCGTGCCGCCGGACCAGGAACGCGATGGTGAACAGGAAGGCGAGCCCGCCGGCGAACAGGATGAAGAAAGGATATGTGCGGGTCAGCCATTCCCTCTGGATGCCGGCGGCATCGAGCGAGACGGCGACGATCAGCGTTGGCGAGGCCAGCTTGCGGTATGAGGTCAGGCGGTCGACCCCGTCTTCAGGCGAGACGTGGAGCAGCACCCCGCGCGCCTCCCGCTTGGCCTGCTCGACGACCGGATGCGCCGCCGGAAGAACAGAGGCCGCGACCAGGTCGATCTGAGGGTACCGGGCGACGGGGGTTCCGTCCGGACGGTAGACCGCGACCGCGTCGGCGCCGGCCGAGCCGAAGAAGGTGCTGAAATACGCCGGATCGACGCGGGCGGCGATGACGCCGGCGAACGCGCCCGCGGGCGTCTGCAGCCGCCGCGAGACCGGTAGCGCCGGAATGTTCTGAGGGCGCGAATAGACGGGCCGACCGATGAAGAGGCCTTGGCGGCCCTGGTCGCGGTGCGCTTGAAAATAGTCGCGATCCGAAAGGTCGGCGCCCGATGGCTGGGGCGTGGAGGCCGAGGCGATGACCTTGCCCTCGGCATCGGTGATCCCGAGGCCTTGCAGCACCGGCGATACCGACTGGGCGCTCTTCAGGATCGGATACAGATCGTGCGGCGACCGCGAGATGACGATGTCGTCGGACAGCCGGTCGTCGTCGATGCTGGCCAGCGTCAGGTCGAGGATGCTGACCAGCTGCTGCACGAACTCGGTGACGATGTCGGTCGTTGCCGCCAGCCGGCGCTCGCTCTCCTGCTGGTGGCTGCGGTAGTCCTGCGCCAGGTAGATCGTCGAGCCGCCGATCAACAGCAGGACCAGGGCTGCGAAGACGCGCCACTCGCGGCTGCCGAGCTCGGCCGCCGTCCACCTACGCTTTCGTCCTGGATCTGAGCTATGTCCGTTCAAGGGGCGATGCGGCAAAGGGCACGTGCCGCGATCATCGCATGCTCGGGAGCCTCAGGCGATCTCGTCGAGAAGGGCGGTGAGCTCGCCCAGATGGCGAAGCCGCCGGAAGCGCGGCGCCTCCGCCGGCTCGTCGGCGTGTTCGAGGGCCCAGGTGAGATCATGCGGGACGTGGACGGCCCAGCTCTCGGCCTCGATCGCCGGCAGGACATCGGACTTCAGCGAGTTCCCCACCATCATGGCGCGCTCCGGCCCCTCGCCGTGGCGGGCGAAGATGCGGGCATAGGCGGCGGCGTTCTTCTCGCTGACGATCTCGACCGCGTCGAACAGCTCGCCCAGGCCCGACTGCGCCAGCTTCCGCTCCTGGTCGAACAGGTCGCCCTTGGTGATCAGGATGATGCGGTAGCGGCCGACGAGATGCGCCAGCGTTTCCCGCACATGCGGCAGGGTCTCGACCGGGTGGCTCAGCATCTCGCGGCCGGCGGCGAGGATCTCGTAGATGACGGCTGCCGGCACGCGGCCCTGGGTGATCTCGATCGCCGTCTCGATCATCGACAGCGTGAAGCCCTTGATGCCGTAGCCGTAGTGCTCGAGGTTGCGGCGCTCGAACTCGAGCAGCTTCCGCGTGAGCTCGCCCGGCTCGGCATAGCTCTCCAGCAGCGAGGCGAAGCGCGCCTCCGTCAGCTTGAAGAACTGCTCGTTCTGCCAGAGCGTGTCGTCGGCATCGAAGCCGATGGCGGCGAGGGACAAGGGCATCGTCTCAGGCGTCGTTCCGCCCACGCACGCTGCGCCAGGCCGAGCGGATGGCGTCCGCCGAGCGCAGCGCGTCCGCCTCGGTCGTCGGATGGCCGCTGACCGAGATGCGCATCAGCCAGCGGCCGCGCCACTTCGAGCCGCCGGCGAAGCAGACGCCGTCCTGCTGCAGGCGGGCGATGGTCTTCAGCGTCAGCTCGTCGTCATCGCCGAAGCGGAGCACGGCCTGGTTCAGCACGACCTCGTTTATCACCTCGATGCCGGGTTCTTCGGCAGCGCGGTCGGCGATCAGGCGCGCGAGGCGGCAGTGGCGCTCGACCATCTCGGCGATCCCGGCACGGCCGAAGTGGCGCAGCATGGTCCAGGTGGTGAAGCCGCGGGCGCGGCGGGAGAGCTCGGGCACGTAATGCGTCGGGTCGCGCTCGCCTTCGGCGACGGGCGGCAGGTAGCTGGCGCCGAAGGCCATGGCGCGGCGATGCGCCTCGGGATCGCGGACGATGGCGAAGCCGCAGTCATAAGGTGTCTGCAGCCATTTGTGCCCGTCGGTCGCCCAGGAGTCGGCGAGCGCCACGCCCGCCGTCTGCGAGGCGCGGGTGGGGCAGGCATTGGCCCAGAGGCCGAAGGCGCCGTCGACATGCACCCACGCGTCATGTCGCTTCGCGATCGGCACGATCTCCTCGAACGGATCCGACGCGCCGGTGTTGATCTGTCCCGCCTGGGCCATGACGATGGCCGGGCCGCTGCCTTCGCCGAGGGCCTTGGCGAGGGCATCCGGGATCATCCGCCCCTCCGCATCCGTCGCTATGCGCAGCACGCGCTCGTGGCCGAGGCCGAGGAATTGCAGCGCCGAGAGGGCGGAGACATGGACGTCCTCGCCGACCACGACCCGGATCGGCGGCGCGCCGAACAGCCCCTGGGCTTCGACGTCCCAGCCCACCCGGCGCAGCACCTCGCTGCGCCCGGCGGCAAGCCCGACCAGGTTCGCCATGGTGGCGCCGGTGACGAAGCCGACCGACGAGCTCGTGGGCAAGCGCAGGATGTCGACGAGCCAGCGCGCCGCGACCAGTTCCGCCGCCGATGCGGCCGGCGTCGCGGCATGGTTGCCGACGTTCTGGCCCCAGGCGGAGACCAGCCAGTCCGCCGCCACGCCGGCCGGATGCGAGGCGCCGATGACCCAGCCGAAGAAACGCGGGCCGGACATCGCATGCAGGCCGGGCCCGGCACGCCTGACCAGTTCGTTCAGCACCGCCTCCGCCGGCGCACCGGCTTCCGGCGTCGGCGCGTCCCAGCTTAAGACGGCCTCGCCATAGGTCTGGTCCGGACGCTGCAGCCGCTCGCCGATCCCGCGACGGAACGCGAGCGCGTGCTCGGCCGCACGCTGGAACAGGGCTTCGGGATCGTGGTTGATGCTGGTCATGGGCTTCGGTTCCCCTCGCCCGAAGCTAGCCCAGCTCGCTCGGTGCGCCTAGGCGATCGGAACCCTCTCCCGCGTCATACGCGGGGGAGGGCAGGGTGGGGGCCGAGCGTAGCGAGGACTGACGGCGCCGCGTGATGGAACGCCCTCGCTGACGCTCGGCCCCCACCCCATCCCTCCCCCGCGTACGACGCGGGAGAGGGGGTACGAACGAGGGCGCCGCTTAAGCCGGCGCGATCTCCGTCCTGCTCTCGAGCTCGGCTTCGATCGCAGCGCGCTTGAGGTGCACCGTGTGGTACTCGCCCTTGATGAAGGGCTCGAACTGGTCGCGGTAGTGCGGGTTGCCGGGGACGCCGGAGTTGCCGATGTTCTGGGTGGCGCGGAACGAGCCCGGCTTGGCGAAGTCGACGACGATGCGGTACTCGGCGCCGGAGGATGCGGCGTGCGGCGGCAGCTCGCCGCCCATGTTGCGGACGGTGTGCGAGCCGCCGTCGGCCGCCATCGGGCCCACGTCGAACTTCGCCGCATTGGCCTTGTCCGACAGCGGGTGCTTCCAGTGCGCGATGTGGATGGCGCCCCAGTTCCATTTCTTCTGGTCCGTGCCGAGCCGCTTCTTCAGCGTCTCCACCGCCTGCTTCGCCGCCTTCGCCGCCTCTTCCGCGATGCTGGTCTTGAAGTACTTGGTCGAGGGCCTCTCCAGCAGGTGGCAGGCGAGATTGGTCTGCTGCATGGTGAGATCGATCAGGCGGTCGGGCATGTGCTCGGCCACCACGCGGCGCTGCCAGTGGAACATGAAGGTCTCGAACACCGTCGGCGCGATCGAGGCGGTGGTGTAGTAGAAGTCCCAGCCCTTCAGCGCGTCCGAGACGATCTTGGCCTCGGGCGACGTGGCGCCTTTCAATGCCTTCAGGATGCCGGGGACCACGCGCTCGGAGCGCACGCTCTTCACGTCGTTCTGCAGGCGGATGGACGCCGCCGTATCCCAGTTGCCCTCGGCGAAGACCTGGTTGATGCGGATGCCGCGATGGGCCTGCGAATAGGCGCCGTAGATCACCAGCGGATAGTTGGGCGGCACGATGCGCTGGTTGGCGCTGGCGACGTAGCCGCGCTTCGGATTGTAGGAGTAGGGAAGCGCGTCGAACGGGATGTGGCCGGTCCAGCGGTCGTCGGGGTTGTTGGCGTCGCGGAGCCCGTGGGTGACGCGGCCCCGCACCGGCACCCGCCCGGCCATCTGGTAGCCGACGTTGCCCTTGGAATCGGCATAGACGAAGTTGAAGACGGTGCCGGCCCAGTCGCGCAGCACGTTGCGGAATTCCTTGAAGGTCTTCGCCCGCGACATGTTGATCGAGGCGCGGAGATCGTCGAGATGCTCCAGGCTCGACCAGCGCATCGAGATCGGCGCGTGCTTCTTCGGATCGTCGACCAGCGTGACGATGTCGTTGACGATCGGTCCGCGTACGGTCGAGCGCAGCGACACCTTGCGGGGCTTCTCGCCGCGGACGGCGATGGCGACCTCGCGCGTGTCGAACTTGCGCCAGACGTCGCCGTCGCGATAGCGGCTGGGATCCTTGCGGTCGACCTCTTCCCGGTAGAGATCGCGGGTGGAGGCCATGTTGTTGGTGATCGCCCAGGCGACGGTGCCGTTCGAGCCCCACCAGAGGCCGGGGAATCCGGGATGGCCGCAGCCGGCGGCATCGTCCTCGGGCCCGTGCAGGCCGTATTCGTACCAGCTCGACGGCACCCAGAAGGGCTGGTGGGGGTCGCCGGCGAGGATCGCCTTGCCGCTCTTGCTGATCTTGCCGGACGCGGCCCAGTTGTTGGAGCCGGTCTGGTCGTCGCTGCCCGCCATCAGCGAGCCGCCGTCCGGCAGCACCACATGCTCGGAGGCTTCCGGCGTCAGGTAGATCTCGCGGAACTCTTCGGGCAGCAGCTTCGCCGCCTCGGCCGCGGTCAGCCGGTCGATGCGGCCGTTCAAGGACCACCAGAAGCCGCGCGCGATCGCGACGATGTCGCCGACGGTGAAGGGCTCGGGCGCATAGCCCAGCAGCTTGAACTCCGGCGGCAGCTTCTTGCCGAAGACCTGGATCTGCCGGTTGATACCGGCGACATAGGCGGCCAGCGTCTCATAGGTCTTGCCGTCGAGCTTCGAGACCTCGGCGGCGGCGACCAGGTCGATGCCGACGGTCAGGTGCGCGATGTCGCTGGCGACATATGCCGGCCCCATGACCTCCGCCTGGCGGCCGAGCGCGCGGCGGCGCAGCCGGTCCATCTGCCAGAGCCGGTCCTCGGCCGTGGCGACGCCGAGGCCGTAATAGAGGTCTGTGGTCGAGCTCGCATAGATGTGCGGCACGCCGTTGCGGTCGCGCAGGATCTCGACCTTGCCTTTGACCGTGCCGGTCAGGCGCGAGGCGGTGGTACGGGCGGCGGCGGCGTTCGGCATGGCGGGATCCCTGAAGCGAGAAGGAAGGCGCCTAGCTGAAACCTTCCCTTCTCACCGTGCAAGCAGTTCCGCCTGAAAATGGAAGTGCGCGGGATGACGAACTCGTACTTTGGACTCCCTCTCCCGGCACAGCCGGGGGAGGGGCGGGGTGGGGGC
>CAMDFP010000105.1 GCA_945897335.1 Asaia bogorensis | reverse complement strand
AGGTGGGGGCGCGTTTCAAGTCGCTGCCCAAGGACGAGGATGTGCTCACCGTCGGCATCAACCGCGCGGTCGACCTGCTGGCGGCCGAGGGCGCCGGGTCGCCTGCGGTCGAGGTCGGCAAGCATCCCGAAGACGGCAAGCCGATCACGCTCAGGAAGGGCCGCTTCGGTCCCTACGTCCAGCACGGCAGCACCCGCGCCACGCTTCGGCGCGGCACCGAGCCGTCGGCGATCACGCTGGATGAGGCGATCAAGCTGATCGCGGAGAAGGCCGCCAAGGGGCCGCCTCCGAAGAAGGGCCGTGCTGCCAAGGCGTCGGCGAAGCCGGCCGAGAATCCGGCCGCGGCGCCCAAGGCGAAGAAGCCGGCTGCCAAGAAGTCCGCAGCGAAGAAGCCCGCCAGCAGTCCGAAGCCGCCCTCGGCCGCCTAGAAGGCAACCCCGCTCCGTTCGACCGGCTTAGACGGTTTCGAAACCCGAGGGTGAAGTGAATGGCGCGCAGGAAACCGCCGCTTCCGACCAAGGACCAGCTCCGGAGCTTCATCTCAGAGAGCCCGACCCCGGTCGGCAAGCGCGAGATCGCGCGCGCCTTCCAGATCACCGGCGACGACCGCGTCCCCTTGAAGGCGCTGCTGAAGGAGCTGTCGGCGGAAGGCACGGTCGGACGGATCCGGAAGGCAGCACCTCCTCCGGGCCGCCTCGCCGAAGTGTCGCCGATCGTCATCACCGGCACCGACGAGGACGGCGAAACCCTGGCCCGGCCGCTGGCCTGGGAGGGTGAGAGCGAGCCGCCCCGGATCATCGTCCAGGAGAAGAAGGGCTCGCCGGCGCTGCTGCCGGGAACCCGCCTGCTCGCCCGCCTTTCCAAGCGATCGGCCCGGCTCTACGAGGCCACCGTCCTCAGGCGGATCCCGACCACGTCCGACCGCGTGGTCGGCACCTACCGCCTCGGCCCGGAGGGCGGGCGCCTGGTGCCCGCCGACAAGCGCAGCCGCACCGAGTTCCGGGTCTCGCGGGTGGATGCCGCCGGCGCCGAGCATGGCGAGCTGGTTTCTGCCGAGGTGTTGCCGACGGCGCGGAACGGCCTGCCTGAGGCCCGCATCGTCGAGCGCCTGGGCTCGTCTGACGATCCGCGCGCCATCGGCGCGCTCGCCGTCGCCGCGCACGACATTCCCGTCGCCTTCCCGGAGGACGCGATCGCCCAGGCCGAGACGGCGAAGCCGGTGACGACACCGGGCGACCGCGAGGACCTGCGCGAGCTGCCGCTGGTTACCATCGACGGCGACGACGCCCGCGACTTCGACGACGCGGTCTATGCTGAGCCCGACGGCGAAGGCTGGAAGCTGGTGGTGGCGATCGCCGACGTCGCTCATTATGTGACACCGGGAAGCCCGCTCGACCGCGCCGCCTTCCAGCGCGGCAACTCGGTCTATTTGCCCGACCGCGTGGTGCCGATGCTGCCGGAAGCACTTTCCAACGAGCTCTGCTCGCTGAAGCCGAAGGTGCCGCGGCCGGTGATGGCGGCCTTCATGAACATCGACAAAGACGGTCGCCTCCTCTCGCATCGCTTCGGCCGCGCCCTCATGCGCTCGGCCGCACGGCTGACCTACGACCAGGTGCAGAACGCCCGCGACGGCAAGCCGGACGAGACCGCCTTTCCGCTGATGGAGCGGGTGATCGAACCGCTCTACGGCGCTTTCCGCGCCCTGCTGCGTGCCCGCGAAAAGCGCGGCACCCTCGACCTCGACCTTCCCGAGCGCCGGGTCTTCCTCGGTCCCGACGGCAATGTGCTGGCGATCCGCTCGCGCCTTCGCTTCGACAGCCACAAGCTGATCGAGGAGTTCATGATCTGCGCCAATGTCGCGGCGGCGGAGGCGCTGGAGGCCAAGGGCCAGCCCTGCATGTACCGGGTGCACGACCGGCCGACCTACGAGAAGCTGGAAGGGCTCCGCGAGTTCCTGGAGTCGATCGACCTGTCGCTGCCCAAGGGGCAGGTGCTGCAGCCGAAGAGCTTCACCCGGCTCCTCGCCCGTGCCGCCGACACGCCCTACAAGCAGATGGTCAACGACCTGGTGCTGCGCTCGCAGGCTCAGGCGCTCTACAGCCCGGACAATCTCGGTCACTTCGGACTGGCGCTCCGGCGCTATGCGCACTTCACCTCGCCGATCCGGCGATACTCCGACGTGCTGGTGCATCGCGGCCTGATCAAGGGCCTCGGGCTCGGCGAAGACGGGCTGACCGATGCCGAGGCCGCCCGGATGCGTCAGATGGGCGAGCACATCTCGATGACCGAGCGCCGCGCCCAGGTGGCCGAGCGCGACGCGGTCGATCGCTACACCGCGTTGTTCCTCTCGAGCAAGGTCGGCGGCGAGTTCTCGGGCCGGATCAGCGGCGTGTCGCGCTTCGGCCTGTTCATCAACCTGGACGACACCGGCGCCGACGGGCTGGTGCCGGTCTCCACTCTCGGCTCGGACTTCTATGAATACGACGCACCCCGCCATCGGCTGGTCGGACGGAAGTCGCGGGTGGTCTTCCAGCTGGGCCAGCCGGTCCAGGTTCGCCTTGCCGATGCCGATCCGGTGAAGGGCGGGCTGGTCTTCAGCCTGCTGAAGGGCGAGCCGGTGGAGACCCGCCCGGAGCGTCGCCCTGGCCCTCGTTCCGGGCCGCCGCGTCGCAGGCCAGGAAAGCACCGCTCAAAGCGATAGGGCGATCATTCCAAGTCTATTGACCCCTTGTTCGGGCCGTCGCGTCATAGACTTGGTAAGCGCCGTCGCGGATCGCCGTGATGTTGCCCGCCGTCTCCTGCAGCACCCGCTCGTCGATCACGTGCCCGCGGGCATCGGTGACACCGATCACCCCGCCATCGTCGTTGCGGGACGGCGCCAGCGGCAGGTAGATCCGCTCACCGAACGCGTCGTACCCGGCCAGGTGATAGATTTTTCCGACCAGGTAAAGCGCTCGCCGGTTCTGAACCACGCGGCGGGCACGACCGATGAAGGTAGCCGCGAGGTCCGCCGGCATCGCGACGTCGACCTGCTGGCCGGACATGTTGCGACGATAGAAGCGGTTCACCTCCTCGCCGACGATCCGGTAGGTGAAGCGGTCGAGCTTCTGCTCGTATTTGAGCACCCAGAGGTAGGGCAGAGCTTCCTTGATCTCGGCTGGTTCGACCTCGTCGAACGTGGGAAGCCGGCCTTTGATCCAGAAAGACATCCAGAAGTCATAGACCACGCGAACCGCGGGGCTCTGGATGCCGCCCGAGATCTCGGTAACGGAGGGAAGCGTCTCAGTCATGGCGCCGGTCCGGATCGGCGTTGTAGTCCCGGCGCTCGCCGATACCGATCCCGACAAACTTCGTCGGGTCGACCGGCGAGTTCAGCCGCAGCGTCGACTGCGCTGCATCGGTCGCGCCGAGAACCCCGCCACAATCGTTGCGAGCGGGTGCCAGGGGCAGGATCACCCGTTCGCCCATCACCTGCTGGTCCGAGTAGTGATAGACGCAGCCGACCAGATGATGGGCGACCCGGCTGTCGATCAGGTAGCGCCAGCGAGCCTGGGCCTCGACCGCCATCGCCGCCGGCATCACCTCGTCGACCGCCTTCCCCGAGATGTTGCGCCCGAAGATGTAGTTCACATGCTCTCCGCAGACCCGGCAGATGAACCGTCCGGTCTCGCGGTCTCGACGCCAGATCCAGATGTACGGCAGCGCCCGCTTGATCTGCCAGGGCTCGACATCGTCGAAAGACGGCACCACGCCCCGGTCGAAAAAGCCGGTCCAGTAGTCGAGAACTTCCCCCAGTACCGCGCTTGCGACTCGGGCTCTCAGTTCACGCACGTTCGGCAGGCTGGCCATGCGACGACCTTACTCAACGCGGTTGCCGAAATTCATCGAATAATCACAAATTTCACTGCTTGTTTCTCAGTCACACTGGATTTCCGCACTGCTAACTGGCACAGTCCATGCTTATCCCCGACGGCCCGCTCAACTTGGATGCCCATCGGATGACATTTTTTTCTCCGCTTCGTCTCAGCCGCGCCAGCCGCGCGGGCACCGTCCTCGCACTGCTGCTCGCAGCGGGGTGCGCCACCTCATCTTCCTCCGACCCCCTCCCGTCTACCAGCAGCCTCGACCGGGCGCGGGACGTCTTCGGGGTCGGTTATGACGGCCTCTCAGACTATTACATCAACCGCGTCGACCTGAGGACCCTGACCCTCCATGGGCTGACCGGGCTCAAGACGCTCGATCCCGCCTTCGCCTTCACCGCCGACGACCGCCAGATCACGCTCGCAATGGGCAAGAGCGACGCCAAGACCTTCCAGTTCCCCGGCAGCGACGATCCGCACCGCTGGGCCCGGCTGACGGTCGATGTGCTGGCCGAGAGCCGGCTCCGCTCCGCGTCGCTGAAGGATGCTTCGGCCGAAGCCCTGTACAAGGCCGTCTTCGAGGCGGAACTGTCGGACCTCGACGCCTTTTCGCGCTACTCCTCCGCCGATGCCGCCCGGCAGTCGCGGGCCTCGCGTGAAGGTTTCGGTGGCATCGGCGTCACGCTCTCGATCAACGAATCCGGGGTCGCCATCTCCTCGGTCATGCCCGAGACCCCCTCGGCCCGCGCCGGCCTGAAGGACGGCGACAGGATCATCGCCGCCGATGGGCACCCTCTGGCGGGGCTCTCCTCGAATGACGTCCTCGACAAGCTCCGGGGACCGATCGACTCGACCCTGAAGCTGGTAATCGAGCGCGGCGGCAAGACGCTCGATTTCTCCCTCAAGCGCACGCGGATCGTGCCGGCGACGGTGACGGTGAAGCACGAGGGCGGCGCTGCGGCGATCCGGGTCACGGGCTTCAACCAACGCACCGCCAAGCAGGTCGAGGACGCCGTGACCGGCGCCATCGCCGACCATGGCCCTGGCCTCAAGGGCCTCATCCTCGATCTCCGCGGCAATCCCGGCGGCCTTCTCGACCAGGCAGTCTACGTGGCCGACCTGTTCCTCGACGACGGGCAGATCCTGATGACCGAGGGCCGTCACCCTCGCGCCAAGCAGAACTACCGGGCGACCAACGGCGACATCACCCGCGGGCTGCCGATGATCGTCTTGATCAACGGTGGCTCGGCCTCGGCGGCCGAGATCGTGGCGGCCGCGCTGCAGGACAATCACCGCGCCCTTGTCCTTGGATCGACTTCCTACGGCAAGGGCAGCGTGCAGACGGTCATGCGGTTGCCCAACGATGGCGAGATGACGATCACCTGGGCTCGCATGCTGTCGCCCACCGGCCATCCGTGGAACCGCATCGGCGTGCTGCCCAGCGTCTGCACCAGCGGCTACTCGGGCGATCCTGCCCAGTTCATCTCCGATCTCCGTCGGAATGCGCCTGAGCTCGGAGCGGCCTACGCGCAGAGGACTCAGTTCGTCGGCCAGGGCGAAGCCGCCGGTTCCGAAGCCGCCCGGAAAGCCTGCCCCTCCCGTTCTGCCGAGACCGATTTCGAGTTCAAGGTCGCAAAACAGATGCTTGAAGAGGCTGGACTTTTTGCGATTGCCGCGCGTCAGGCACAGGTTGCGCTGACGCCTTGAGGCGGAGCGGCGCGAGTCGAGCGTAGACCCTATTGCGGGAACGCTAGGCGGGGACTACCCTTCGTTTAGCTCGGGCTGAAGCAGCCCTATGGGATCTGAAAGGGGGCCAGAATGGTCACCGCTAGCGGACCCGCCTCGCATTCGCCTGCCGACGTCGCCCGCACGGTTGCACTCACCACGGCGCTTGACCGGCTGAAACAGCATCCGCCCCTCACCGCCGGCCAATCGGAAGCGCTGGACCGACTCGCCGCGGTCCATGCAGACATGAAGGAAGCGCCACAGAAGGCCGCGGCGGCTAGGGTCGCCTTCCTCCGCAACAAGATGATGGCGGTGCAGCTGGCCGCGGGCACCGCCTCGGCGACGGGCGACCTCAAATTCGCACGCTCGGCGATCCACGACATGCGGGCCTTGGTCAAGGACCTGACCCGGGCGCTCAAGGATGCCGGCATGACCCAAGGGCCGGCGACGGCCGGTTCCGCTGATCCCGCCGCGCCCGCACCGCCGCCCCTGCCGGCGCCGGCCGAGGCCAGCCAGGCCCAGGACGCGGCGCGCGAACTGGTAAAGGAGCTGAAGAAGGTCGTCGGCAAGCTCCGTATTGCCCTTGTCGCCGCCCAGATCCGCGGCGCCGCCCCGGAAGCGGTGAAGGAGGCCGAGAAGAACCTCCGCGATGGCGAGAAGGAACTCCAGTCGCTCAGCAGCTCGCTGAGTGCCAAGTCCTTGAGCGGCCACGCGATCGACCTCCGCGCTTGACACGGCGGCGGCGGGCTCTATTTTCCGGGCTCGTTCCGAGACGGAAGTGACAAAGCCATGGCCAAGCCGAGCACCATCACCATCAAGCTGCAGTCGACCGCAGACACCGGGTTCTATTACGTCACCAGCAAGAACCCGCGGAAGACCACCGAGAAGATGGAGATGAAGAAGTACGACCCGGTGGCGCGGAAGCACGTCGTCTTCCGCGAAGCCAAGATCAAGTAAGCTCGGTCAGATAAGTTCGGACCCGGCGCGCAGCTTCTCGGCGCGTTCCTTCAGACTGACCAGATCGGCCGGCGGCGCGACCGCCGCTCCACTGGCGTCGTCACTCGACAACACGACGCGGTTGCGTCCCTGACGCTTGGCGGCATAGAGCGCCCGGTCGGCCCGGATCAGCAGATCCTCGGCCCGGTCGGCCTCGTGACGCGACACCGCGACGCCGACCGAGATCGTGATCGGCAGCGAGATGCCGCCCTTCAGCCGGAAAGGCGTCTCGGCGATGCGCAGCCTGAGGCGCTCGGCCACCAGCATCGACAGCTCCGGCGTGATGTCCGGCATCACAACGACGAATTCCTCGCCTCCGTAGCGCGCCACCGTGTCGAAGTTCCGGGTGTAATGGGTCATGCGCTGGGCGAGTTCGGCCAGGACCTCGTCGCCGGCGGCGTGCCCGTGGGTGTCGTTGACCTGCTTGAAGGTGTCGACGTCGATCATCGCCAGCGCCAGCGCCTTGCCGCTGGCCAGCGTCCGCTGCATCAGGCCCGAGAGATGAGTCATCAGGTAGTTGCGATTGTAGAGGCCGGTCAGCTGGTCGGTCAGCGCCATTGACAGGCTCTGCTGGTACGAGGCCCTGAGGCGATCCTGGAAGCGCCGGCGGCGGATCTGGGTGCGGACGCGTGCGAGAAGCTCGTTCCGGTCGACCGGCTGCATCAGGTAGTCGTTGACACCGAGGTCCAAGCTCTTCGCCAGCTTGGGCGTCTGGTCCTCTTCGGCGATCAGCAGGATCGGGGTCTGGCGGGTCTTCTCCTGGGCGCGGAGATGCGAGCAGAGCCGGAGCGCCTCGTCGTCGCCGAGGGCCAAGTCGACGATCACCAGGTCGAACTCGTTTGCCGCCGCCAGCTGCTGGCTCTCGGCGATCGTCGTCGCGACCTGGAGTGAGTGTCCGTCGCGGGCCAGCACCTCCTCCAGATTGGCGGTCTCGATCGCACTCGCCTCGCAGATCAGGATGCGGGCGTGGCGATAGCTCTCCCCTTCCGGCGTCGCCGTCGGCGGCACGATGCCGAGTTCCGACGAGGTCTGCTGGCGAAGGCGCCACTCGTCCATCACCATCTTGAGACGCACCAGCGAGCGGACGCGGGCGAACAGCGCCACGTCACGGACCGGCTTGGTGAGGAAGTCGTCGGCACCGGCCTCGAGGCCGCGCACGCGGTCGGAGACGTCGGAGAGCGCCGTCACCATCACCACCGGGATGTGGGCGGTCTGCGGATCGGACTTGAGGCGCTTGCACACCTCGAACCCGTCCATGCCCGGCATCATCACGTCGAGAAGCACGATGTCCGGCGACTCCGCCCGCGCGATCTCGATCGCCTGCGGCCCGCTCGATGCGGTGATGACGTCGAAATACTCGCTGCTCAGCTTCGCTTCGAGCAGCCGGACGTTGGCCGGAATATCATCGACGACCAGGATGCGGCCGGGCATCGGCGGTCACTGCAGGAAGCGCTGGACCGTCTGCAGGAAGGTCGCGACGGAAATGGGCTTGGCGATATAGGCCTCGCATCCGCCCTCGCGGATCTTCTCCTCGTCGCCCTTCATCGCGAAGGCGGTGACGGCAATGATCGGGATGGACTTGAGATTGTCGTCCTCCTTGATCCACTTGGTCACCTCGAGCCCGGAAACCTCCGGCAGCTGGATGTCCATCAAGATCAGGTCGGGCTTGTGCAGGCGGGCGAGCTTCAGAGCTTCGAGCCCATCGCGCGTCTGGATGATATTGTAGCCGTTGGCTTCCAGGAGATCGTTGAAGAGCTTCATGTTGAGCTCGTTATCTTCGACGATCATCACGGTCTTTGGCATGGGTGACGGACCTTATCGGACGTCCGGTTCGGGGAGTCACGTCCTGGCGGCAGTTTACCCAAGGCAGGGGGAAAAGGAAGCATTGTCTCGGCACCAACGCACGCCTCCCGAGGCTCGCATCGGCATCGATCTCGGCGGCACCAAGATCGAGGGGATCGTCCTAGCCGCAGACGGCGCGATGCTGACCAGGCGGCGCGTCACCAGCCCCACCGGGTCCTATGAGGCGACGGTCGACGCGGTGGTCGACCTGGTCCTCAGCCTGGAGCGGGAAAGCGGCCGAGAGGCGACTGTCGGCATCGGCATCCCCGGCGCGGTCTCGCCGGCGACCGGCCTGGTCAAGAATGCCAACTCGACCTGGCTCATCGGCCACCCCTTCGGCGCGGACTTAGAGCGCCGCCTCGCCCGCCCGGTCCGGATCGACAACGACGCAAACTGCTTCGCCGTCTCGGAGGCAACCGACGGCAGCGCCGCCGGTGCCGACCCGGTCTTCGGCGTCATCCTCGGCACGGGGGTCGGCGGCGGGCTGGTGGTCGGCGGCCGGCCGGTGGTCGGCGCCAGCGCGATCGCCGGGGAATGGGGGCACAACCCGCTGCCGCGACCGAAGGACGACGAGCGCCCCGGCCCGCTCTGCTATTGCGGGCGCCAGGGCTGCGTCGAGGCCTTCCTTTCCGGCCCGTCGATGGCGCGCGACCATCAGGAGCGGGCCGGCGAGCGCCTGACCGCTGCCGAGATCGCAGAACGGTCGGAGGCAGGCGACGAGGCCGCGACGGCCACCCTCGAGCGCCACGTCGAGCGGCTGGCCCGCGCCCTCGCCGTCATCGTCAACATCCTCGACCCGCAGGTGATCGTGCTGGGCGGAGGCCTGTCCAATATTGGGCGTCTCTACCGACGGCTGCCCGAGCTTCTCGCGCCGCACGTCTTCTCCGACGCGATCGCCGTCCGCATCCTCCCCCCGAAACACGGTGACTCGAGCGGCGTGCGCGGCGCAGCCTGGCTGTGGCCGCCGGTGAAGCCCCTGAGCCGGCCCGGGTGAGCCGGCTCTGCCGCGACTGCCTGGTGCTCCCGGCCGGGATCAACGGCCGCAACCGCTGTGCTGCCTGCGGCTCGCCTCGGCTGATCCAGCACGAGGAGCTCGACCGGCTGTTCATGGCCCATATCGACTGCGACGCCTTTTACGCCAGCGTCGAGAAGCGTGACCGCCCGGAGCTCGCCGACAAGCCGGTGATCATCGGCGGCGGCCACCGCGGCGTCGTCTCGGCCGCCTGCTATGTCGCCCGCATCTACGGCGTGCGCTCGGCCATGCCGATGTTCAAGGCGCTGAAGGCCTGCCCCGAGGCGGTGGTGATCCGCCCGGCCATGGAGAAATACGTCAAGGTAGGACGCGAGGTCCGCCAGCTGATGCTGGAGACGACGCCGCTGGTCGAGGCGGTGTCGATCGACGAGGCGTTCCTCGACCTATCCGGCACCGAGCGCCTGCATGGCGGCGCGCCGGCGCGAACGCTGGCCGCGCTTGCCCTCAAGATCGAACGCGAAATCCGTGTCACCGTTTCGATTGGGCTCAGCGTCAACAAGTTCCTGGCCAAGATCGCCTCCGACCGCGACAAGCCGCGCGGCTTCGCCATCATCGGCGGCGCCGAGGCAAAAGGCTTCCTCGCCGCCCAACCGGTCGGCCTGATCTACGGCGTCGGCAATGCGACGCGCGAGCGCCTCGCCAAGGACGGCATCACCATGATCGGCCAGCTGCAGGAGCTGCCCGAGACCGACCTGATGCGCCGCTACGGCAGCATGGGCCGGCGGCTCTTCCGGCTCTCCCGCGGCGAGGACGACCGCACGGTCGAGCCCGAGCGCGATGCGGTCGGGGTCTCGGCCGAGACTACCTTCAACGAGGACCTGAGCGACCGGGACGCCCTCGCCCGGGAGCTGTGGCAGCTGACCGAGAAGCTGTCGCGGCGCCTGAAGCGCGCCGGGCTCGCCGGCGGCGGCGTCGCTCTCAAGCTCAAGACCTCGGGCTTCAAGATCCTGACCCGCCACAAGGCGCTGGAGACCCCGACCCAGCTCGCCGACCAGCTCTACCGCGCCGCCCTGCCCCTGCTCGAGCGCGAGGCCGACGGCACCAAGTTCCGCCTGATCGGCATCGGTGCCGACCACCTGAAGCCGTTCAACGGCGACGACGCCGCCGACCTCCTCGATCCCGGCATCGCCAAGCGCGCGCGGGCCGAGCGCGCCATGGACAAGGTGCGGGAAAAGCTCGGCAACGACGCCGTGGTCAAGGGCCGCGGGTTCGAGAGCTGAGGTGACGGCTTCTGCGAGGAGCCGTGGCGCGGTCAGCAGGTCGGCTTCAGCTCCTCGATCTCGCGGAGCTTGGCGCGGACGACCATGTCGCCGTAGTCGAGGGTCATCGCCTCGGCGACGCCGTTGTCGAGCAGCCGCATGCCGACTTCGTAATCGGGCTCGGAACCGGGGGCGTCGGGCTTGTAGAAGGCAAGGCGCAGAGGCCAGCCGCGGCGGGCAAGGATCGGCTTCGCGCCGGCCGCCGCCGGCGACGGCTGGCCGATCGCGGCGGTCACCTCGCTCGGCCCCTCGACCTCGCCGCCGTCGAACACCTGGCGGGTGAGGAAGCGTTCGCCGCTCTCGGCGGAGCGGATCAGCAGCAGCGTGTGCTCGGTCGGGAACATGGTCCCGCGCGGCAGGACGATTGTCATGGGCTCGGGCTGGGTGAAGACCGCTTCGCCCACTTCGCCGCGCGCCGAGAGCCGGGCGCGTCCGCGCGCCTCCTCGGCGACGTCGCCGTCACGAAGCTTGCGGATGAAGAAGCGATAGGAGAGCCCATCCTTGCTTTCCCAGGTCGAAAAGGTGACGACGACCAGGGATTCCTCGGACTCGTCGTTGGTCACGGTGAGTCGGTAGCGCTGCTCGATGGTCCAGCCGTCGCAGCTGTCGGCCCACTCCACCAACATCGAGCCCTTGGCGTCGACGACGCCACTCGATGACTTCGCCGAGGCGAGAGTGAGGTCGTAGATGACGCGATGAGGCGATACGTCCACGGCGGCAGCCGCGGTCGAAAACAGCACAACCCCCGCCAGGGCGCTAACCGCGCTCTGCCGCCACCGAACCCACGCCTCGGACATCAGGCAACCTCCAACCACGATCATGCAAAGTATGACATGGGGACTCAGGCTGCGGCAGACGATGCCTCACGCAAGGGAAAATTCTGCCGACCTGTCTCGCCGACGACACAGGTGAGTACCTGAAGATCAAGCATTTGCGCGGTAATTACGGGTGGCACGCGCCCTGCTTCTAGAGCGCCAGCCATGACCCGCACACATCCCCCTTTCCTCCCCGCCCTCGCCCTCTCCACCCATGAGAGCGCCGAGTCGGGCCGACCCGTTCTTGCCGAGCGCTTCGCCATGATGGCCGAGGCGAGCGGGATCGCCCTCGCCCAGATCGACCCCCGCGTGCTCGACCTCGCGCTCGCCGCCGTCGCCGAGGCCGAAGTCCGCATGGAAGCGCAACGGCAACGCATCGCCCATCTCGAGAGTCTGTCGGTCACCGACGAGCTGACCCAGGTCCGCAATCGCCGCGGCTTCCGCAACGAGCTCGAGCGCGCACTCGCCGATGCGGCCCGCACCAAAAAGGGCGGCATCGTGCTGCTCATCGACCTAGACGGCTTCAAGGCCATCAACGACGGCCACGGCCATGCCGCCGGCGACTTCGTCCTGCAGACGGTCGCGGGGTGGCTCGACGGGCACGTCCGCCCCGGGGACACGGTCGCCCGTCTCGGCGGCGACGAGTTCGCCGTGCTGATGCCTGGAACGGGCGAGGAGAACGGACGCATCCGCGGTGCCGAGCTCGACCGGCAGTTCAACCGCCTGGTCGCCCGCTGGGGCCGCCGTCAGCTCAAGATCCGTGGCTCGGTCGGCATCGCCACCTTCGCCCCCGGCGACCTTGCCGAAGACGTGCTCTCCCGCGCCGACCACACCATGTACGAGAAGAAGCGCACCCGCGGCGTCCGTGCGCTGCGGCTGGTCAACTAACCGAAAGCCCCCGAAGGATCAGCGCAGCGTACCGGCGATACTGGCTGTCTGAACCGGCATCAGCCAAGGCTTGTCGACGCCGGTGAGGCGCTGCTGGAGACGCGCGCCCTTCTCCGGCTCGACGACGACGCGGAAATAGGCCTGGCCGTTCACATCCGCCTTCACCACCTTGGCGCCGAGGCCGGCATGGAGTTTCGCCAGGCGTCCTGCCATCTCCGGTCCCTTGAAGCTGCCCAGAACCATCAGGTAGCGGTTTTCCGAGGCGGCACGGACGGCATCGCGGTTCGCCTGGATGTCATCAACCCGAACCACCGCAGCGACGTCCGGAGCCTTGCTCGGCGAGGGCGGCGCCAGAAGCGCAGTCATCGCCAGCTTCGCCGGCGGCGGCGTGACCCCGGCCTTCGAGGGCACGAGAGCCGTCGCGGTCACCGGCGACGGCGGCTCGACCTTGGCGACGCCCGGCAGCGCGTGCGCCACGTCGGCGAGTTCGGTCGGCAGCACCATGGGCTCGTCGCGCTCGGCGACGATCGTCGGCGCCGGCTCTAGCGGTGCCGCGCCGAAGCTCTGGTCATCCGAGCCCTGCGGATCGTCGCGATCACGGCCGGTGCGGATCGGCCGCACGGCTGCAACCTGCGGGTTCGTCCCCCAGTCGGTGCAGACTTCGAGATTCTGAGCGGCGCGGAAGAGCTTGCAATCCTGCCGGGCGGCGTAGGAAAGGGCGTGATCGGAAACGGTCCGCCCGCTGGCCAGCAGCGACATGCCGTCAAGTGCGTATGAAGCAAGGCCGATCGCTGGAGGAATGGCCCCGCATCCACCGAGCAGCGTTACGGCCATCAACGGCACGAACCTGCGCATGCTGTCCCCCCACTGAACCGAATCATCCCCGAAACAAAGTAAGACGATTGCGAATTCTTGGCAAGAATTCGTTGGGATATTACGGGAACATTCGGCTCTCTACGGGATTGAGAGGATCTAGTTACCGCGCCAGGACGTACTCCAATGACGACCTAACCGGCCATTTAGTCGCGCCAAAACGGCGAAAATTCGGCTTTGCCCCGACGACGGCAACGGGGCTGGTCGACTGGCTGTTCGCGACTTTCGGCGCCCGACGGCTCCAGCCGCTCTCCCCCGGCCCCGGCCTTGGCCTATAGTGCGGACCATGCAGCCCGTGACCACGACCGATGCCCTCGCCCAGCTCTGCCGGCGCCTCGCAACTCACCCGTACATCGCCATCGACACCGAGTTCCTGCGCGAGCGGACCTACTATCCGATCCTGTGCCTAGTGCAGGTGGCCTCCCATGACGAGGCCGTCGCCATCGACCCGATGGCAGACGGGCTTTCGCTGGATCCGCTCTATGAGCTGATGGCCGATCCGAAGGTACTGAAGGTCTTCCACGCTGCCCGCCAGGACATCGAGATCTTCGTCCAAAAGACCGACCGGGTCCCTGCCCCTCTGTTCGACACCCAGGTCGCCGGCATGGTCTGCGGCTTCGGCGATTCCGTCAGCTACGAGACGCTGGTGGCCAAGCTGACAGGCCAGCGGCTGGACAAGTCCTCGCGCTTCTCCGACTGGAGCCATCGTCCGTTGACCGATCGCCAGCTGGCCTATGCGCTGGCCGACGTGGTGCCGCTCTGCAAGATCTACGAGGTGATGGAGAAAAAGCTTGAGACGACCGGGCGGCGCGCCTGGCTCGCCGAGGAATGGGCGGTGCTGACCGACCCCGCCACCTATCGCGGCGATCCCGACGAGGCGTGGCGGCGGCTGAAGCCGAAGACGGCCAAGCCGAAGGTGCTGGCGATGCTGGCCGAACTGGCGGCCTGGCGGGAGATCGAGGCGCAGCGCCGAGACGTGCCCCGCCAGCGCATCCTCAAGGACGACGCGCTGATGGACATCGCGCATCAAGGCCCCAAGACGCTGGCCGAACTCAGCCGCGTACGCCTCGTCCCCCAGGGCTTCGCCGAAGGCAAGCTCGGCGCCGACGTGCTGGCGGCGGTGGAGCGCGGCCGGCACAGGACGCCGCCGAAGCTGGATGACGACATGCGCAACGACGCCCCGCTGGGCCGCCTGCCGCTGGTCGACCTTCTGAAGGTACTTCTGAAGCTTCGCTGTGAAGACTTTGAAGTTGCACAGAAACTTATCGCATCTTCATCCGATATCGACGCTCTCGCCTCAAGCGACGATGCCGACATCCCTGCCCTCCACGGCTGGCGCCGGGAGGTCTTCGGCGACGCCGCCTTGAGACTCAAGGCCGGCCGCCT
>CAMDFP010000104.1 GCA_945897335.1 Asaia bogorensis | reverse complement strand
CGTCGGCAGCTTGAGCGAGCGGCCGTCGATGAAGCCCTTTCGCGAGTAATCGTTGATCAGCAGCTCGCCGATCGTCTTCTGCACGCCGTAGCTGGTCTGCGGCGTCTGCGGGGTCGCATCGTCGATCGACTTGTTGAACTCGCCGCCATATGTCGCGAGGCTCGAGGTGAAGACGATCCTCGGTGTATGCGGCAGGCGGCGGAGGGTGTCGAGCACGGCGAGCGTGCCGTCGAGATTGACGTGGTATCCGAGGTCGAAGTTCTCCTCGGCGCCGGAGCTGACCACGCCGGCCAGATGGAAGACGCTGTCGGTCTCGGCGTCGATCAGCTTGTCCATCAGCGCCTTGTCGGCGACGTCGCCGGTCGCCGTGGAGAAGCGTTTGTCCTTCGGCGCTTCCGGCTCGACCACGTCGAACAGCGTCACCTTGGTGATCGCCTCGGGCTTGCCGGAGCGTCCGGTGAGCGTGACGTTGCCGGCGAGGCGGTGGGACAGCTTCTTGCCGAGAAACCCGGCAGCGCCGGTGATGACGACCTTCATTCAGCGTCTCCTCGTGAACCAGTCTTCGATCGCGGCCTTGGCGCCGGCATCCAGGTGCAGGCCGAGCTTGGACCGCCGCCACAGCACGTCTTCGGGCATCCTCGCCCATTCGCGCTCGACCAGATACTCAAGCTCGCGCTCGGTGAAACCCCGCCCGAAGTCGCGGCCGAGATCCGACATGGCCCGGGCGTCGCCCAGCAGGCGCTCGACCTCGGTGCCGTAGGCGCGGGCAAGGCGGCACGGCTCGGAAAGCCAGGGGCGGCGACGCGTGAGATCGGCCAGGAAGGCGTCGAAATCGGCATTCGCCATGGCGCCGCCGGGCAGGACGATGCCGCGGGTCCAGGCCCGGCCCATGCCGGGAAGGTGAGGGGCCAGCTTGTCGAGCGCATGCTCGGCAAGCCTCCGGAAGGTCGTGATCTTGCCGCCGAAGATCGAGAGCAGCGGCGCGCCCGACGTCGTGTCCAGGTCGAAGGCATAGTCGCGGGTCACCTGCGAGGCCTGGACGTTGGCGTCGTCGTGCAGCGGGCGCACGCCGGCATAGGACCAGACGACGTCTTCCGGCGAGACGCGGCTGCGGAAGTGCCGGGTGACGGCGTCGCAGAGATACGAGGTCTCCGACGGCGTGATCCGGACCGCCGCTGGATCGCCTTCGAAGGGCTCGTCGGTGGTACCGATCAGGCTGAATTGCCCTTCGTAAGGCAGCACGAAGACGATGCGCCGGTCCTCGTTCTGCATAATGTAGGCCTGCTTGCCCGCATGCAGGCGCGGCACGACGATGTGGCTGCCCTTGATCAGGCGGACGTGCTTCGGGCTATTGGCACGGACCACCTGGCCCAGTACCTCGCTGACCCAGGGGCCGGCGGCGTTGACTACCGCACGCGCCTGCACCTCGACGGACGTGCCGCTCTCCTCGACCAGCCGGACATGCCAGATCCCGTCCTGGCGCCTGGTCTCGACGCAGCGCGTGCGGGTGCGGATCTCGGCGCCGCGGTCGGCGGCATCGCGGATGTTGAGCACGACCATGCGGGCGTCGTCGACCCAGCAGTCGGAATAGACGAAGGCGCGCGAGATGGTTGAGGACAGCGGCGCGCCGAAGGGATGCGTGCGGGTATCGATGCCGTAGGAACCGGCCAAGCGCTCGCGCCCGCCCAGGTGGTCGTAGAGGAAGAGTCCGAGCCGGATCATCCAGGCCGGCCTCAGATGCGGGCGGTGCGGCAGCACGAAGGTGAGGGGGCTGACGATGTGCGGCGCCATCCTGAGCAGCACCTCGCGCTCGATCAGCGCCTCCCTGACCAGGCGGAATTCGTACTGTTCCAGGTAGCGGAGCCCGCCATGGATCAGCTTCGAGGAGGCCGAGGAGGTCGCCGAGGCAAGGTCGCGGGCCTCGACCAGCAGCGTCTTCAGCCCGCGTCCTTGGGCGTCCCGGGCAATGCCCGCGCCGTTGATTCCGCCGCCGATGACCAGGAGGTCGTAGAGCAACCGTTGCCCCGAAAAGTGAGGAGGCAGCATAATCGCCCGAAACGAAATTTCCATGTTCGGAGGAAAGATGGCCGAGAAGGCGATCCTGGCGATCGACCAGGGCACGACCAGCACGCGCGCGATGCTGTTCGATGCCCGGGGCGGCGTGCTTGCCCGCGCCCAGGCCGAGCTCCGCCAGCATTTCCCGGCCGAAGGCTGGGTCGAGCACGACCCGGAGGACATCTGGCAGGACACGCTCGCGGTGGTCAGGGAGGCGCTGTCGAAGGCCCATCTGAGGGCCCGGGACGTCGCCGCCATCGGCATCACCAACCAGCGCGAGACTACGATCATCTGGGAGCGGGCGACCGGCAAGCCGATCCACCGGGCCATCGTCTGGCAGGACCGGCGGACGGCCGAGGAGTGCCGGCGGCTGGAAGCCGTGCACAGCCTCGCAGTCTCGGCCAAGACCGGCCTCGTCATCGACGCCTATTTCTCGGCCTCGAAGATCGCGTGGATCCTGGACAATGTGCCGGGCGCCCGGGCGCGGGCCGAGGCCGGCGAGCTCGCCTTCGGCACCGTCGACTGCTTCCTCCTCTGGCGCCTGACCGGGGGGAAAGGCCACCGCACGGACGCGACCAATGCCGCCCGCACGCTGCTCTACGATATCCGCGAGCAGCGCTGGGACGATGAGCTCCTCAAGCTTTTCCGGGTGCCGCGGGCGCTGTTGCCGGAGGTGATGGACAACGCCGCCGACTTCGGCACGACCGATCCCCAGCTGTTCGGCGGGCCGATTCCCATCGCCGGCATGGCCGGCGACCAGCAGGCGGCGACGGTCGGCCAGGTATGCTTCGAGGCGGGGCAGATAAAGTCGACCTACGGCACCGGCTGCTTTGCCCTCCTCAACACCGGCTCGACCTTCGTTCCTTCGAAGAACCGGCTGCTCACCACCATCGCCTACAGGCTGAAGGGCCGGCCGACCTATGCGCTGGAGGGCAGCATCTTCGCCGCCGGCTCGACCATCCAGTGGCTTCGGGACGGGCTCAAGCTGATCCGCTCGGCCGGTGAGACCGAGGCGCTGGCCCGGGGCGGCGCCGGCACCGGCAGCGTCTACCTGGTGCCGGCCTTCACCGGCCTCGGCGCCCCCTACTGGGACCCCTTCGCTCGCGGCGCCATCTTGGGCCTGACCCGGGATACCGGCATCGCCGACATCGTCCGCGCCGGCCTCGAGGCCGTCTGCTACCAGACCCAGGATCTGATGGGGGCGATGGCGGATGATTTCGGGAGGGCGCCGACGACGCTCCGGGTCGATGGCGGCATGACCGTCAACGACTGGGTGATGCAGCGGCTGGCCGACCTGCTGGGCGTGCCGGTCGAGCGGCCGGTGGTGACGGAGACGACCGCGCTCGGCGCCGCTTTCCTCGCCGGGCTCCAGGTCGGGGTCTTCCCGTCGCTGGACGCGCTGGCGTCGCTCTGGGCAAGGGACCGCCGCTTCGAGCCGGCGATGAGCGAGGAGGAACGGGTCCGCCGCCGCCAGGGTTGGGTCGATGCGGTCAGCCGCGTGAGGACACCCGGTTGAGCAAAGCCTTCACCAAAGAGACCGACGATGTCGAGGATGAGGAGCTGGAGGCGGCCGAACCGCTCCCGGTGGGCCTCAAGAACTACATCACGCCAGAGGGCCTCGTCCGCCTGCAGGACGAATTCAGGCAGCTGAAGCAGGTCGAGCGGCCGAAGGTCGTGGAGGTTGTTTCCTGGGCCGCCGGCAATGGCGACCGCTCGGAAAACGGCGACTACCTCTACGGCAAGAAGCGGCTGCGCGAGATCGACCGGCGGCTGCGTTTCCTCACCAAGCGGCTCGAGATCGCCGAGGTCGTCGATCCTGCCCGCCAGACCAACCGGGATCAGGTTTTCTTCGGTGCGACAGTCACTTACGTGGACTCCCAGGACCGCGAGCGGACCGTCCGCATCGTCGGCGTCGACGAGGTTCGCCATGACGAAGGCGAGATCAGCTGGCTCTCGCCGGTCGCCCGTGCGCTGCTCAAATCGAGGGTCGGAGACACTGTCGAAGTCCGCACGCCGGGTGGTTTAGAGCCTCTCGAAACAGTCCGGATCGAGTACCGGGAACGATGACTTCAGGTCGACCTTCCGGACCGGGAATATTCTTGGGCCTTGCGTAAGTGCGCTCAGTAATGTCTTCTGTCGGGGATAATACTTCGGACCGAGGTCTGAGGCGCCGTTGAGGCCCGATATGCCAGGCATCCCCAAGTAAAGTCCGCCGCGCGCTGCGCGGCGCAACGTCTCTACCAGATCTGGAGTCTGATATGCCGGTCGGCACTGTTAAGTGGTTCAACAGCACCAAGGGTTTCGGTTTCATTCAGCCTGAGGGCGGTGGACCGGACGTCTTCGTTCACATCTCGGCCGTTGAGCGCGCAGGCATGCGCACTCTCTCCGAGGGCCAGAAGGTTTCCTTCGAGGAGCAGCGCGATCCCAAGCGCGGCAAGTCCTCGGCGGAGAACCTGAAGGCCGTCTGAGCCGTCGGGTTACTAGGTATCCAGGCGGGCGCCGGGAAACCGGCGCCCGCCTTTGATGCTTGCATGAACGCGCTGGCCCCGGCCGGCGTGGAGGAGCGTGTTCGATGGCGTTCAAGCCTAACTACAAGCAGCAGCGCAACGAGCGCGACCGCGCCAAGGAAGAGAAGAAGCAGAAGAAGCTGCAGCAGAAGCAGCAGCGTCGCGAAGAGGCTCTTGCCGCCGGCCGCAAGCCCGAGGACGACGAGCCTGACGCGGCCGGGTCCGAGCCCAAGGACAGCGCGTCCTAGAGACACAGGCGGGATGAGCGCAGGTCGCCCGTCGCCTCCCGCACTGCCGTACCAAACAGCGCGTTAACCGAACAATCCACAGGCTGGCCGACGCGAAACAGGACTTCGCAGCCGCGAAAGCATTGAGAATCAATACACTCGAAAATTTTCTTAAATTGCGTTATATTTGTATTAGTCGTTTATTAACCCATATCACTGAAACTAGCGTGATGTGGACCAGCCTCGAGGAGGCATCGTCATGTTCAACTCTAAATCTTCTAACTCCCAGGCGGGAGCCCAGGCCGCAGAGAAGAAGGCCCGGGAACAGGAAGCCGAAGCCCGCAAGGTCGAGGCGATCAAGAACTCGATCGTCGCTGCCGTCGAGGGCATGAAGGCTCACGCCTATGCACCGGCCCCCGATCGCTGCGAGACGGCGGCCAAGCGGGTCACCGAGCTCCTGAAGAATCCGAAGGCACCGAAGGATTTCATCAAGGAGATGCGCGACCGGTCCGACGATCTGCTCAGGAGCTGCTTCATGAAGGCGGCGAGCGAGGCGTCGGCAGGCGCGCTGCAGGCCGCCCATCACGACGATAAGGAACTGCGTACCAAGAAGATCGGCGAAGCCAAGAAGCATCTGGCCCGCGCCATCCAGCTGAAGGCGCCGCCGGAGTTCAAGCTCGCCTGCGACCGGGCGATCGAGGCCGCGACCATGACCGGCTTCGTCCATCACGACGGGCCGACCAAGGCCAAGCCCGCCGACTTCGCGCCGAAGCCGCCCAATCGCGCGCATGGCGAAGCCCCGATGAAATTCGAGGAAGCCGCGAAGGCGGCCTCTCAAGGCGGCGCACCGGTGCTGAAGCCCGGCGTCCGTCCACTGGCCACCGCCGCCCGCTAGTCAGTCGACCGTGAGGGCGAGCCGCTTCGGCGCGATCAGCCGATAGCTCCGCCTGACCAGGAGATCGACCTCGGCCCAATCCGGCCGCCGGTCGAGCCGCATGCCAACCCAGCCCTTGTGCCCGAGATAAGGCGGCACGAAGAAGCGCTCGGGATCGGATCCCACCAGCACATCCTGGCTGCCCGAAGGCGCCTTGAACCAGACGACGGGCCGGCCGTCGTCATCGACCTGCATGGCGAAGATCTTGCTGCGGACGCGAAAAGTCGGCAGGTCCCAGGTCTCGCGCTCTTCCGATTCAGGCAACGCGAGGCAGATACGGCGCAGACGTTCGGTCGTTTTCGCGCTCATCCGGGCAGTCTAGCGATCCTCGGGCGCTCCTCGATTGACTTTCGATCGCCGGCCTCTCACCTTGGGCCGTCCGTCGATCCCCCGGGAAGAGTTCGGCCCTCATGGCCGGCGCCGAAGGAGCAACCGCCCCGGAAACTCTCAGGCACCCGGACCCGGGGGAGAGGACACTCTGGAGAGCAGGCGTACACGCCTCACCGACGAGGTAAGCCCGATAGCCGGGTGAATCTTTCAGGTCTCGCGACAGAGGGGGCGGCTCGGCGCATTCGCGCATCGGGTCGCCGCAACCCTGTCGGAGAACCGAATTGGCCGATCCAGGCTCGCTGAAAACCACGCCGCTCAACGCCCTTCACCGCTCGCTCGGCGCCAAGATGGTGCCCTTCGCCGGCTACGACATGCCGGTGCAGTACCCGATGGGAATCCTGGGCGAGCATCTGCACACGCGATCCCAGGCCGGGCTCTTCGACGTCAGCCACATGGGCCAGCTGCGCCTCACCGGCAAGGACGCGGCGAAGCAGCTGGAGACGCTGGTCCCCGGCGACTACCAGGGCCTCGGCCTCGGCCGCACCCGCTACTCGCTGCTCTTGGACGAGAAGGCCGGCATCCTCGACGACCTGATGGCGACCAACCGCGGCGACCATCTGTTCGTCGTCGTCAACGCCTCGAACAAGGACGCCGACCTCGCGCATATGCGGGCGCGCCTGAAGGGCGTCGGCATCGAGTATCTCGAAGACCGGGCGCTGATGGCCCTCCAAGGCCCGGCCGCCAAGACGGTGATGGCGCGGCTCTCGCCGGGCGCGACCGAGATGATCTTCCTCTCCATCCGTGATTTGAAGATCGCCGGGATCGACTGCCTCGCCACCCGCTCGGGCTACACCGGCGAGGACGGCTGGGAGATCTCGGTCGCGGCCAGGGACGCCGAGGCGCTGGCCAAGGCGCTGCTGGCCGAACCCGAGGTGAAGCCGATCGGGCTTGGCGCCCGCGACTCCCTCCGCCTCGAAGCCGGACTCTGCCTGCACGGCAACGACATCGACCCGACCACCACGCCGATCGAGGCCGATCTCGCCTGGACCATCGGCAAGCGCCGGCGCGAGGAAGGCGGATTCCCCGGCCACGCCGTCGTCATGCGCCAGCTGAAGGACGGGGTGAGCCGAAAGCGTGTCGGCATCAAGCCGGAAGACAAGGCGCCGGCCCGCGGCCATACGCCGGTCGCGGACATGCAGGGCGTGACCATCGGCGAGATCACCTCCGGCGGCTTCGGCCCCTCGGTCGGCGGTCCGGTCGCCATGGGCTATGTCGCCCTCGCGCACGCCCAGCCAGGTACGTCCATCCAGACCATCGTTCGCGGCACGCCCCGGCCCGCCAAGGTCGTGAAGATGCCGTTCGTGCAGCCCAATTATCACCGGGGATGACAGTCATGCGGTTCAGCAAGGATCACGAGTGGGTCAGGGTCGAGGGCGGCATCGCCACCGTCGGCATCAGCGTCTATGCGCAGGAGCAGCTCGGCGACGTCGTCTTCGTCGAGCTTCCCGCCGTCGGCAAGAAGGTGAAGCAGGGCGACGAGGCCGCCGTCGTGGAGTCGGTGAAGGCGGCGAGCGAGGTCTACGCCCCCGTCTCCGGCGAGGTGACCGAGGTGAATTCGGCGCTCGCCGACACCCCGGCGCTGGTCAACGAGGATGCCGAGGGCAAGGGCTGGTTCATGAAGATCAGGCTCGCCGATCCGAAAGAGGTCGACGGGCTGATGGATGCCGCCGCCTACAAGAAGCACACCGAGGGCCAGCACTGATGCGCTACCTGCCGCTCACTCCCGACGATCGCCGGGAGATGCTGGCCGCCATCGGCGCCGGCTCGGTGCGCGACCTGTTCAAGGACGTGCCGGCCAAGGTCTGGCAGACGAAGCCGGTCGACCTGCCCTCATTCCAGGGCGAGCTCGAGGTTGATCGTGCCTTGTCGGCGATGGCGGCGAAGAATATCCCGTCGGGCGCGGTGCCGAGTTTCCTTGGCGCCGGCGCCTATCGCCATCACGTGCCGAGCTCGGTCGACCACCTGATCCAGCGCGGCGAGTTCCTCACCTCCTACACGCCCTACCAGCCCGAGATCGCCCAGGGCACGCTGCAGATGCTGTTCGAGTTCCAGACGCAGGTGGCGCTGGTGACCGGCATGGAGGCGGCGAACGCCTCGATGTATGACGGCTCCACCGCCGCCGCCGAGGCGGTGATGATGGCGAACCGGGTGACCCGCCGCACGCGCGCCGTGCTCTCCGGCGGCTTGCACCCGATGTACCGCTCGGTCATCGAGACCCACGGCAAGTTCGGCGGCTTCAAGGTCGATGCGCTCGCCCCCGATCCCGAGGGCAAGGAGGATGTGGCGGCCGGCATCGGCGACGACGTCGCCTGCGTCGTCGTGCAATACCCGTCGGTCTTCGGCCAGGTCCGCGACCTGAAGCCGCTGGCCGAGGCCTGCCACGCCAAGGGCGCGCTGCTGGTCGTGGTCGTCACCGAGATTATCTCTCTGGGCGCGCTGGAGTCCCCCGGTGCCATGGGCGCCGACATCGTCGCCGCCGAGGGCCAGTCGATCGGCAACGGACTCAACTATGGTGGCCCTTACGTGGGCCTCTTCGCCACGCGCGATAAATTCATCCGCCAGATGCCGGGCCGTCTCTCGGGCCAGACCGTCGATGCCGATGGCCGCCGCGGCTGGGTGCTGACGCTTTCGACCCGCGAGCAGCACATCCGCCGCGAGAAGGCGACTTCCAACATCTGCACCAATGCCGGCCTCTGCGCGCTCGCCTTCTGCATCCACATGACGCTGCTGGGCGAAGCGGGCCTGAAGCGGCTGGCCCAGCTCAATCACGCCAAGGCGGTCCAGCTCGCCGACAAGCTCGCCGGCATCCCCGGCGTCTCGGTGGTCAATTCCGCCTTCTTCAACGAGTTCACAGTGAAGCTGCCGAAGCCGGCGGCGGGCGTCGTCGACCGCTTGGCTCAGAAGCGGATCCTCGCCGGCGTGCCGGTCTCCCGGCTCCTGCCGGGGGATGCCGCGCTTGCCAACCTGCTGCTGGTGGCCGCGACCGAAACCAACACCGATGCCGACATGGATGCGCTTGTGGCTGCACTCCGGGAGGATCTCCGATGAGCGACTGGAGCAAAGCCGTCAGCACCGGCTTCAAGGCGGGCGAGGCCGGCCTCGCCGGCAACCGCGGCCTGCAGATGGAAGAATTGCTCAGCTTCGAGCAGGACGCGCCCGGCCGCACCGGCGTCGACCTGCCTGAGCCGCCCAAGGTTAAGGATCGCCTCGGCGGGCTCGCCCGCAAGGGCACGATCGGGCTTCCGGGACTCTCCGAGCCACAGGTGGTTCGCCACTTCACCCGCCTCTCGCAGAAGAACTACGCGATCGACGCCGGCCTCTATCCGTTGGGCTCTTGCACGATGAAGCACAACCCGCGGCTGAACGAGAAGATGGCGCGGCTGCCGGGCTTCGGCGACCTGCATCCGCTGGCGCCGGAGTCGGCGGTGCAGGGAGCGCTCGAACTGCTCGATCAGCTTGCCCATTGGCTGAAGACGCTCACCAACATGCCGGCCGTGGCGCTGTCGCCGGCCGCCGGTGCGCATGGCGAACTCTGCGGCATGCTCTGCATCAAGGCGGCGCTCGAGGCCAAGGGCGAGAACCGCCATCGCGTGCTGGTGCCGGAGTCGGCGCATGGCACCAACCCGGCGACCGCCGCCTCGATCGGCTACACCGTCGAGGCGATCCCGGCCAAGGCCAACGGCCATGTCGACGTCGACGCCTTCAAGGCCAAGCTCGGGCCCGACGTCGCCGCGATCATGATCACCAACCCCAACACCTGCGGCATCTTCGAGACCGAGATTTCGGCGCTGGCCGATGCCGTGCATGCGGCCGGCGGTTACCTCTACTGCGACGGCGCCAACTTCAACGCCATCGTCGGTCGGGTGCGGCCGGGCGATCTCGGCGTCGATGCCATGCACATCAACCTGCACAAGACCTTCTCGACGCCGCATGGCGGCGGCGGGCCGGGCTCAGGCCCGGTGGTGCTGTCGGCGGCTCTGGCGCCCTTCGCGCCCTTGCCGCTGATCGTCCACGGCAAGGACGGCTTCAGGCTGGTCGAGACCACGCCCGGCTCCGGCGACGGCACCAAGGCGCTCGGCCGGCTCAAGGTCTTTCATGGCCAGATGGGCATGTTCGTCCGTGCGCTCGCCTACATGATGAGCCACGGCTCGGATGGGCTGGCGCAGGTGGCGGAGGACGCCGTCCTCAACGCCAACTACGTGCTGGCGCGTCTGAAGGACGTGATGACGCCGGCCTTCCCCGGCTACTGCATGCACGAGGCGCTGTTCGACGACCGCTTCCTGAAAGACACCGGCGTCACCACGCTCGACTTCGCCAAGGCGCTGATCGACGCCGGTTATCATCCGATGACGGTCTATTTCCCGCTGATCGTCCACGGCGCCATGCTGATCGAGCCGACCGAGACCGAGAGCAAGGATGCGCTCGACGCCTTCATCGCCACGTTGCGCGTGCTGGCCGAGCGGGCGAAGACCGATCCCGAACCCTTCCACCAGGCCCCGGTCCTCACCCCCCGCCGTCGCCTCGACGAGGTCGGCGCCGCCAGGAAGCCGGTGCTGCGCTGGCGGCCGGAGTCGGTGCAGAGCCGAGCCGCGGAGTAGGGTGGAGCCTCGCCCCCCACCCTAACCCTCCCCCACGCTCCGCGGGGGGAGGGGATATGAATCGGAAACCCTCCCCCTTGATGGGGGAGGGCAGGGTGGGGGTGGAGCAACACACGCCACCGTCCATCCCATTGTGACCCCCCACGATCTCTGTCACAAAACCGCCAAATCGACGGGGAGGCTCATATGGCGACGATCAGGTTGACGATGGCGGAGGCGCTGGTGCGCTTCCTCATCGCCCAATCCGTCGAGATCGGCGGCAAGCGCGAGCCGCTGTTCGCCGGCGTCTTCGCCATCTTCGGCCACGGCAACGTCGCCGGGCTCGGCCATGCGCTGGAGCAGGAGAAGAAGCGGCTGCCGACGCTCCGCGCCCATAACGAGCAGGCGATGGCACTGGCGGCGATCGCCTTCGCCAAGACGACCGCGCGCCGCCGCATGATGGCCTGCACGACCTCGATCGGTCCGGGCGCCACCAACATGGTGACGGCGGCTGCGCTGGCGCATGTGAACCGGCTGCCGGTGCTGTTCCTGCCCGGCGACATCTTCGTCAGCCGGCGACCCGACCCGGTGCTGCAGCAGGTCGAACACTTCTCCGACCTCACCATCTCGGCCAATGACTGCTTCCGCCCGGTCTCGCGCCTCTTCGACCGCATCATGCGTCCGGAGCAGCTGCTGGTGGCGCTGCCGGCGGCGCTCCGCGTCCTCACCGATCCGGCCGAGTGCGGGCCGGTGACCTTGGCGCTGCCGCAGGACGTGCAGACCGAGAGCTTCGACTATCCGGCCGAGTTTTTCCGTCCGCGCGTCTGGCACACGCGGGCGCCGGAGCCCGATGCCGTCGAACTCGCCGACGCCGTCGCGGCCATCGCCAAGTCGAAGCGGCCGTTGATCCTCGCCGGCGGCGGCGTGAAGTACGCGCTGGCCGAGAAGGCGCTGGCCCGCTTCGCCGAGAGCCATGGCGTGCCGGTCTCCGAGACCCAGGCCGGCAAGGGCAGCCTCGCCTTCGATCAGCCGCTGAACGCCGGTGCACTCGGCGTCACCGGCACCGCGGCGGCGAACGACCTCGCGCGCGAGGCCGACCTGGTGATCGCCATCGGCTCGCGCCTCGCCGACTTCGCCACCGGCAGCCGGGCGCTGTTCCCGCAGGCGACCCTGATCCAGCTCAATGTCGGCGCCTTCGATGCCGGCAAGCACGCAGCATTGCCGCTGGTCGCCGACGCCGGGCGCGGCCTCGCCGCGCTCGACCGGGCGCTGAAGTCATGGTCGGCCGCAGCGAACTGGACGGCGAAGGCGAAGAGGCTGGCGCGCCAATGGCTGAAGACGACAGAGGCGGCGACGGCTCCGGCCAAGGGCATGGCGAGCGATGCCGAGGTGCTAGGTGCGGTCGACCGTGCGGCGAAGCGGCGGAAGAGCATCATGGTCTGCGCTGCCGGCGGGTTGCCGGGCGAGCTGCACAAGCTCTGGCGGGCAGCCGACTCGACCGAGTACCACCTCGAATACGGCTATTCCTGCATGGGCTACGAGATCGCCGGCGGCCTCGGTGCCAAGCTGGCGCGGCCGGAGCGCGAGGTCTTCGTGCTGGTCGGCGACGGCAGCTACCTGATGATGAACTCCGAGATCGCCACCTCCGTGCAGCTCGGTGCCAAGCTGACCATCGTGGTCCTCGACAACAAGGGCTTCGGCTGCATCGCGCGATTGCAGAAGGCGACCGGCGGCGCGCCCTACAAGAACCTGTTCCCGTCGTCCGCGCCCTGGGTCGACTTCGCCGCCCATGCCCGCGCGCTGGGCGCCGAGTCGGTCAAGGTGCGCTCGATTGCCGAGCTGGAGATGGCGCTCGACCGCGCCGCCTCCAAGAAGAAGACCCAGGTGATCGTGATCGAAACCGATCCCTGGAAGACGTCGGATGTGGGCGGGACCTGGTGGGATGTCGCGGTCCACGACGCACCCCGCGACGCGCTACGCAAGGACGTCAGGAAATCGTATGAGAAGGCGCGGGCGCGCCAGCGCCTGGGAGCCTAGAGGACGCATCATGGCGAAGATCGGCATCAACCCGCTGACATGGACCAACGACGACATGCCGGAGCTAGGTGCGGCGACGCCGCTCGAGACCTGTCTCGCAGAGGCTAAGCAGGCGGGCTATGACGGCATGGAGCTCGGGAACAAGTTTCCGCGCGACCCCGCGGTGCTGAAGCCGATCCTCGCCAAGCACGGGCTCGGGCTCGCGTCCGGGTGGTATTCGGCGAAGCTGCTGGAACGCACGCCGAAAGAAGAAATCGAGGCGGTGCAGGGGCACCTGAAACTGCTGAAGGCGTTCAAGGCGCCGGCCATGGTCTTCGCCGAGGTCACCGGCTGCGTGCATGGCGACCGGAAGACCCCGGTCACCCGCCGGCCGACGTTGAGCGCCGAGCAATGGAAGACGCTGACCTCGCGCATGACCGAGGTCGGCAAGTATCTCGCCGACGAAGGCGTGCCGATCGCCTATCACCATCACATGGGCACGGTGATCGAGACCGAGGCCGAGATCGATCGGCTGATGGCCGAGACCGGGCCTGAGGTCGGGCTGCTGCTCGACACCGGGCACCTGACCTATGCCGGTGGCGACGCCATCGTGGTTGCCAAGCGCCACGCCGCCCGCATCAATCACGTCCATTGCAAGGACATCCGCCCGAAGGTGCTGGCGCAATCCAAGGCCAACGACTCGAGCTTCCTCGACTCGGTGCTGGCCGGTGTCTTCACCGTTCCCGGCGACGGCTCGATCGACTACCCCGCGGTGCTGAAGCAGCTGACGCCTGCGGGCTACTCAGGCTGGTTCGTGGTCGAGGCCGAGCAGGATCCCGCCAAGGCGCATCCGCTGACCTACGCGAAGAAGGGCCACGACTATCTTCGCCCGCTGACGACGGCGCTGGGGTTCTAGCTCCGCGGCATCTTGAACGGCCGCGCCTGCTCGAAGGCGGCGGACGCGCGCATCACCAAGTCATCCCGATACATCGGACCGACGATGTGGAGCCCGATGGGGAGTCCGTCGACGAAGCCGGCGGGGCAGGTCGAGGCCGGCTGACGGGTCATGTTGAAGGGCCAGGTGAAGGGCGACCAGTGCAGCCAGGTCGGGAACTTCGCCTTGTCCGGCGTCACCAGCCCGGCATCGAAGGCCACGATCGGCATGGTCGGCGTCACCAGCAGGTCGTACTTGTTGTGGAAAAGCTTCATCGTGCGCGCCATGTCGATCCGCACATCCTGGGCGGCGATGAAGTCCGTTGCCGGGATGTCGATGCCGGAGATGGCGCATTGCAGCAGCGCCGGCTCCATCAGCTTCACCTGCTCGGCCGTCATGTTGCGGACGCGCTTGCCGTAGGACGCACGCCAGATGATGTCGATCGCCCAGGCGGGATCGGGGAATCCCGGATCCGCCGCCTCGACGGTCGCGCCGGCATCGGCGAAGACCTTCGCCGCCTTGGCGATGGCATCCGCGATGCGCGGATCGACGCATTTGATGTAGCCGAGATCGGCGCTGTAGGCGATGCGGAGCCCCTTCACGCCCTTGGCGATCTCGGCCAGGTAGTCGATGTCCTGGGGCGGCAGCGCGAAGGGGTCGCGCTCGTCCGGCTCGGCGATGACGCGCAGCATGGCGGCCGAGCAGGCGACGGTGCGGCTCATCGGCCCGTGCACCGCCATGTCGGCGATACCGGCGCCGGTCGGGGTCGAGACCCGGCCGTAGCTGGGCTTGATGCCGAAGACGCCGGTGAAGGATCCGGGCATGCGGATCGAGCCGCCGCCGTCGCCGCCGGTGGCGATCGCGGCGATGCCGGTCGCGACCGAGACCGCGGCGCCGCCGGAGGAGCCGCCCGAGGCCTTGTCTGGATTCCAGGGATTGCGGGTGATGCCGGAGAGCGGGCTGTCGGTCACGCCCTTCCAGCCGAACTCGGGCGTCGTCGTCTTGCCGAAGAAGACCGCGCCGGCGGCGCGCAGCCGCGCGGTCATCGG
>CAMDFP010000103.1 GCA_945897335.1 Asaia bogorensis | reverse complement strand
CCCGGTAGAGGATGCGGTCGACCAGGGGCTGGTTCGGTGCCCAGTAGCTGGGATTGCGCTCGAGTCGGACGAACTCGCCCCGCTTCTGCTCGGCGAAGGTATAGGGGCCGGTGCCGACCGGCTTCAGGTTCGCCGGGTTGGCGGCGATGTCGGTGCCTTCGTAGAGATGCTTCGGGATCACCGTCGACACTGCCGGCAGCGCATTGACGATGAGCTGGCTCGGGATCGGCTTCGAGAAACGGAAGACCGCGGTGGCGGCATTCGGCGTCTCGACCGCCTCCAGGTCCTTGAAGACGATGCGCCCGAGGTTCTGCAGCTTCTTCCACACCTCCATCGCGGAGAAGGCGACGTCGGCCGAGGTGAAGTCGCGGCCGTCATGCCACTTCACGCCCGGGCGGAGCTGGAAGGTCAGGCTCTTGCCGTCGGCGGCGGGCGTCCATGCGGTGGCCAGCAGCGGCTTGATGCCGGTGCCGCCGAAGGCCTGGTCGGCGAGAGTCTCCAGCACCTTGCTGGAGACGAAGAAGACGCCGTTGCTGGCGACGACGGCGCCGTTCCAGTGGGCGGGCTCGCTGTCGGCGGCCACCATGAGCACACCGCCGCGCTTGCCCTGGGCAAACGCATAACGGGGCAGCAGGCTCGATCCGGCGGCGCCGAGCGCGCCCTGGATGACGGTACGACGGGTGACGCGCGCCATCGACGGCTCCTTATGGGGAAGATGCGGGGGATTGTGCACCACCCGGTGCCGCGCTTGTCAACGCGGACCGGCGCCTTGCGCAAGATTGGCGAAGAGTCGGAAGCCGCCGGGGACGAGTTCGTCCATCTGATGTGCCAGCGACAGGCTGACATGGGTGTGCCGGCCGGCGCCGATCCGGGCGGAGAGCAGCGCGCCGGTGAGCGGCGCCTCGCCGGGATCGGAGAGCGCCAGTAGGGGTTCGTAGGCCTCGTCCCAGGCCGAAGCGAAGTAGAGGCCACGCTCCTTCCGCCAGCCCTGCCAGTCGTCGGGGCCGATCCGGTTGGGATATGTCAGCAGCGGATGGTCTGGCGCCAGGACGCCGACGGGGGCATCGGGATCGCAGACCCGCCAGCGGACCGAGGGCTGGCCGATTTCGAGCCGCGCCGGCGGCGTCGCCTCCGGGTCCCAGCCGTCCCAGGGCCGATGGTACTGGGTGACGAGATGGCCGCCCTGGCGTACGAAGGCGTGCAGGCGGGAGCGAGCGGCGGCCAGGTCGGGGCGCTGGCCGAAGGCGCGGACACCGATGATGATCGTGTCGAAGCGCCGGAGATCGTCGCTCCCGAAATGGTCGGCATCGAGCGGGGTGACGTCGAGGCCGAGTTGGACGAGCCAGTCGGCGGCCCGGTCGCCGCCGCCGTCGACATAGCCGATGCGGACCCGCTCGGGCAGCGCCACGTCGGCGACCAGGATGCGGACCGCCGCCGGCTCGATCCAGTTGGTGTGGCCGATATGTTCGTAGGCATGCATGCACACCCGTCCATGGGCGACGCCATCGGCGTTGACCGACATTCGGTGCAGGCCGACCGGCAGCGCCGGAAGGGCGAAGGCGACCTCGGCGATCTCGCCCGGGTCCAGATGAAGCGGGGCGCTCGCCTCATCCTCGCCGATGAGGCGAAGCGTAGTGTCGATGCGACGCGTGCCGTGGTTGTGGGCGGAGACGGAAAGCGTCGCCGTCTCGTTGGTTCCGGCGCGGACCACCTGTCTCTCCGGCTGCGGATCGAGCGCGAGCGGCGGCACCAGCATCGGCGGCGTGGAGGGCACAACCGTCTGCTCGACGGTGGTGCCGCCGGCCTTGTAGCGGAGCAGGGCGGAAACGGCCGATGCCGGCTCAAGCGGATCGAAACCGCTTCCAAACGGCCGGCGCGCCTCGGGCGTGAAGCGGAGGATGTCGTTCTCGGCCGCGACGGCGATGCGCGGACCGCCGCGGAAGACCGTCATCCGGACTTCCATGGGCTCGCCGAGGACGACGAGCTCCGGGATCTCCAGCCGCGGCACCAGCGAGAGCGCGATGCGGCTGGCGCGGGCGAGCTGGCGGCGCTTCAGCTGCAGGCGGTGGTCGAGATCGCCGGCGGCGCCGGCGTGCAGTCCGTTCAGGTTCCGCTCCGCCTCGCCGATGGCGGCCAGCGCGGCATGGACGCCGGCGGCGACGCCGTCGAAGTCCGGGAAGGCGGCGAAGGCCTCGTCGATCGCGGCGTCGGCGCGCTTCAGAGCCGGCAGGCCGTCATTGAGGTCGCCAAGACGCCGCGGCAGCCCGTCGAAGACCGAGGCCTCGGCGTTCGGCGTCGGCACGCGGCTGGTCAGCAGGTGCAGCGCGACCGGAGCGGGCGGGGCGTCGGACGCCCGCCCCATCTCCTGGCTCGCATGGCAGGCGCGCGACCATTCGCCGATCCGGGCGTAGCTGGCGCCGAGCGTCTCGTCATGACCGCCGATGTCGACTGCGATCGTCCCCGGCGGCGGCGGCTCGGCATCGTCATAGGCGCTCCCTGCACCCGAATAGGCCGGCAGATAGAGCTTGCCGGTGCGCCACGGGACCAAGCCTTCGGCCATGTGCTCGGGGAAGGCGCGCGGATCGGCGGCAAGTTCGAAGGCCTGCAGCGTCGCCCTTTTGACGGCGCGGTGATGCCCGTGCTGTCCGGGCACGTCGAGGAAGGTCGGGCAGATCACGTCCGGCCGCGCCGTACGTATCGCGCGGACCAGGCGATCCAGCAGCCGCTCTTCTCCCCAGACCGCGAGCGTCGCCTCGGCGGTCTTGGCGAAACCGAAATCGGAAAGCGGGTCGCCGAAGCCGCGATCGAGCCAGTGCAGCTCCATGTCGAGGATGCGGGCGGCCTCCTCCATCTCGCGCGAGCGGATCGCCGCCAGGGCATTGCCCGACTCCGGTCCGAGGGCGTTCTGGCCGCCCTGGCCGCGCGTGGCGCAGACATAGATGACGCGGGCGCCGTCGCCCTTGGCGAGGCGGGCGAGGAGCCCGCTCGCCTCGTCGTCCGGATGCGCCCCGGTCATCATGAAGCTGGCGACCGACTTCAGCGGCAACAGCGCGTTCCACAGCTGTACGAGCGGGCTCGATTGAGCCATGCGGGCGGGGCGGCGCTGATCGGTCGTCATCGGCGAAGAGGTCAATCCGTTCGTCCCGTGTTGACTTGGGCCGACCTTTTCGACCATTTCCGGGGGATCATTTGCAAGGGGACCAAAGTTTGATGGCGGGCTTCAAGGACGACAGCGTGTTTCCGGCGCCAGTCTACAAGGACACGGTCCTGGCGCCACTGTTCGAAGGCGTGAAGCGCCACCACTGGCAGCACCAGATGCGGATCAACCGCGCCAGCGCGGTGATGCTGGCCGAGCGCGGCCTGCTGACGAAGAAGGAGGCAGGCGCGATCCTGGGCGCGCTGGACGACATCGTCGCCACCGTCGACGTGTCCGCACTCACCTATACCGGCGAGCACGAGGACTTCTTCTTCTATGTCGAGTCCGAGCTGAAGCGCCGGCTCGGCGTCGAGGTCGCCGGCAAGCTGCATACCGGTCGGTCCCGCAACGACATCGACCACACGGTCTTCAAGCTGGCGCTGAAGGAGCACCTGATCGTCTTCATCGACGCGCTGCTCGGCCTGGTCGACACGGCGCTGGCTGTCGCGGAGAGAAATCGAGACACCCTGATCGTGGCCTATACCCATGGCCAGCCGGCGCAGCCCTCGACCTTCGGCCATTATCTCGGCGCGCTGGTCGAGATGCTGCTTCGCGACGTCGAGCGGGTGACCGAGGCGGCGAAGTATCCCGACAAGTCCAGCATGGGCGCGGCGGCGATCACCACCTCGGGCTTCGACCTGGACCGGGGGCGGATGGCCGACCTGCTGGGATTCGCCGAGGTGCAGGAGAACTCCTATGGCTGCATCGCTGCCGTCGACTACGCGACCAGCGTTTATGCCGCACTCAAGCTCGTCTTCATCCATCTCGGCCGCTTCGTCCAGGACCTCAACGCCTGGACAGGCTTCGAGGTGGGGCATCTCTACGTGCCCAACGCCTATGTCCAGATCAGCTCGATCATGCCGCAGAAGCGGAACCCGGTGCCGGTCGAGCATCTCCGCCTGATGCTGTCGCTCGCGGCTTCCCGGGCCGAGGCGGTGATCGGGACCGTCCACAACACGCCCTTCACCGACATGAACGACTCAGAAGGCGAGGTGCAGGCGGCCGGCTACGAGGCCTTCGACACCGGCCAGCGCGCGGTGGCACTCCTGACCGGGTTTCTCGGCGCGGTCCGCGTCGACGAGGCGAAGGTGCGCCGCCACATCGACGAGGCCTGCATCACGGTGACGGAGCTGGCGGACTCGCTGGTGCGGGCCGAGGGCCTGTCGTTCCGCCAGGCGCACGAGATCGCGGCCAAGCTGGCGCGGCGGATGATCGACACCGGCGAGCGCTTCGGCACCGTGCCGTTCCATGCCTTCACCGATGCCTTCGCCGAGGTTGCCGGCCGGGCACCGAAGCTGGCGGAGGCCGAGTTCCGGCGGGTGACCACGCCGGAGCACTTCATCGCCGTCCGCACCATGCCGGGCGGACCGGCGCCGGCCGCGCTCGATACGGCGTTCGGTCATTACCGGCGGGACTCGGGATATTTTCGCGACTGGCTCTCGGCCTATCGGGGCAGGATGCAGGCGGCGGCCCGTCGTCTCGATACGGCGGCGACCGGACTCAAAGGTGCTTGAGCCGCCGCCCGGAACTTTCCGGGCGACGCTCATGCCTTAGGTCAGTTGCCGACCTTCTCGATGTTCCACAGCGTGATGTCCCAGGAATTGGGGACGACGCCGCGGAGCGACTTCCGATAGGCGACCGGCCGGGTGAACTGGCCGACCGGGACGTAGGGCACGACCTCCAGGAACTTGGCCTGGAGCTCGTCGATGATCTTCTTCCGCTCGTCCGCATTCGAGGCTTCGAGATAGGAGAGGCGGAGCTTCTCCATCGGCTCGTCGCAGGGCAGGCCCCAGGAGTTGCGGCCGTCGCAAGGCGTCGAGGCGAAGAGATTGAAGAATGGATTCGCCTGGATGCGGCCGGGCCAGGTGGTCTGGGCGATGTGCCAGCCGGCGCGGTCGGTCTTGGGATCGTTCTTGTTGAGGCGCCGCTGAGTCACGGCTCCCCAGTCCATCGCCTGCAGGTCGACGTTGATGCCGGCTTCACGCAGCAACTGGGCGGTCACCAGCGTCATGGTGTGGATCAGGAACTGGTCGGTCGGGGTCATCACCACGATCGGCTCGCCCTTGTAGCCGGCCTCGGCGAAGAGCTGCTTCGCCTTCGCCACGTTCTTCTGCTTGATGGCGTCGACGCCGACCGTCGACTCGCCGGGCGAGCCGCAGATGAAGGCGGCATGGCAGACCCGCTGGTACTGCTTGTCGGATCCGACCATGGCAGTCAGGTAGTCGGTCTGGTCGCCGATCAGGAACAGCGCCTGGCGCGCCTTCGGGTGATTGAAGGGCGGCGCCATGTGGTTCGGCCGGATCGTCGCCTGGAAGCCGATCGGGTCCGGCGTCATCAGCTGGATGTTCGGATCCTTGGACAGCGAGGGGATCATGTCGTGGCTGATCACCTCGACCATGTCGACCTCGCCCCGCTGGAGGGCGGCGACCGCGGTGTTGGTGTCGGGGATGTAGGGCCACTCGATGCGGTCGACCTTGGGAATCTTGCCGCCGGCCTGGCCGTCGGGCGGGTCGCTGCGCGGCACGTAGTCCGCGTTCTTGGCGAAGGCGACCATGGCGCCCGGCACCCAGGCCTCGCGGAGGAACTTGAAGGGACCGGAGCCGATGCTGTCCTTCACCTCGGCGAAGGCATCGGTCGCGGCGTCCTTCTCGCGCATGATGAACATTGTGTTGGCGGCGCCGCCCAGAGTCTCCAGCATCATCCCGTAGGGCTGCTTCAGCTTGAAGATGAAGGTACGGTCGTCGGGCGTCTCGAAGCTGCCGATGCGCGCCATCAGCACCTTGCCGTCGACGGCGCGGTTCTGCCAGCGCTTGAACGAGGCGACCGCGTCCTTCGAGGTGACGGCGGAGCCGTCGTGGAACTTGAGGCCCGGGCGCAGCACGAAGGTCCAGGTCAGCTTGTCGTCGCTGACCGTGTAGGACTCGACCATCTGCGGCTTCGCCACCAGCTTCGAATCCATGGCGAACAGCGTGTCGTAGACCAGCCGTGAATAATTGTTGGTGATCGTCACCGTCGTGTAGACGGAATCGAGGACGCGGAGATCCGCCTGCGGCACCATCTTCAGCGTGGTCTGCGCCTGTGCGGAGGCGGCGGTTGCGGCGAGGAGAGCGACGACGGCGGAGGCTAGACGGGTACGCATGTGGTGACTCCCGTGCTCATCGATTTCGTCCGAAGTCTAGCGCCGCCCGCACCGCTTCCCTAGCGGTGGTTTCCGAACGGAGCCGATGGTGCAGGCGGTTGCCTGGACCGCGCCCGGCCCTGTGCTAGGCTCGGGCGCGGTGGGCTAAGGCTGCCAGGCCAGGATCTCGCAATTGGCGAACTCCCGGCCGCTCAAGTGCCGGAAGAAGCAGCCATGCCCAATGACGACCACGGCGTCTTCGGGCCGTGCCGCCAGCCAGCGGCGGAAGCCGGCGACGCGCGCGTGCAGGAAGTCCATCGGCTCGACCGCGACGCCGTTCGCGTCCGCATCGGCATGGTGCCACCAGGGATCGTCGAGGTGGTCGAAGGCGAGGTGGGGAAATTCCTGGGCGAGGAGTCGCGGCGAGCGACCCATGTCGCAGCTGTGCTCCTGCCACTCCCGATGCAGGCACTCGACCTCGATCCGGGCGTGGCCGCCGAACAGACCGGTCGCGGTCTGCAGGGCGCGCGTCAGCGGCGTGGTGATCACCACGTCGCAGGGAAGTTGCCGGGCGCGGTCGCGGGCTTTCTCGAGCTGGGCGAGGCCGTACGGCGAGAGTCGCGCATCGAAATGTAACGGATCGGTCGCGGCTTCGGCATAGGCGGCATTGAAGGTCGACTGGGCGTGGCGGATAAGATGGATGGTCTTGGCCATACGCCCAATCGATCATGCGAGGGCGTCGCTGCCAAGAGCTAGCGGGAGGTGAAAGAGATGGCGGTCGACCCCCTCATCCTGGTTCCCGGCAGGCTGACGCTTCCCCAGCTCCGGCGCATTGCGTCCCGGCAGGAAACGCTCACGCTCGATCCCTCTGCCGACGGTCCGGTCCGGGCGGCGCATGCGCTGGTCGAGCGGCTGGCGAGCGAGGGGAAAGTCGTCTACGGCGTCACCACCGGCTTCGGCAAGCTGGCACAGACGCGAATTCCTTCGGACGAGCTCGGGCACCTGCAGGTCAATCTGCTGCGCTCGCACGCGGTCGGGGTCGGCGCGCCGCTTCCCGACGAGGTCATCCGCCTGATGCTGGCGCTGAAGGCTGCCGGGCTCGGCCGCGGCCATTCCGGCGTCAAGCCGGAGACCATCGCCCAGCTTCTCGCCTTCGCCAATCTCGGCATCTTCCCTGTCGTGCCGGGCAAGGGCTCGGTCGGGGCGTCGGGCGACCTGGCGCCGCTGGCGCATATGTCCCTGGCGCTGATCGGCGAGGGCGAGGTGCGCTATGCCGGACAGCTGATGCCGGCGCGGGAAGCGCTGGACGCCGTCGGCCTCAAGCCGTTGGTGCTGGGACCGAAGGAAGGCCTGGCGTTGATCAACGGCACCCAGGTCTCGACCGCGTTGGCGCTGGTCGGCCTCTTTGCCGCCGAGCGGCTCTTGGCGGCAGCACTGGCGGCGGGTGCGATGTAGGTCGACGCCGCGCGCGGTACCGACACGCCGTTCGATCCCCGCATCCATCGCGTGCGCGGCCAGCCCGGGCAGATCGCGGTCGGCGCCATCCTCAAGGATCTCCTGGGATCCAGCGCCATCCGCGCCAGCCATGCCGAGTGCGACCGCGTGCAGGATCCCTACTGCCTTCGCTGCCAACCGCAGGTGATGGGCGCCTGCCTCGACCAGCTTCGCTCCGCCGCCGCACGCCTGGTCGACGAGGCCAATGCGGTCTCCGACAACCCTCTGGTCTTCCCGGCCGAGGGCGAGATCCTGTCCGGCGGCAACTTCCACGCCGAGCCGGTGGCCTTCGCCGCCGACGGCATCGCTCTCGCCCTGGCCGAGATCGGCAACATGTCGGAGCGGCGCTCGGCGATGCTTGTGGACGCCAACATGAGCGGCCTGCCGGCCTTCCTGGTGAAGGCGCCCGGTCTCAACTCGGGCTTCATGATGGCGCAGGTGACGGCGGCGGCGCTGGCATCGGAGAACAAGATGCTGTCGCATCCGGCCAGCGTCGACACCATCCCGACCTCGGCCAACCAGGAGGACCATGTCTCGATGGCGACCCATGCGGCCAGGCGCCTGCTCGACATGGCGGAGAACACCGGCGGCATCGTCGCGATCGAGCTGATGGCGGCGGCCCAGGGCATCGACCTTCTGGCGCCGCTGCAGACGTCGCCGAAGCTTGGACAGGTCCACGCAGCGCTGCGCGAGCAGGTGGCAACGCTCGACGTCGACCGCATCATGGCCGGCGACATCGCCCGCACGCAGGCCTTCCTCCACCGCCACCCCTTCCTTGACCTGGTCGGCGGGCTGCTCGACCGCGTACCGGAGACCCGATGATGGCCACCCGCCTCGACAATTCCCGTGTCATCCGCGCGCCGCGCGGGACCAAGCTCAATGCGCTCTCCTGGTCGACCGAGGCTCCACTTCGGATGCTGATGAACAACCTCGATCCCGAGGTGGCGGAGAAGCCGCAGGAGCTGACGGTCTATGGCGGCATAGGCCGGGCAGCGAGGAACTGGGAGTGCTACGACGCGATCGTCGCCACGCTGAAGCGGCTCAAGGACGACGAGACCCTGCTGATCCAGTCGGGGAAGCCGGTCGGCGTCTTCCGGACACATGCGGATGCGCCGCGGGTGCTGCTCGCCAACTCCAACCTGGTCGCCAACTGGGCGAGCTGGGAGCATTTCAACGCGCTCGATCGCCAGGGCCTGATGATGTACGGCCAGATGACCGCCGGCTCCTGGATCTATATCGGCAGCCAGGGGATTGTGCAGGGCACCCACGAGACCTTCGTCGAGATGGGCCGCCAGGCCTATGGCGGCTTGAAGGGCCGCTGGATCCTGACCGCCGGCCTCGGCGGCATGGGCGGGGCGCAGACCCTGGCGGCGACGCTGGGCGGCGCCTCGATGATCGCCATCGAATGCCGGCCGTCCTCGATCGAGTTCCGGCTGAAGACAGGCTACCTCGACACGCAGGCCAAGTCGCTGGACGATGCGCTGGCGATCGTCGAGACGGCCAGGGCCGAGGGCAAGGCGATCTCCGTCGGACTGCTTGGCAATGCGGCGGAGCTGGTGCCGGAGATCGTGAAGCGCGCCAAGTCCGATCCGCGCTGGCGGCCGGATGCAGTTACCGACCAGACCAGCGCCCATGACCCGCTGAACGGCTATCTGCCGATCGGCTGGACGCTGGGCCAATGGGACGAGCGGCGCCAGAGCGATCCGGCAGGCACGGTGAAGGCGGCGAAGGAGTCGATGCGCGTCCATGTCCAGGCGATGCTGGAATTCCATCGCATGGGCATTCCCACCTTCGACTACGGCAACAACATCCGGCAGATGGCGAAGGAAGTGGGCGAGACCCATGCCTTCGACTTCCCGGGATTCGTCCCGGCCTATATCCGCCCGCTGTTCTGCCGCGGCATCGGCCCGTTCCGCTGGGTGGCGCTGTCGGGCGATCCGGAGGACATCAGGAAGACCGACGCCAAGGTGAAGGAGCTGCTGCCGGACACGGCGACGCTGCACACCTGGCTCGACAATGCCAGCCGCCGCATTCATTTCCAGGGCCTGCCGGCGCGCATCTGCTGGGTCGGCCTCGGCGACCGCCACCGCATCGGGCTCGCCTTCAACGAGATGGTCGCACGGGGCGAGATCGGGCCGATCGTCATCGGCCGCGATCACCTCGACTCAGGCTCGGTCGCCAGCCCCAACCGAGAGACCGAGGCGATGAAGGACGGCACCGACGCGGTCGCCGACTGGCCGCTCCTGAACGCGCTGCTGAACACCGCGTCGGGCGCCACCTGGGTCTCGATCCATCACGGCGGCGGCGTCGGCATCGACTACAGCCAGCATTCCGGCATGGTCATCCTCTGCGACGGCACCGCCGATGCCGCCCGCCGTATCGGGCGCGTGCTGTGGAACGATCCGGCGTCCGGCGTCATGCGACATGCGGATGCCGGCTACGACGACGCCATCGCCTGCGCCAAGGAGCAGGGGCTGGATCTGCCGATGCTGGATCGCGGAACGTAAAATCTCGCCCGGCCGTTCAAACGCCGGCATGGAGGTGTGCGATGAAAAGCACGAACTACAAGAGCCGGACCCTCAACAATCACCTGCTGAAGCCGGAGACCCTGATGATGGGCTACGGCTATGCGCCTGGCCTGTCGGAAGGGGCGCTGAAGCCGCCGATCTTCCTCACATCCACCTTCGTCTTCGAATCCGCCCAGCAGGGGAAGGACTTCTTCGACCTCACGGCCGGCCGGCGGAAGCCGCGGCCGGGCGAGAAGTCGGGGCTGGTCTATTCCCGCTTCAACAACCCCAATTTCGAGATCCTGGAGGATCGCCTGGCGATCTGGGACGACGCCGAGCGCGCCGCGGTCTTCGCCAGCGGCATGGCTGCGATCTCGACGGTGATGCTGGCCTTCCTCCGTCCGGGCGACACCATCCTGCACAGCCGGCCGCTCTATGGCGGCACCGAGACGCTGATCTCAAGGCAGCTCAAGGCGTTCGGCATCACGCCGGTCGGCTTCACCGACGGCACCGACCGGGCGCAGATCACCGCCGCCGCCGCCGAAGCGGAGAAGACCGGCCGCGTCGGCCTGGTCATGCTGGAGACGCCGGCAAACCCGACCAACGGCCTGGTCGATCTGCGGGCGGTCCGCGAGATCGTCGACGACTTGGCAAAGCGCCAGGGCCACCGGCCGCCGATCGTGGTCGACAACACGCTGGTCGGGCCGATGTACCAGAAGCCGCTGAAGCACGGCGCCGACCTCGCGCTCTATTCGCTGACCAAGTACACCGGCGGGCACAGCGACCTCGTCGGCGGCGGCGTCTGCGGCGCCGGTGCCCTGATGACGCCGGTGATGCAGCTCCGCGGCGCGCTCGGGACCCAGCTCGATCCTCATACGTGCTGGATGCTGCTGCGCTCGCTGGAGACGCTGGGCATCCGCACCGAACGCGCCAACGACAATGCGCTGAAGGTCGCGAGCTTCCTTCGCGGCCATCCGAAGATCGAGGCCGTCCATTATCTGGGATTCCTCGACGGTTCGGACCGGCGGAAGGAGGTGTTCGATCGCCAATGCTTGGCCCCCGGCTCGACCTTCTCCTTCGAGGTGAAGGGCGGCGAGGCCGAGGCCTTCGCCTTCCTGGATCGCCTCGAGATCATGAAGCTCGCGGTCAGCCTCGGCGGCACCGAGACATTGATCTCGCATCCGGCCTCGACCACCCATTCCGGCGTCGCCAAGGGCTTGCGGGAAGAGATCGGGTTGACTGACGCGACGATCCGAATCTCCGTCGGCATCGAGAACGCGGCCGACCTCGTGACCGACCTGGAGCAGGCGCTGGCATGAGCCTCAGATCGGCGCGAGGTTGGTTCCGTCGCGGAACCACGCCTCCAGCGTGCGGATCGTGAGATCGACCGCATCGTCGGAGGTCTCATGGGTCGAACCGGCGCGGTGCGGGGTCAGCGTAACGTTGTCGAAGGTCAGCATCCGCGGCGGCGCCGCCGGCTCGCCGTCGAGGACGTCGAGCCCGGCGCCGAACAGGCGGCCGGACGCGAGCGCGTCCATCAGCGCCTCCTGGTCGATGATCGAGCCGCGGCCGATGTTGACGACGATGCCATGCGCCGGCAGCGCGGCGAGCACGGCGGCATCGACCAGGTGCCGGGTCTCCCGGCCGCCAGGTGCCGCGATGGCGAGATGGTCGCTCATCGCTGCCAGTTCGCGCACGCTCGCGGCGTAGCGATAGGGGACATCGGTGCGCGGGCGGCGGTTGTGATAGGCGATGGTCATGCGGAAGCCTTCGGCCCGCTTCGCGATCGCGAGCCCGATCGAGCCGAGGCCGATGATGCCGAGCCGCTTCGCCGTGATCCGGTTGAGGAAGGGAAATGGCTCTTTCCCCCATTTGCCGGCACGAACGAAGCGGTCGCCGCGGCTGGTGCCGCGCGCTACGTCCAGCAAGAGGGCCATCGCCATGTCGGCGACGCACTCGTCGGCAAGCCCGGCGAGATTGGCGCAGGCGATGTTGGCGGCGCGCAGCGGCGGAAGGTCGAGCTGGTCGTAGCCGATGCCGGCATTGAGGAGAAAGCGGAGCTTCGGCAGCGCCGCCGGGGTGGCCGCACCGATGCGGGAGGCGGCGATTACCACCGTGATGCGTTCGCGGATGTCGGGGGCAAGCGTCTCGAGCGCGGCCTCGTTCGCGACCCGGTGGAAGGGAAAGCGCCGGGTCAGGCCCGCGGTCATCCGCTCTGACATCGTGCCGATCAGGAGGATGTCGGGTGAAGGCGTGGTCATGGCGGACTCGCGGAAAGGGGAGGGCGCGGCGAGTGTCGCCGCCGGCTGCGACGCCAGCCAGCGGAACCCGTCAGCCCTGGAACGGTGGCTTTGCCAGCGGCGTCACCTTCACTCGCTCGCCGGCGATGTCGATCTCGTAAGTGCCAGACAGCACATAGTCGCGGTCGATCGGGCGCTCGGCGCGGACATAGCTCATGACCACGGAGCACCCAAGCAGATCGCTGTAGCCCGACGAGGTGACCTCGCCGACCGGCCTTCCGTCGCGCAGCAGGCCCTCGCCGCCCCAGGGAAATGCCTGCGGATCCTCGACCCGGAAGATCCCGAGCCGCTTCGTGCAGCCCGTCTCGCGCTGGCGCAGCAGCGCGTCGCGGCCGAGGAAGTCGCCGCCCTTGTCGAGCTTCACCGCATACATCAGTCCCGCCTCGAGCGGCGTGTCGTCGGGCGTGAGCTCGTGTCCGAAGCCGCGCCGGCCGGCCTCGACGCGCAACACGTCCATGGCGTAGTAGCCGGCATCCTTGAGTCCATGCGCAGCGCCGGCCTCGGTCAGCGTGTCGTAGACGGTCGCCGCGAACTCCGTCGGCACGTAGAGCTCGTAGCCGGGACCGCCGACGTAAGACATGCGCGCAGCCATCACGATGGCATGGCCGAGGTCGATCATCGACGTCGTGCCGGCGGGGAGCGCCAGATCGTCGGGAGAGGTCGCGCGCAGAACGGCCTCCGCCTTCGGCCCCATCACCGACAGGACCGACCACGCCGAGGTGACGTCGGTGAGAACCGCCATGTCGTCGCCGATATGGCGGCGGATCCAGTCGGCATCGCGCGTCGCCTGCGCCGTGCCGGTGACGATGAAGAAGGCGCCCTCGGCAAGGCGGATCACCGTGAGGTCGCTCTCGAAGCCGCCGCGGCGGTTCAGTAGCGCGGTGTAGACCATGCGGCCGGGCGCAACATCCATCTGGTTGGCAGAGAGCCGCTGCAGCACCTTCAGCGCGTCACGGCCCTGCAGCCTGAACTTGGCGAAGGAGGTCTGGTCGAAGATCGCCGCTCCTTGACGGGTCGCCCGCTGCTCGGCGCGGACATCGGCGAGCCAGGGAGGCGCGGTGAAGCTGGGGTTTCCTCCCTCGCCGAAATAGAGGGCGCGTTCCCAGCCCATCTTGGCGCCGAATTTGGCCCCCTTGGCCTTCAGCCGGTCGTAGAGCGGCGAGCGGCGAAGCGGTCTGACCGATATCAGCTCCTGTCGTGGCCAGTGCATGGCGTAGTGCATGCCCAGCGTCTCGACCGTGCGCTCCTTCAGGTGCCGGGCATTGCCGTGGAAGGGCGCGAAGCGGCGGATGTCGGCTTCCCAGAGGTCGGCGGTCGGCTCGCCGGCGACGATCCATTCGGCGGTCAGCCGTCCGGCGCCGCCGGCATTGGCGATGCCCGCCGAATTGAACCCGGCGGCGACGAAGAATCCGCCGACGCCCGGCGCTTCTCCCAAGATGAAGTTTCCGTCGGGGGTGAAGCTCTCTGGCCCGTTCAGCAGCTGGCGCACCTCGGCCTGTTCGAGGCACGGCGTCCTGTGCAGCGCGTTCTGCATCAGGATCTCGAACTGGTCCCAGTCCTCGGGCAGCAGCTGGAACTCGAACTTGTCGGGGATGCCGTCCATGCCCCAGGGCTTGGCCTCGGGCTCGAAGCCGCCCATCACCAAGCCGCCGACTTCCTCCTTGTAGTAGATGTAGCCGTCGGGGTCGCGCAGCACCGGCAGGTCCGGCGTCACGCCCTGGATCTTCTTGGTCACGATGTAGAAATGCTCGGCCGAGAACAGCGGCACGGTGACGCCGGCGAGTTTGCCTAAGGCCCGCGCCCATTGGCCGGCGCAGTTGACGACGATCTCGCAGGCGACGTCGCCCTGGTCGGTCTTCACGCCCTGGACCCGGCCGCTCGCGAGATCGAAGCCGGTCACCTTCACGCCTTCGACCAGCTTGGCGCCGCGACTGCGGGCCCCCTTCGCCAGGGATTGCGTCAGGTCGGTCGGGTTGGCCTTGCCGTCGCCGGGCAGCCAGACAGCGCCGACGAGATCGTCGGTCCGCATCAGCGGCCACAGCTTTCCGGCCTCGGCCGGTGTGACCAACTCGGCCTCGACGCCGA
>CAMDFP010000102.1 GCA_945897335.1 Asaia bogorensis | reverse complement strand
AGCCGTCGGGGCGTCGTCGCGCGGCGACATCACGGCTTCGACGCCGCTCGTCTACGCGATCGATGCGGCAGTCGCCGCCGTCGTCGGGCTCTGGGCCGATCCGCTGACCCTGCCGGACGACATCGACGAAGCCACGACCGCGACGCTTGAAGCGGAGATCCGCGCTGCACTCCACGCGGCACCGGAAGACGAGGCGCCGGCGGCGGCCGAGAGCGACGGCCGTGTCGGCGACATCGCCTTGCCCGAGGCGTTCCTGCCGGTGCTCTCGACCGAGAACCGGCAGGATCTGGACCGCGCCATCGCCGACGGGCAGCTGGTCTACCAGGTCATGACCGATGTCGAGGCCTATGAGGCGGCAGGAGAGTCGGGGCCGCTCGAGCTCCTGGCCGAGCTCGGTCAGGTCATCACCAGCCGCACGGTTCCGCAGGGCGAGCGCACCTGGTTCGAGTTCCTGATCGTTTCGCCGCTGCACCCGGCCGAGATGAGCCAGCGCGTCAAGGCGATGGACCCGGGGCAACGCTGGATCAAGGCCGTGCATCCCGGCGACCCGTCCGCCGATGCGACCGACAAGGCATCCGGAGAGTCGCCGGCCGCGGCGCCGGAGGCCGCGCCACCCGCGCCGAAGCCGGCGCAAGCCGATGCGGGACAGGCGAGCGACGCGGCCGTGCTGCGTGTCCGCGGTGCCGCCGTCGATGCGCTGATGTCGGCGGTCGGACAGGCGCGCGTCGAGGCGGCGGCGCTCTCGCAGACCCTGATCGAGGATCGCCGTCAGATCGATGCGATGACCGGGCTCGCCCGCCTGCGCGAGCAGCTGCCGCCGGCGCTCGCCGCCGAGCTCGGCCGCCATCTCGAGGCCTTGAAGGAGCGTGAGGCGGAGATGGCGGCCGCCGAGTCGCGCCTGGCGACCGCGCTCAGCCAGCTTCACGCGGACGCGCTCGACCTCCGCGTCGTCCCGGTCGAAACCGTGCTCGCGCATCTGCCGCGGGTCGCGCGCGAGCTGGCGCAGCGCCAGGGCAAGGCCGTGCGCGTCCGGCTCAAGGGCCGCGACGTGCGCATCGACAAGAGCGTCGTCCAGCAGCTCCTCGATCCGCTGATGCACATGATGCGGAACGCCGTCGATCATGGCATCGAGACGCCGGAGGCGCGGGCGGCGGCCGGCAAGGGCCAGACCGCGACGATCATGCTGCGCGCGCGCCAGCGGGCGAGCGAGTTCCGCCTCGAGGTCTCCGACGACGGGCGCGGGCTGAACGCCGAGAAGATCCGGGCCAAGGCGGTCGAGCGCGGCCTGGTCGACGAGGCGGAGAGCCGGAACCTGTCCCCCGACCGCATCTACCGCTTCATCTTCTCGCCCGGCTTCTCGACCGCGGCAGCGGTCACCGAGACCTCCGGCCGCGGCGTCGGGCTCGACGTGGTCATGCATTCGGTGACCCGGCTCGGCGGCCGCATCGACATCCGCACCGAGATCGGCGCCGGCACCACCTTCATCCTACGCCTGCCGCTGTCGGCCGCCGTCCTGCCGGCGCTGCTGATCGAGGTTGCCGGTCAGGCCTTCGCGATTCCCGAGCGCAGCATCGTCGCGGTCGAGGAGATCGGCACCGATCGCGTCCGCCATGCCGGCGGGCGCCGTATGCTGCTGCGCGGCAATGTGGCTCTGCCGCTGTACCCGCTGGCGGCGCTGATCGGCATCGGCTCTTCGGGCGGCGGAGGGTGCGCGGTGGTGGTGGCGAGCGGGCCGGCCTCGATCGTGCTCGATGTCGACCGGCTGCTTCGGCGCCAGGAGCTGTTGCTTCGTGACCTGCATCCGGCCCTGGCGGCGTTGCCGGGCGTCGGCGGTGCGGCGCTGCTGGGAGACGGGCGGCCGATTCTGGTTCTCGACGTCGACGCCCTTATCGAGGTCGCTCGTTCAGGCGGCCGCCGCGGACAGGCGCAGGCCGAGGCGGCGTCGTGAGCATGCATCTGCGCGGCCGGGCGGGGCCGTACCGGCTGCTGATTCCGGCCGCCTCGGTGCTGGACGTGTGGGTGGACGAAGCGGCGAAGGACGAGGCGCCGACCTGGCGTGGCCGGATCATCCCCTATATCGACGGCCGCGCGCTGCTGGGCGAGGACGGACGGGCAGAGGCCCGGACCCTGGTCGTCTATGGCGACAGCGCCGACGATCCTCGCACGGTGATACTCGGCCTCGACGAGGTGCTGGGCTCGATCTCGGTGACGCCCGATATGCTGCGTCCCTTTCCCTCGACGCTGACCTTGGCGCACCGGCTGTTCGACGGCACCGTCACGCTGCCGGGTGAAGCGGTCAGCCTGCTCAGGATCCGGACCGGGCTCGACCTCGCATCGCTCGCCGAGATCAGGGTTCCTGAGCGCTGATCCCTTTGATCCTGAGCGCCATCGCCTGGAAGTCGGGCGGCGGCAGCCCGGCCGCGGCGTGCATGACCTCGAGCAGCTGGCGGCCGCGCTTGGGCTTGAGGTCGAGGCTGATCGCGCCCGAGGGCTTGGGGATGACGTCGAAGGCGCCCAGCTTCCGTACTTCCTGGGCGACCTCGGACCCCACCTGGGCGACCGACGACAGCACGACAACCTTCGCCCGGCTGAACAGCTTGAGGCGCTTCATCACCTCGATGCCGTTCATCTTCGGCATCTCGATGTCGAGCACGATGATGTCGGGCTTGATGGTCATCACCAGGGCGATGGCCGAAACACCGTCGGCGGCCTCGCCGGCGATGGCGAAGGCGTCATCGACCGAGAGGATCTGCTTGACCAGATTGCGCATGAACGACGAGTCGTCGACGACGAGAACCTGCTTCTGACCTTCGCGCATATCCCTACCTGCCAAAGCGACGCTCGAGGCGGCAGCGCCCATCATCCGTGCGCCCGTGTCTAAGTCAAGATTGGCCTCGACCCTTTCACCCGCCCATCGGCGGCGGCCGCTTCGCCACCCATCCGCTGGCCTGGTCGTAGGCATATGCGAGCTGCAGGCAGGCGAGCTCGGCGTGGTTGGGACCAACGATCTGGATGCCCATGGGCAGCCCGTCGGCGCTGAAACCGGCGGGGGCCGCCAGCGCCGGGCAGCCGGACATGGTGACCGGCAGCACCACCTTCATCCACTCATGGTAAGTCGACATCGGCCGCCCGGCGATCTCCGTCGGCCACACCGTCTCGACCGGGAACGGGAACAGCTGCGCCGTCGGCAAGATGAAGAAGTCGTAGCGGCGGAAGAAGGCGAGCACGGCGCGATACCAGTCGCTGCGGATCAGCGACGCCCGGGTGATGTCGAAGGCGGAGAGCTTCATGCCGCTCTCGACCTCGAACAGCATCTGGGCGTTCAGCAGCGGGCGCTCGACCGGATTGTCGTAGTGGATCCGGCCGCCGCCGCCGGACTGCCAGGCGCGCAGCGTCAGCCAGGCCTGCCACACCTTGTCGACCGGGTAGTCTGGTGCCGCATCTTCGACGACGCAGCCCATATCCTCGAAGGTCTTCATCGCCGCCCGGCAGACCTCCAGCACGCCCGGCTCGTAGGGCAGGTAGCCCCCGAAGTCGCCGAGGAAGGCGATGCGCGTGCCCTTGAAGTCCCGCTGCAGCGGCCGGGTGAAGACGCCTGGGTTCTCGGCGATCGACAGCGGCGAGCGGGCGTCGTAGCCCGATTGCGCGGCCAGCAGCATCGCCAGGTCCGGCACCGTGCGGGCCATCGGCCCCGCCGTCCCCATGGTGGGCAGCCAGAGTTCGCCGTCGCCGGCGGGAACCCGTCCGGTCGAGGGACGGAAGCCGAAGACGTTGTTCCAGCCGGCCGGGTTCCGGAGCGAGCCGCCATAATCGCTGCCGTCGGCCACCGGAAGCATCCTGAGCGCCAGCGCGACCGCCGCTCCGCCGCTGGAACCGCCCGGTGTGCGCGAGAGGTCGTAGGGGTTGCGGGTCGGCCCGAATACCGGGTTCCGCGTATGCGAGCCTAGGCCGAACTCCGGCACGTTGGTCTTGCCGATCAGGATGGCGCCGGCGGCCCTCAGGCGCTCGACCATGATCGAATCGGCTTCCGGCACGAAGTCCTTGAAGATCGGCGAGCCCTTGGTGGTGCGGATGCCGCGTGTGGCGTCGAGATCCTTCACGGCGATCGGAAAGCCGTGCAGCGGCCCCACCGTCTCGCCCTTCGCCAGAACCGCATCCTTTTCCGCGGCCTGGCTGAGGAGTTCGCCGCGGTCGACGCGGGAGACGATGGCGTTCACCGCCGGATTCAGCCGGTCGATGCGGTCGAGGTAAGCCGTCATCACCTCGACCGAGGAGACGCGTTTCCCGGCGATCGCGCGGGCGAGGGTGACGCCGTCCATGGCGGTGATGTCGGTGGGCATGCCGTCTCCGGGTGGTTCGTCCAATACTAAGGCGCGAAGCGGCGTCCGCTGCTAGCCTCTCCCGCAAGTCACGGATCAAACGGGGGATGTCATGTTCAGTCTCGAGGGCAAGGTCGCGATCATCACCGGCGCCACCAGCGGCATCGGCCTCACGATGGCGGAGAAGTTCGTCGAAGCCGGCGCGCGGGTCGTCGTCGCCGGGCGCAGGCGGCCAGAAGGCGAGGCGCTGGCCAAGCGCTTAGGCGCGGCCGCGCGCTTCAAGCAGACCGACGTGACCATCGAAGCCGAGATGAAGGCACTGGTCGACGACGCCCTCTCCGGCTTCGGCCGGCTCGACTGCATCGTCAACAACGCCGGCGGCCCGGCCCCGGTCGGCTCGATCGAGTCGATCCCGGTGGAGGGATTCGATGCCGGCATGGCACTGCTCTGCCGTTCGGTGATGCTGGGCATGAAGCACACGGCGCCGATCTTCAGGAAGCAGCGCTCTGGCTCGATCATCAACATCGGCAGCGTCGCCGGCAACCGTGCCGGCCTCTCGTCCTCGATGGTCTATTCGATGGCCAAGGCCGGCGTGATCCACCTGACCAAGTGCGTCGCCATGGAGCTGGGCGAGGTCAATGTGCGGGTCAACTGCATCTCGCCCGGCGGCATCGCCACGGGCATCTTCGGCAAGGCTCTGGGATTGCCGATCGCGGAAGCAGAGAAGACCGCCGAGGTGATGAAGGCGAGCCTGGCCAAGCTGCAGCCGATCCCGCGCGCCGGACTGCCGGAGGACATCGCCACCTGCGCGGTGTTCCTCGCCGCCGACGAAGCCAGCTTCATCAACGGCCAGGACATCGTCGTCGACGGCGGCCTGATCGGCGGCCGCTTCTGGACCGCCCAGCAGGAAGGGCTGAACAATCTCCGGAAGGCGTTCGGGGTGAGCGTGGGCTGAGCGGCCGAGCCGCTACACCACGGGGGAAGAGCCGCCGTCGACGTTGATCGCGGTGCCGTTGATGTAGCCGCCGGCGTCGGACGCCAGGAAGCAGGCGATGTTGGCGAATTCCTGCGCGGTGCCCATGCGGCCCATCGCCTGTTTCGTGCCCATGCCCTTGAGGAACTCTTCGTAAGGGACGTTGGCGCCCTGGGCCTGGTGGCGGCGCACCCACTGGTCGCTCTCGATCAGACCGACCAGGAGCGCGTTGACCAGCACGTTGTGCGGGGCGCCTTCGCCGGCCAGCACCTTGGTCAGCGCCATGCCGGCGGCGCGCGAGACGGTCGTCGGCGCCGAGCCGGCGCCGGGCGTCTTGGCTCCGGTGTTCAGCACGTTGATGATCCGGCCCCATTTCCGCGTCTTCATCTGCGGGAAGGCCAGCCTGGACATCCGGATCGCCGCGAACAGCTTGAGGTCGAGGTCGTCCTGCCAGATCTCGTCGGTGACCTCCTCGAACTTGGCGGTCTGCGACTTGCCGGCGTTGTTGACGACGATGTCGATCTTGCCGAAGGCCGCCATCGCGGACTCGTAGGCGTGGGTGACGCCGGCCGCCGTGCCGACATCGGCCGTGACCGGATGGATCCGGGTCTTCGCCGTCTTTGCGATCGCCGCCGCAGCGTCCTTCAGCACGTCCTCGCGCCGGGCGACGATGACGACGTCGGCGCCGCTGTTGGCGAACTCGGTCGCCATGGCAAGCCCGAGCCCCTTGCTGCCGCCGGTGACCAGCGCGGTTCGTCCATCGAGACGTACGTCCATGGAGATCTCCTCTAGGGGAACTGCTTCCTGACCGCGGCGACGTCGGTGCGGGCGGCGCCGCGCAGCAGGGTCAGCTCGGTCTGGGCGGCGATCATGGCGTAGCCATGCTGGAACAGGCTCGCCACCGTGTTCTTGCCGTAGGGCACGATGCCGGCGGCCTTGCCGGCGCGCTGAATGCCGGCGAAGGCGGTGTCGATCGCCTTCTGCAGCGACGGATGCTCCCAGTCGCGAAAGCAGCCCAGCGTGCCCGAGAGGTCGTTGGGACCGATATAGAGCGCATCCACGCCCTCGACGCCGGCGATGGCGTCGATGTTGGAGATCGCCTTCTCGGATTCGATCTGCACGATCAGCAGCAGGCGCTCATGCGCGGTGCGGCCATAGGCGTCGATGTCGGGCTCGGTGCCGAGATGGCGCAAGGGGCCGAAGCCCCTGAAGCCTTTCGGCGGGTAGCGGCAGGCGGCGACCGCGGCCTTGGCCTGCTCGGCGGTCTCGACCATCGGGACCATGATCGACTCGACGCCGACGTCGAGGATGCGCTTCAGATAGACCGGATCGTTCCACGGCACCCGCACCACCGGGGGGCAGCTGTAGGCCGCCAGCGTCTGCAGATGCGGGATCGTCTCCATCAGCCCCTGCGGCCCGTGCTCCTGGTCGAGGAAGATGAAGTCGTAACCCGAGGCGGCCAGTGTCTCTGTGTAGACGGTCGAGAAGCCGGCGGTCCACACGCCGTAGCACTTCTTTCCGGACGCCAGGCGGACCTTGAGGCTGTTCGACGTCATGCGCGCTGATCTCCTGGGGGAACGGGTTTCCATTCCGGCGCTGCAGGCCGGCGTTTGGCAAGGAGTGTCGTTTCAGGGATGATCCCGGCGCAAGCCGATTTCACCGATCAGGGAACGACCGATATGCATGTGCGCTGCGCCATCTTCGAAGGAACCGTCGACGAGAAGGACCAGCCCGCCTTCGACGCCTTCATTTCCGACAAGGTGATGCCGATCCTCGCATCCTTCCCGAAGATCCGCGCCGCCCGGGTGCTCAGGGCGAAGTCGGTCGAGGACAACGGCCCGCCGGTCTACCAGGTGTTCGAACTCCAGTTCGATTCCGCCGAGGACGTGGCATCGGCGCTGGCCTCGCCGAACCGGGCGAAGTCGCGTGCGGCGCTCGCCGAGATCATGCCGCTGTTCAAGGGGCGGATCTATCACATCAACCTGGTGCTGAACGAGCGCCGGCCCTGAGGCGGGCCGCCATGTCCGCGCTTTCTCGCTGCTTCAACATCGACGACCTGCGCCTGGCCGCGAAGCGACGCCTGCCGCGCGGCATCTTCGAGTATGTCGACCGCGGCTCCGAGGGCGAGGTGTCGCTGAAGGAGAACCGCGCCGGCTTTGATCGCATCCGGATGCGGCCGCGCGTCCTCGAAGACGTCTCGGGCCGTACGCTGGAGACGACGCTGTTCGGCAAGGTGCAGTCGATGCCGATGGCGATCGCACCGATGAGCCCGGCCGGGCTTCTCTGGCACGAGGGCGAGCTGGCGCTGGCCCGCGCCGCCGCCGCTTCCGGCATCCCCTACACGCTGCCGACGGAATCGATGACGGTGCTGGAGCGGATCGCCTCCGAGGCCGGCGGCCGGCTCTGGTTCCAGCTCTATCTCTGGGAAAACCGCGACTACTCCTACAGCCTGCTGGAACGGGTGGAGCGTGCCGGATTCGAAGCGCTGATCGTCACCGTCGACACCAACGTGGCGCCGAACCGCGAGTACAACGCCCGGAACGGCTTCGCCATGCCGATCCGCCCCTCGCTTCGGGCCGGGCTCGACATGCTGAGCCATCCGCGCTGGCTTCTGGGCGTGATGGCGCGCTACGTGCTGGCGTCCGGCATGCCGCTGGTCGCCAATCATCCGGAGGCCTATCGCCACGCGATCTTCCGCGACCCGCCGAACAATGCCACCCGAATCAACTCGACCATGACCTGGGAGGACATCCGCGCGCTCCGGCGGAAATGGCCGCGCACGTTGATGGTGAAGGGCATCCTCCGCGCCGACGATGCGGTGAAGGCGGTGGATGCTGGCGCCGACGCGGTGGTGGTCTCCAACCACGGCGCCCGCAACTTCGACAGCGCCGTCGCCTCGATCGACGCGCTGCCGGCGGTCGCGGACGCGATAGGCAGCCGTGCGACGATCCTGCTCGACAGCGGCGTGCGCCGCGGCAGCGATGTCGCCAAGGCGTTGGCGCTGGGTGCAAAGGCGGTGCTGGTCGGTCGGCCGGCGCTCTACGGCATCGCCACGGCCGGCGAGGCCGGGGCGCGCCATGCGCTGGCACTGCTGCGGGCCGAACTCGACAAGGTCATGGCCTATGCCGGCTGCCGCGACGTCGGCGCGATCGATCGGGATCTGCTGGCTTGAAAAGAAGACGTCCGCCGGAGCCTCACCCTCCGGCGGTCGTCGAAGATCGCGTCTACCGGTAGACGTAGACGATCTTGTTGCTCTCCGGCTCGACCAGGACCGTACGCCCGTTCACATAGGCGTACTGATACTTGTAGTCCGGCACCTGGTAGACCCTGACGGTCTTCGGGATGGCCGAGCCAACCACGACTTCGCCGTCGAGGTAGACCGGATCGACCTTGTTGGTGGTCACGTAGGTCCGCACCTGCTCGGGCGGATCCACGACGGCACCGCTGGCGAGACCAACGATGCCGCCGATCACCGCACCGATCGGTCCGCCGAGCAACGCCCCGGCGATGACGCCGCCGGTGGCGCCGACAGCCGCGCCGGTGCTGCCGGTGCTGCCCGTGGTCGTCGTGGTCGTGGTGGTCGGGGCCGGAGCCACGGCCACCTGCTGCTGATAGACCACGGTCGGAATCTGCAACGCCTGGCGCTGCTCCGAGAGGACGACGGTCTGGCCGCCGCGCTGGGCGGTCAGGGTGGCGCCCCAGATCCAGCCGCGTTGACCGCCGGCGGTGACCTGGCACCAGGTACCTGTCTCGATGCAGCCCTCGACCTCGACGACGGTGTTGCGATCGACGGTGGCGATGATCGAATGCGTCGGGCCAGGACCCGAGCGGAGCGGAACGTCGGTTGCAGCGGTTCCCTGGAAGGCGAAGGCACTGGTCGACATGGTGAGCACGGCAACGGCAAATGCCGGAGCGAATCGCTTCATGAGTATGTCCTCTTGGATTATCCCCTGCAGACGCAACCCGACCGGCCCCCGGCAGTTGCCGCGCCTCATCGATCTATCCGCGCCGCGCAGATATCGCGCGTGGAACGAAGCCGCGGCGGCGGGGTTTGTGATCACTCAAGACATATGGGCGATCGAAACCCATGAGCCGCGGAGATGAGCCATGGTCGTCGTCGCTGTCCGCAACCTTCCACTCGAACACGCTGCCGTCACTGAAGTGGCACAGGCCTCGGCGGTGTCATGGCCGGCGATCGCCGCCGGAGGCGTCGCCTCGGCGGCGCTGACACTGGTGTTACTCGCCTTCGGCACCGGCATGGGCTTCGCGGTCGTCTCGCCCTGGCCGAGCAGCGGCGTCTCCGCCACCACCTTCGGCATCGGTGCCGGCCTCTACCTCATCGTGGTCGCGATGATGGCCTCCAGCATCGGGGGCTACATCGCCGGGCGGCTCCGCACCAACTGGGTCGGCGTCCATGGCGACGAGGTCTATTTCCGCGACACCGCGCACGGCCTGCTCGCCTGGGCGCTGGCCACCGTGCTGGGCGCCGCCGTTCTGGCGTCGACCGCGGCATCGATCATCGGTACGGCCTCGGGCGGCGTGGCGCAGGCCGTCGGCATGGCGGCGCAGTCTGCAGGCCCGGCCGACGACGCGCTCGACCGTCTGCTGCGCGTCGATCCCGCCGCACCCCGTCCTCCCCAGGGCACCCCGGTTTCGCGCGCCGAACTGCTTCGGCTCCTGACGCCGCAGGTGGCCGGAAAGACCGAGATGGCCGCACCCGACCGCCAATACGTGGTCCAGGTGATCGCGGCCCGCACCGGGCTCAGCCAGGCCGATGCCGACAAGCGCCTGACCGAGGTCGTCCTCCAGGCTCGTACCGCCGCCGACACCGCGCGAAAGGCAGCGCTGGCACTCTCGCTTTGGCTGACGGCGTCGCTGCTGATGGGCGCGCTCTCGGCCGGACTGGCAGCGACAGAAGGCGGCCGCCTGCGCCAGGCCGCGCGCGGCTACTAGCCTCGTCTCATTCAAACTCGCGAAGAGGAGCTCATCATGCGATCGATCCTGCTCTGGCTGGTCGGCGTGCCGATCCCCATCATCATCCTGATCGCGCTGTTCGTTCGATAGGGCGCCTACGCTCGATCAGCCGACCTCGACGTCCTCCCAGAAGCCGAAGCGGTCGGTGACCTGGCTCATCTTCGGCTGCGGGCGTTCGTAGTTCCAGGCGGCGCGCTCGTGGCGCTTGCCGTCGACCACCACGTCGTAGAACTGGACGCCGTGCGGGCATTCCAGGTCGTCCTCGGTCCGCGGCGTCTTCTTCAGCCACTTCATCTTCACCGCGTCCCGCGGGAAGTAGGCGTAGCCGCCGACCTCGACGATGTCCTTGCTGTCGGCGACGGTCTTGCCGTCAACGGTTGCCTTCATCGGCCAGATCCTCCTTCGAAGCAGACCTTGAGCATGGGCACGCCGGCAGGCGCCCGCAAGGCCGTCGACGGGACGCGGACGAGTCTTCTAGATTTCCATCGTCCGGGGAGTTCTGCTCGACTGCATCAAGCAATTCTCCGAGGTCGACTACACGCCCGACCTGAAGAAGATCGACGTGCCGACCCTCACCGGTATCGAGGCCTTCGCCGATCAGGCGAGGCGCTGCGTCGCCGCCGGCCTCACGCCCTGAAGGCGGGCAGGCTCAACCGAGCAGAGGCGCTGCAGCCAGCAGCAGGTTCGAGACCGCGGCGAGAGGCGGAACGAACCGCGGAATCCGGAAGCCTTCCGAACGCGGCCGCGATTGCTGGAGGCGCCACAGGGCAAGATTGACGCCGGCGAAGACCAGCAGGGTGATGGTGCTCGTCGCGGCGACCAGCGAGGCGAACGGCACCGCCAGGGTGACACCGAGCACGATGGCGCCGCCGAGAAGGGTGGCCGAGACCGGCGTGCGCCGCCGCGGACTGGTGGCGCCGAGGCCGGCAGGCAGCCAGCCGCGCCGGGCCATGCCGAAGAGCAGGCGTCCCAGCATGATGAGCTCGAGCAGAACGCCGTTCACGATGGCGACGATCGCGATCCCGGCGAATGCCTCCGAAGAATACCACCCCGCCCGGGCGGTCACGTCGAGCAGGGGAGTCTGCGAGACGGCCAGCGTTTCCGGCCGCAGCGTCAGGACGACCACGACCGCGATGACCACATAGAGCAAAGTGCAGATGCCGAGGCTGAGGAGGATGGCGCGCGGCAGGCTCCGCTCGGGTGCCCGCGCCTCTTCGGCCATGTTCGCGAGATTCTCGAAGCCGATGAAGGCGAAGAACGCAAGGAAGGCCCCGACCCCGATCGAAACCCAGTCGGCCGGCCGGGGCATCAGCTCATCGACGCGGTCGGGCAGCGACAGCAAGCCCGGCGCTCCCGCGGCAATGACCAGCAGCAGCCCGCCGAGCTCGATCAGCGTCATCGCTGCACCGACCCCGACGCTCTCGCGGACGCCAAGGCAGGCGACGAGGGTGAACAGCGCGACGATGCCGCCGGCGATCAGGGGGCCCGGCACGGATGCGAAGACCTGAACGTATCCGATGCTGCCGCGAGCGATCGAGGCGGTGCTGACCACGACCACGGCGGCCACGGCGAACCCGGCGACCCGCGACAGCCGGTCCGAGCCGAAGGCTTCCTTGACGTAGGCGGCGGCGCCGGCGGCCTCGGGAAATCTGACCGCCAGCTCGGCGTAGGACAGGCCTGTCAGGCCGGCGAGGATGCCGGCCAGGACGAAGGACCAGGGCGCGAGGCTGCCCGCTTCGCCGATGACGGCGCCGACCAGGACGTAGATCCCGGCGCCGACGATGACGCCGATTCCGTACAGCGCCAGCAGCGGCGTGCCCAGGACCCGCCGGAGAGCCGGAGGCGGCGGAGCGAGTCCATCGGGCGAGGTCATGGGACGCGGGCTCTCCCTTCCCCTAGCAGGTCCAGGAGTGAGCGGCCGAACAGCGGGGCAATGTCGATCGCATTGGTCTCGTGCGGGACCGTGTTCGTCGTGGCGATGCGGCCGGCGACCTCCGTCAGCGCGGGAAAGGCGTCCCCGGCGAAAAGGGCATGGACGGCGACGCAGACCGGGCGCGGGAAGCCGGCGGCGACCATGTGGCGGCAGGCTTCGATCATCGTCCGGGCGGAGGAGACGATATCGTCGACCAGGACGGGGGTATGGCCGGCCCATCTCGAGAGGTCGGGCACGCTGACGCGGACATCGCGGTCGCCGAAGCGTTCCTTGGCGAGAACGACGTGCGGCGCCTCGGCCCGTGCCGCGACCGCGGACACCCATTGCTCGCTTTCGGCATCGGGGCCGACCAGAAGAGGACGGACGACGTGCTGCCTGATCCACGCCGAGAGCAGGGGGGCTGCCTGGAGGGCGATCGCCGGAATCCGGTAGACCTCGGCGAGCGAGCTGTAGCGATGCAGGTGCGGATCGACCGTGGCGAGCCAGTCGAACGCGGACGAGATCACGTCCGCGAAATGAACCGATGTCACCGCCTCGCCGTCCTTGAAGCGTTTGTCCTGTCGCATGTAGGGAAGATAAGGAGCCACCAGGCCGACCTGCGTCGCGCCAAGGCTACGTGCGGCGCCGGCGGCGAACAGGACGCTCAACAGCTTGCCGTCCGGCCGGTCGAGGGTGCCGACGACGACCGTCGATCGTCCCTTGGGATCCGCCTGAAGCCGCAGATAGACCTCGTCGTCGGGGAAGCGTCGGGTTTCGATCGCCGTGAGCTCGCCGGCGATGGCCGCGGCGATGGCGGTGGCGAGCGCTTCGGTCCCCGGCATCGCAATGACCATCGGCTTGTTCACGGCTCGGCGATCCCGATGCAGTCCGGGTTGGCGGCCGCGTATTCGAAGGCGTAGTCCAGTTCCGCCCGCGACTCCGCGTGGACCGTGCACAGTTGGTCGCCGGCGCGAACGGCCGTTCCAAGCCTGACATGCATCTCGATTCCCGCGGCCTTGTCGTCCGGAGCGCCGGCGAGCTTGGCGAGTTTCGCCAGCTTCCGGTTGTTCAGCTCGACCACTCTGCCGGAACGCGAGGACAGCACCTGGCGGCGGTGGCCCGCGACCGGCGGGACCCGCATCCCGCCCTGGGCCTCGCAGATGCGCTGGAACTTCGCCCAGGCACGGCCGTCGGCGAGCGTGGCTTCGGCCATGCGCTCTCCGTTCCCCTCGGCGGCTCGGCCCCCCAGCTCGAGAAGCGCGCCGGCAAGCGTGCAGGCCCGGCGCCTCAGGTCGTCGGGGGCATCGGCTGCGTTCTGCAGCACGGCCAGGACGTCGCGCGCCTCGAGCGCAGGCCCGATGCCGCGGCCGACCGGGGCGCTGCCGTCGGAGAGGATGATCCGGGTGCGGAGGCCGAACACGCCGGCGACCGCGAGGAGCCTTTGAGACAGGGAACGCGCCGCTTCGGCGCTCCGCACCTTCGCCGTCGGGCCTACCGGAATGTCGAGGGCCAGATGCGAGGCGCCTGCCGCCACCTTCTTCGAGAGAACGGAGGCGACGAGCTGACCCTCGGCATCCAGATCGAGGGCGCGCTCGACCCGGATCAGGATGTCGTCGGCAGGGCTCAGATTCACGGCGCCGCCCCAGACGATGCATCCGGATTCCTCGCGGACCACCCGCCTTATGTCCTCGATGCCGAGGTCGATCGGCGCCAGGGTCTCCATCGTGTCGGCGGTCCCTGCCGGCGAGGTGATGGCGCGCGACGACGTCTTCGGCATAGTCAGGCCGTGCGCGGCGACGATGGCGACGATGATCGGCGTCGTTCGGTTTCCGGGAAGGCCGCCGACGCTGTGCTTGTCGACGACCGTCCGATCCGGCCAGGTCAGCCTCTCGCCGGTGTCGACCATCGCCCTGGTGAGGGCGACGGTTTCGGTCTCGTCGAGCGCCAGCATCGTGCAGGCGGTGACGAAGGCCGCGATCTGCGTGTCGGAGTACCTGCCGGCGACGATGTCGGTGAGGACCGCCCGGAAGCTGCTCTCGGCGAGGCGGTGTCCGTAGATGCGGCGCCGGACGAGGCTGAGCGAGTCGACGGGATCGGCGTGGCGGACGGTGAGCGGCCCGCCGTCGACGACTCCGAGCCGCTCCCACGCCGCCTCGGAAAGCCCCGCCTCGTCGATCGACAGGAAGGTGCCGGAGATCTGATAAAGGGTCGCCACGACTTCGCGTTCACCGGCCGCGACGATGACCTGTGCGTGCGCCGCGAGCCCTTCGGACCGGCAGACATGGGAGTCTACACGCATCAGGACCAGCACTTCGTGCTGGGCATGGAGCCCGAGACGTCGCGCCTTCAGCGACGGTCCTGGAGCCGTTGCGTTCCCGGGCGGCTCCGGACGGATGATCACTCCGGTCATGCCAGCTCGATCTTTTGCAGGGACTCCGGCACCGTGCAAGGCCAGCGCAGCTCCTCCTCGATCCGGCGGCGGAGCGCGTCGGAGGCCACCGGCTCGCCATGGGTGATGAAGGTCAT
>CAMDFP010000101.1 GCA_945897335.1 Asaia bogorensis | reverse complement strand
CGACGGTGAGCGGCAGGGAGGCATCGAGGCGCGCGGCGAAGCGGCCGGTGAAGGTTCCCGGCAGGTGCTGGACGATGACGATGCCGGGAGCGTTCGGCGGCACCGTCGAGAGGATCTCGCCGATCGCCTCGACGCCGCCGGTGGAGGCGCCGATGCCGATGACGTCGAGATGGGAAAAGCGGTTCGAGGCGGGATCGGCGGAGGCGCTCGGCACCGGTGCCGGCTTCGGCACCTGCGCCGGTCTCGGCGCGCCGCCGCCGCGCACGCGGGCTCGCGCGGCGGTCTTGACCTTGGTGCAGATCTCCTCGCTGAGGGCGGCGATCGACTCGCTGAGCCGCCGAGTCGGCTTGGCGACATAGTCGACCGCGCCCAGCTCCAGCGCGCGAAGCGTGGTATCGGCGCCCTCGGTCGTCAGCGTCGAGATCATCACCACGGGCATCGGCCGCAGCCGCATGATGCGCTCGAGGAACTCGATGCCGTTCATGTGCGGCATCTCGACGTCGAGCGTGATGACGTCCGGCGAAAGCGCCTTGATCTTCTCGCGCGCGACGAGCGGATCGGGGGCCGAGCCGACGACCTCTATCTCGGGATCCGCCGACAGAATGCCAGTCAGCATCTCGCGCACGAGCGCCGAGTCATCGACGATGAGGGCGCGGATGCGCGCGCCGGGCTGCCTGCGGCCGGCAGGATCAGATCCGGACATAGCTGCTCGGCACCTCGATGCGTTTGATCGGCAGGTTCGTGCCGCGGGCGACTTCGGAATGCCCGAGGCACAGGATGCCGCCGACCTTCAGCAGCCGGGCTAGGCGTTCGACCACGCGGGCCTGATCCGCACGCGAGAGATAGATCAGCACGTTGCGGCAGAAGATCGCATCGAATGGCCCCGTCATGGGCCACTCGGCGCCGACCAGGTTGTGAAACTTGAAGGTGACGAGGTCGCGCGGCAGGCCGGTGACCGTCGAGGTTCCGTCGCTCTCGCTGCGGACATACGGCCGGGCGAAGCGCGGCAGGCGGCCCAGATCTTCCGGCGTGTAGCGGCCGCGCTCGGCCGCCGCCAGGATCGAGCGGTCGACGTCGGTCGCGAGCACGCGCGCGTCCACATCCGTGCGCCTGAGGGTGAGATGGGCCAGCAGCATCGCCATCGAGAAGGGCTCCTGCCCCGCAGCGCAGGCCGCCGACCAGATCCGGAGGCGGCAGCGGCCAGGCGCCATCAGCTCGGTGAGGTGCTTGGACAGGAGCTTGAAGTGGTGGATCTCCCGGAAGAAATGCGAGTGGTTGGTGGTGAGCTGGCCGACGACGTGGTCCCACTCGGCATCGTCGGGATTCCCCAGGCGCTCGCGATATGCCGCGAACGAGGCGAGGCCGAGCTGGCGGACCCGAGGCGCAAGCCGCCTGAACACCAGGGCCGCCTTGACGTCCGGCAGGATGATGCCGGCGCGATTGCGCATCGCCTCGGCGAAGAACCGGAGGTCGTCGTACTCAAAGGCCGGGCCGGCCACCTTGGCCGACTCCATGACCTCGCGTATCGCCGCCGAGGGCTCTTCAGTCATCGACATCATCCGCGCGGCGTCTCGGGAGGTGCGAGCGAAGCGGGGCTCTCGTGGTCGGGGAAGGTCTCATGCACGAGGCGCTCGATGTCGGTCACACCGAGGATGCGGTTCTCGATGAACACGACCCCGGTCATGAACGGCGTCGCCTTGCCGCCGTCGATCTTCGGCATCGGCGCCATGTCGCTGACGCGGACGTTCACGATGTCGGTCACGGAATCGACCAGGAGGCCGATCGAGCGGGCGTCATCGCCGCGCACGATGACCACTACGTGCCGGTCGGTGGGATTGGTGAAGCCGCGGCCCAGGCGCGCCGCGACGTCGTAGATCGGAACGATCTCGCCCCGGATGTTGACGATGCCGCGCACGTATTCCGGCGAGTGCGGGATCGCCGTCGGCTCCGACCAGATTCGGAACTCCACCACCCGCTCGATCGGGATAAGGAAGGTGTCCTCGCCGATTTCGAAGCTGACGAACTGCACCTCCGGCGACGCGTCGTTGCGGTTGGGTTCGCGCTGTCCGTCCATGCCCGTCTCTCTCAGCCGGCCGCGGTGAGTGCTTGGGTGTCTTGCCTCCGGCGCCGCGCCATCGCGCTGCCGAGCGACGGAGGATCGAGAATGAGGGCGGGCCTGCCGTCGCCGAGGATGGTCGCGCCGGAAAGACCGGGAATTTTCCGATAGTTCTTCTCGAGGCTCTTCACGACGACGGGCTCCTGCCCGATCAGGTCGTCGACCTGGAGGGCGATCATCTCGCCCCCGGCCGGACGCACCACCACCAGGATGCACTGCGTCGGGTCCTCGACGGCGCCGGCGATCGAGAATTCCTTCGCCAGCGACAGGATGCGGATCATGCTTCCACGCCATGCCAGCATGCGGCTCTGGGGGTCCATCTGGACGAGCGAGTCCGCCGTCGGGCGCAGGCTCTCGACGATGGCGCCGATGGGGATGAGGTAGTACTGCCGGGCGACGACGGTGACCATCGCATCGAGGATGGCCAGCGACAGCGGCAGGTAGAGCGAAAAGGTCGTACCCTGCCCCGGCCGCGAGACCAGCCCGACCTGGCCGCCCATCTCGGTGATCGTCTCGCGCACGGCATCCATGCCGACGCCGCGGCCGGAGACCGCCGTCACCGCCTCCACGGTCGAGAAGCCGGGGAGAAAGATCAGGCCGTCGATCTCCTCGTCCGATAGCGTCGCCGTCGCCGCCACCAGCCCGCGCTCGATCGCCTTCTTCAGTACGCGCTCGCGGTTGACGCCGGCGCCGTCGTCCGAGAGCTCGATGACGACCTGGCTGCCCCGCTGCTCGGCGCTCAGGCGAAGATGCCCGACCGGATCCTTTCCGGCCGCCAGCCGCGCCTCGGTCGGCTCGATGCCGTGGTCGATGGAGTTGCGGATCATGTGCGTCAGCGGCTCGCTCAGGCGCTCGACCACGGTCTTGTCGATCTCGGTCGAGTCGCCGTGGACTTCGAGCCTGATCCGCTTGGAGGTCACCTTCTCGAGATCGCGGACGAGCGCGCCGAAGCGGGAGAAGACGACCTTCAGCGGCTGGGCGCGGATCGAGGTGGCGGCATCGGCGAGGTCGCGGATGTGCTGCGACATCTCATCCAGCGCCCGGAACAGGTTGCGGTGCTGGTCGGTATCGAGCCCGGCCGCCTGGCGGGCGAGGAACGCCTGGGTGATGATCAGCTCGCCGACCATGTTGCCGAGGCGCTCGAGCTTCGGCACGTCGACGCGGACGGTGGCCGTCGGCTTCTCGCGGCGGGGCGGTGGCGTTGTGGCGGCCGGCTCCTTGGCGGGGGCCTTCTGCGCCGGTGCCGGCGGCATGGCCACGGCCTTGCTCTTCGGCGGAGCTGCCAGCCGGGGTTGCGGCTCGGGCTCCAGTTCGGGTTCCGGTTCCGGCGGCGCCTCGATCTCGACCTTCGCCAGGTCGTCGATCATCTCGCAGATGTCGTCGAGCTCGCTCCGCGCCTCCGCGGTGTCGAGCGTCACCGTCCATGAGAAGGAGCAGGCGGCCGGATCGAACCCGGCGAGATCGGGCACCCGCGAGACATCGGCCTCCACCTCGACGGCGCCGAGCGCCTTGATTGCCCGCAGGATGCGCAGCGGATCCACGCCGGCGATCAGCAGGCGCGGCCCCGGCGTGAAGCGGATTTTGTACCGGCGGATCGGCTTGCTGACGGCGACCTCGGCCATCGGATCGGGGGCCGGCTCGAGCTCGGGCTCGGCGCTGCCTTCCGCATCATGCTCGTCGTCCAGCCCGGCCGCGCGGCGAAGGCCGCTGAGCGCGGCGTCGTATCGCGCCGGCGGCGCGGGCGTTCCGTGCTGGGATTCCTCGACCAGCATGCGCAGCACGTCAACGCCGTCGAACAGGAGGCCGAGAGAGGTCTCGTTGAGCTCGGCGCGCGCCTTTCGGACGAGGTCCATGAAGGACTCGAAGGCATGGGCGAATCTGGCGAGCCGGTCCATGCCGAAGGCGCCGGCGCCGCCCTTGATCGAATGGACGGAGCGGAACAGCGCGTTGATCGCCTCTTCGGGCGAGCTGTCGTTGCGCAGCGACTCGACGCTCTGCTCGGCGCTGGCCAGGAGCTCGTCGCATTCGAGGAAGAAGATGCGCTTGAGGTTTTCTTCTTCGCTGTTCACGGCGGCGTCATTCCCCGCACCCTATTCGACGGCCGCGAGCCGGGACATGAGGGCGCTGAACAGCCCAAGGTCCTCGTAGGCCGCGCACAACGCGTCGGAGGGCTCGACCAGGCCGACCTTGAGGTCACGGGCGCCGAAAGAGAGGGCGGCCGCCTCGATCGCCTCGATGAGCGGAGTCGAGGGTTCGCCGACCTGGCTGCCGTCGAGATGGACCGACTGCCCAGCCGCCAGCCGGCCCGCGAGAGCCGCCTTCAATTCACCCACCGACGCGAGATCGCCCGTGGATGGAAGTTCCACCCGATCGACCACCACGCACCCCTCAAACAGTGAATTTAGACATAAAGGTTAGGCATCGGATTTGCCAAGCCTTATCGCCGTTCCGAACGCCTGGACGGTTAACGATTCCACACCCCGCCCGCTCCCGATACGGCCTGGAAGTTCTTCGGAAATCTTGTATTCGATCCTCCCATGACTGCTTGATCCCGCTTCCCACGCAAGATGTGAGCCATCCGGACCGTGTCCTCCTCCCTTTTCGTCCACACCGCACTCCCGCGGCTCCTCCCGGCGGGGCGATAGGGTCGTGCCCGCCACGCAGGTCGTCCTCCTCGTCCTCGCCGGCGCATTGTCGGCGGGCTTCGTCTCCGGGCTCTCGGGCTTCGCCTTCGCCATGGTGTCGCTGGGCTTCTGGGTCCATGTACTGGCACCGCCGGTCGCCGCGCCGCTGATCGTCGCCTGTGCCGCGGTGGCGCAGATCTATGCGATGCGCCAGCTCCGCAGCGGGCTTCGTCTCGACCTGGCGCTTCCCTTCATCCTGGGCGGATTCGTCGGCATCCCGCTGGGCGCCTGGCTGCTGGTCTGGATCGACCGCGACTCCTTCCGCCTCGCCGTCGGGCTTTTCCTGATCGCCTATGCGGTGGCGATGCTGGCGCTGGGCAAGACTCAGCCCTTCCCCTGGGGCGGGAAGATCGCGGACGCCGTCATCGGCTGGACCGGGGGCGTCATGGGCGGGATCGCCGGCCTCACCGGCGCCACCCCGACCCTCTGGTGCGCGCTCCGCGGCTGGAGCCGGGAAGACCAGCGCGGCGCCATGCAGCCCTTCAACTTCGCCCTCCAGATCGCGGCACTTGTTGCCTATGGCTGGCAAGGATTGCTCACCGAAGAGGTCGGCATCCTGTTCCTGATCGCGCTGCCGATCATGGTGGTCGGCGTCGCGCTCGGCGTCGCGCTCTACCGGCGCATCGACGACGCCTGGTTCCGGAGGATCGTGCTTTGGCTGCTGCTCGCCTCCGGGGTGACGCTGGTGCTCTAGGAGCGGGCGAGTCCTAACGGATCAGCTCGATCTCGACGCCGACGTCGAGTTTCGCCCAGACCCGATCTGCGGTGACCGCGGGGATGCCGCGGGCCTTTGCCAGGGCAAGGCAGGCACAGTCGCCGAAAGACAGACCCGCCGACCGCGTCTCCGCGATGAGCCGCGCGACGTCGCGGACAGCCTCGGCTTCGAGCGCCACCGCCTCGATATCCAGGCGCGCGATCACCCGATACGAATCGTCGATGTCGACACCCTCGCGATGGAGCCGGTACAGCACCTCTACGATATTGACCGAAGAGATGCAGGCCGCCTCGAGGTGGGGCAGCACGCGCTCGTGCCCCGGCTCCCTGAACAGGAACGCGATCAGCGCCGAGGCGTCGAGCGCGACCATTCGCGGCGCGCTTCGCGGCGGCGCTCCCTGATGAGATCATCGGTGACGCTCTTGGGCTTCCGATCGCCGAGCAGGCGGTCGATCTCGGCTTGGACCTCTGCCACCGCCTGCGCTTTCGATGGACGGGTCGCACAGGCCGCCGCCAGGATTTCCCGTGCCTCGGCCTCCATGCTGCGCCCGTTGCTCGCCGCCCTGAGGCGGAGCGACTTGTGCACCTCGGGATCGAGGTTGCGGATGTTCAGGATCGCCATGCCTACGATGTAGGCATTCTGTAGGCACAATTCAACGGAACGTGTGCGCCGCCCGCATTGCGCACCGGGGTACCCGCACCTATGTTGAGGGACGAGGCATTCCCCTTCGAGCCATGGCCCAGCATCACTCAAAAATCCTGATCATCGGCGCAGGCGCGGCCGGCTATACGGCCGCGATCTATGCCGCCCGCGCCAATCTTCACCCGATCGTCATCCAGGGCATCCAGCCCGGCGGGCAGATGACCATCACCACCGACGTCGAGAACTACCCCGGCTTCGCCGACGTGATCCAGGGCCCCTGGCTGATGGAGCAGATGGCGAAGCAGGCCGAGCATGTCGGCGCCAGGCTGATATTCGACACGGTGACGTCCTGCGACTTTTCGCGGCGGCCGTTCCGGCTCGTCGGCGATTCCGGCGACACCTATACCGGCGACGCGGTGATCGTCGCCACCGGCGCCCAGGCGCGCTGGCTCGGGATTCCGTCCGAGGACAAGTACCGGGGCTTCGGCGTCTCGGCCTGCGCCACCTGCGACGGCTTCTTCTTCCGTGGCAAGGAGGTCGCCATCGTCGGCGGCGGCAACACCGCGGTCGAAGAGGCGATCTACCTCACCAACCACGCGACCAAGGTGACGGTGATCCACCGCCGCGACCGCTTCCGGGCCGAGAAGATCATGCAGGACCGGCTGTTCGCCAATCCCAAGATCAAGGTGATCTGGAACTCGGCGGTCGACGAGATCCTGGGCCCGACCGACCCGCCCGGCGTGACCGGCCTCAAGATCCGCAACGTCCAGACCGGCCTCGTCTCCGAACTCGCCGTCGACGGGCTGTTCGTCGCCATCGGCCATGATCCGGCGACGACGCTGTTCAAGGGCCAGCTCAAGACCGACGAGGGCGGCTACGTGCTGACCAAGCCGGACTCGACCGCGACCGACATCCCCGGCGTCTTCGCCGCCGGCGACGTCAAGGACAAGGTCTTCCGCCAGGCGGTCACCGCCGCCGGCATGGGCTGCATGGCTGCGCTCGAAGCCGAACGTTTCCTCGCCGCCGATGAATTCGCGCATCTGCAGTCGGCCGCGCAGTAACCGGCGCATGGTCCCTCCTCCATGATGGATTGGGACAAGCTGCGCGTCTTCCATGCCGTCGCCGAGGCCGGCAGCCTCACCCATGCCGGCGAGACCCTGAACCTCTCCCAGTCGGCGGTCAGCCGCCAGATCAGCGCGCTCGAGGAGAATCTCGGCGTGCCGCTGTTCCACCGCCACGCCCGCGGCCTGATGCTGACCGAGCAGGGCGAGCAGCTCTATCAGACCGCCAAGGAGATCTTCGCCAAGCTCGCCATGGCGGAGGCGATGCTGGTCGAGGGCCGCGAGACGCCGAAGGGGCCGCTGAAGGTCACCACCACCGTCGCCTTCGGCAGCCTCTGGCTGACGCCGCGGATGAAGAGCTTCCTCGACCTTTATCCCGAGATCGCGCTCAGCCTGATACTCGACGATGCCGACCTCGACCTCTCGATGCGCGAGGCCGACGTCGCCATCCGCATGTCGCCGGAGCGCCAGCCCGACCTGATCCAGCGTCACCTGACGACGATCCCGATGTACCTGTATGCGGCACCCTCATACCTCAAGGAGCACGGGCTGCCGACCTCGCTCGAGGATCTCGCCAACCACCGTCTGGTGGTCTATGGCGACGGCGGACATCCGCCGTTCCCGGACGTGAACTGGCTGGTGCGGCTGGCCAGCGCCGCCGGCGCCGTCCGCCAGACGCTGACCATCAACAACACCAACGGCATCCTCCGCGCCATTTCCGACGGGCTCGGCGTCGGCTCGCTGCCGGAATACATGGTGCCGACCGACGGCTCGATCCTCCGCGTGCTGACCGACATCGAGGGACCGAAGGTGCCCGCCTACTTCCTCTACCCGGAAGAGCTCAGGCACTCCAAGCGCATCGCCGTGCTGCGCGACTTCCTCCTGAAGCAGGTTCACGCCTGACTTCTTCACGCTTAGATGCGCGGTATTTTCGCGCATCCTGCAGATAGCGAGTCGCATCCGGCCCCTTTCGTCCTGGTCTGTGACGGTTGTCACGAGATACCGCGCGCCCTTCGTGACTAGCTTCGCGCGTCGCAGGGGGATTGAATGCTCAGTGCCACGCCGTCGCCGGAGCGTATTGCGCTCAATCGCATGGGGTTCGGCGCGCGACCGGGCGACGAGGAGCGGGTGCGCTCGATCGGGCTCGGCGCCTATGTCGACCAGCAGCTCCATCCGCCGCGGGCGACCGACGATCCGATGACGCAGGCGCGGCTGGCCGATGCGACGCTCCGCATCAACTACGGCGCCGGCACCAAATACGCCGCGGTCGACGAGCAGCGTCGCCTGGCGCTTCTGGGCGAACGCATGCCGACCTTGTGGTCGGTTCAGCTCAAGGTCGCGGCGAGCGAGCTTCCCCAGGCCGAAGCCACCCGCGCGGTCGAGGAGCTGCGCTGCGCCACCTGGATCCGCGCCGTGCATTCCGAGTGGCAGCTGCGCGAGGTGATGGCCGGGTTCTGGCACGACCACTTCAACGTCAACGCACTGACCGACAACCGCATCCTGGTTTCGATGCCGGCCTACGACCGCGACGTCATCCGCGCGCACGCGCTCGGCAACTTCCGCCACCTGCTGGAAGCGGTCGCCGCATCGACGGCGATGCTGCTCTATCTCGACAACGCCAAGAGCCAGGCGTCGCGGCCGAACGAGAACTACGCCCGCGAGGCGATGGAGCTGCACAGCCTCGGGCGCGCGGCCTATCTCGGCCATACCTACAACGACTGGTGGCTGGTCCCCGGCGCCACCGGCGGACAGCCGATGGGGTTCCTCGACGAGGACGTGTTCGGCGCGGCCAAGGCCTTCAGCGGCTGGACCGTCGCCATGGGCCAGCGGCTCAGCAGCAGCGTGACCCTCGCCAACAACGGCGGCTTCGTCTACGCCCCCCAGCTCCACTCGAACGCCGCCGTCCGCGTGCTGGCCAACGACCTCTCAGGCTATCGCGAGCCGATGGCGGCCGGCCGCAAGGTGCTCGACCTCCTGGCTGCCCATCCGGCGACCGCGCGCTTCGTCGCCGGCAAGATCGCCCGCCGTCTGATCGGCGCGAATGCGAGCCAGGGACTGATCGACCGCGCCGCAGCGACCTTCGCGAGCAGCGCGCACACGCCAGACCAGGTCGCCCGCACGCTCCGCACCATCCTTCTCGACTCCGAGTTCGTCGCCAATCCCGGCCAGAAGCTGCGGCGGCCCTTCGAGCGCGCGGTCGCGCTGATGCGGGCGGCCCAGGTCGAGATCCGGCCGACGGCATCCCTGTTCCGTACATTGGAGCAGACCGGCCAGGTTCAATTCGCCTGGCCGACGCCCGATGGGCATCCGGACGACGACGAGAGCTGGCTCGGCAGCAACCAGGAGCTCAAGTCCTGGAACATGCTGCTGGCCCTGTTCGGCGCCAACTTCGGCACCACCTCGGCGCTGCTGCCCCAGACCCCCGTCGGCAACGACGTCGCCCAGGCGATCGAGCTGTGGAGCGACCGCCTGCTCGGCCACCGGCTCTCGGCCCCCAGCTATGCCGCCCTGTTCGAGGACGGGGTCGCCGCCGGGGGCCTGCGCGACGGGCTCACGGCCAAGGGCACGCGTGCGGAGACCGCGCTCCAACGGATGCTCGGTCTGATGGCCGCGTCCGACGAATTCGCCTACCGCTGACGAGGCCGCCCATGCTCACCCGCCGCGACCTCCTCAAGGCCTCCTCCGGCGCCATCGCGCTCGCCGGGCTTCCCGCCGGCGTCCGGATCGCGCTCGCCGCCACCGGGGCGCCGCTGCTCGTGGTCGTCTTCCTCCGCGGCGCCGCCGACCTGCTCAGCCTTGTGGCGCCCTCCGGCAACGCCGAGTACCAGGCGGCGCGGCCGACGCTGGCGATCCCGGCAACCGGCACCGGCGCCGGCCTCCCGCTCGCCGGGACGCTGAACGGCCAGAGCTTCCGTCTGCATCCGGCGGCGACCGGCCTCGCCGGCCTCTACGATGCAGGCCAGCTCGCCATCGTCCAGTCGACCGGCCTGCTCTCCACCAACCGCAGCCACTTCCAGAGCCAGGAGATGATGGAACGGGGCTATGCCGATGCCGAGACGGCGCCGGCGAGCGGCTGGCTCGCGCGTCACCTCTCCTCGAGCCTCGTTTCCGGACAGGTGCCGATCGTCGCCGCCTCGGCCGAAGCGCCGATGGCGCTTCTCGGCGAGATGCGCGCGGTCTCCATGACCACGCCGGCCAGCTTCCGCGTCAGCGGCGGGCAGCGGAACGAGCGCGTGCTGGCCGGCCTGGCGGCAGGGTCGAGCGCCCGCGCCCAGGTCATGCGCAACACGCTGGAGGCCGTCGCCCGCATCACCGCCGCTGCCACTGCAGCCGCCGACGTCGACGCGGCCTCCGACGACGACGGCATGATGATGGGCGGCATGATGGCGCCCGTGCCGGACACGGCGCCGGATCCCGAGCCGGAGGTGCCGGACCCCGACATGTCCATGTCCGGGGCCATGAGGACCGACGACCCGCCCGCCGCCGCGGCCGCGGTCAACTACGGCAGCGGCGAGCTCGCCGTCGCTCTCAAGACCATCGCCGACATCGCCAAGGCCGAGATCGGCCTCACCGTCGCGACCGCCGATTTCGGCGGCTGGGACACCCATGACGCCCAGGCCGGCTGCTTCTCGACCCAGGTGACGCGGCTCTCCCAGGCGGTAGCCGCGCTTCACGACGACCTGGCCGGCCTCGGCGACCGCCTGACGGTGGTGGTGATGAGCGAGTTCGGCCGCCGGCTGATCGAGAACCAGAACCGCGGCACCGACCACGGCCATGGCAGCGTCATGCTGGTCTCGGGCACCGGCATCAAGGGCGGCCTGTTCGGCACCTGGCCCGGGCTGAAGGCGGCGTCGCTCGACCAGGGCCTCGACCTTGCGATCACGACCGACTACCGCCGCGTCATCGCCGAGATCCTGGTCAAGCGCGCGAAACAGACCCGGATCTCCGAGGTTTTCCCCACCCTCTCCGCCGGCTCGCTCGGCCTCGTTTAGACCTTACTCAATTGCGTTTCGCCTGGTGATTCGCGCGTTTCAGCGCGACCACCGGTGTCGCTTTCGGATTGGAAAAAACGATTCGGGGGGAGGCAGCACCGACGGGCGGTTGCGAGAGTATCGCGGTATCTGTTGCAAATTGCGGAAACTACAGAGAATTTTGGGAGAACGGATTGTTTCCCACAGCTATGCGTTTTTTGCATAGCGGCCTTGAGCAGACACTCATTGTTTCTTAAGCATTAGCGCTTACGTTCATCATTGTTGGATGTTGAGTTTCAGCATCTCAGCCCCTGGGCACCCTGCCCGGGGAAGGGTCCTCCGGGATCCTACGTCTCCCAGACGTGAAGCCTCCCTGTTCAACTGGCCGGACCCTCGGGTCCGGCCATTTTTTTGCCTGTGAGAAAACCGCGAGCGCCGGCGTCGGCGGCCTTCCCCTTCGCGCCTTCGCCGGATCGACGATCGGGTCTCGGTGAATCCCCGGGGGGAGACACCTCCATGCATCCGTCGAGCACGCCTCGGCGCGGGCACCCCGGGCTTAGCCCGTTGCGCGTAGCTCTTCAAAAGCCCCGTCGACCGGCCACCGTGCGATCACCACCGTGCCGCCCCCGGCCCGCTCGCCGAGCGAAAGGCGCCCCCCGTGCCCGACGATGACGGCCCTCGCGATCGGTAGCCCGAGGCCGAGGCCGGAGCCGGCGGTGGTCCAAGCTTCGCGATCGCTCACCAGGTGGAATGGCCGGAACACGCTGTCGCGCTCCTCGGCGGCGATGCCCGGGCCGGTGTCGGACACCGTCAGGACGACGTCATCGATGTCACGTCTCACTTCGATCGACACGACGCCGTTCTTCGGCGTGTACTTCAGCGCGTTCGAGAGCAGATTGATGATGGCGCGCCGGAGCGCTTGTTCATCGCCGAAGACGGAGAGCTTACCGGGCAAATCCGCCTGGATATGCACGCCGGCTGCGCTAGCGCTCGCCTCGTAGGCGCGAACGATCTCATCCGCGGCCGCGGCTAGGTCGAACGCCTCGGGCGTGAAGGCCATTCGGCCCGAATCGGCTTGCGTGATCGTCAGCACGCCATCGACAAGCCGAAGAAGATCGCGGCCGCTGCTGAGGATGTCCTCGATGTAAGCCGCCTCGCGTGCCGCGTAAGGTTTGCCAGATTTCGCCGTCGCCAGGAGGAACTCGGAAAACCCCATGATGGCATTGAGGGGGGTCCGAAGTTCATGGCTCATCGCCGACAGGAACGACCGCTTCGCGCTGTTGGCCGTTTCGGCCGCGATCTTGGCTGCGATCAGCTCGTTACGGCTGACCCGGAAGCTCTCGACCGCGCGGGCGAACCGTCCGATCAGGTCGGCGCGATGCTGATGCGGGATGCTCGTCTCGACCAGGCCGCCGGCGACGCCGTTCGTCGCCTTCACGAGATCGTCCAGCGGGCGAGAAATCGAGTTGCTCGTGACTATCGCCGCCGCGCCCCCGAAGACCAGGATCAGGGCGACGGCGGCGAGAAACATCATCAGCAACCATTCGACGGCGCTGGCGGTCGAAGTGGTGTCGATGCCGATCTGGACCACGCCAACGACACGGTCGGCGTAGTCGCGAAACGGCATGGCGGTGACCAGCAAATGCCGCCCGCCCTGATCGAGCCGCACGACCGTGCCGTTCCCGTCCGCCGCCGCGATCAATTGGCTCTCCGACAGGATCGAGCCGAGGCCGTCCTGCGACGCCGCGATCATCACCGGCTTCCCGGCGGCGAGGTAGTAGACGGCGTATTGCTTTCGCGAGCCGGCGATCGTCTGGAGGAAACCGCGGTCGATGAATGATCCGACCTCGATGACGCCGAGATGCGTTCCCTCGGGATCGATCACCGGGACGGCGCCGCGGATCGGCAAGCCGTTGAGGCCGAGTTCCGGCCCGCGCCGCGGCCGCCGGTCGGCATTGACCTCGACGATCAGGTGCCGGAGATTCGTGAGATCATCGTCGAACTGCTGCGGCGCATGCAGCCGCGCCAGGGTCACGGTCGACGGGCGATGCAGGTGAAGATTGGCGATACCGAAGGATCTTAGCGTCTTGAAGGTATCCGCGAGCCCGGCGACGGCCCCGACCCGGTCGTCGTTGCGGAAGTAGCCCTGAACCGTCGGGGAGCGTGCGAGAACGGCGGCGATCGCTTCGTTCATCTCCGCTTGCTTCGCCACGATCGTGGTGAAGTCGTCCTTGGCCTCCGCCGCATCCGTGGCCTGTCGCTCCTCGCCCAGGCGCCAGAACACGGCAAGCGCAATCCCGCCGACCACGAGGACCGACAGGACGAGGCCGACGACGGCCACGATCACGAAGCGAGCCCGGATTCCCATGCAACCGCGGTCTTATTGTCGAGTGCCGGCCATTATCTACACAAATCTTCTTACAGTTAGAGACAATTCGATGCACTTGCGACGCAACCCGAGGGGTCCGCGGCCGGCGGCTATCAGACCCAGAGGCGCTCTTTCTCCAGGCCCTTGTAGAGGTCGGCGACCTGCTCGCCATAGCCGTTGAACAGCTTGGTCGGCACCCGTTCGTTGGTGCCGAGCACGCGCTCGAACTCCTGGCTCCAGCGCGGATGCGGGACGGCCGGGTTGACGTTGGCCCAGAAGCCGTACTCGCTCGCCTGCAGCCCTTCCCAGAAGGTCGACGGGCGCTTGTCGGTGAAGTCGAGCTTCACGATCGATTTCACCGACTTGAATCCGTATTTCCAGGGCACCACCAGGCGGAGCGGCGCTCCATTCTGCTTCGGCATCGGCTTGCCGTAGATTCCGGTGCCGATGAAGGCGAGATCGTTGTTCGCCTCGGCCATGGTCAGGCCCTCGACATAGGGCCAGGGATAGAAGAACTGCTTCTGGCCGGGCGCCATCGCCGGGTCCATGAAAGTGCTCATCACCACGTATTTGGCCGAGCCCAGCGGCTTCGCCAGGTCGACCAGCGCCTTCAAGGGGAAACCGCTCCACGGCACCGCCATCGACCACGCCTCGACGCAGCGATGGCGGTAGAGCCGCTCCTCGAGCGGCATCTTCGCCAGCAGGTCGTCGACACCGATCTGCATCGGCTTCTCGACCATGCCGCCGATCGACAGCGTCCAGGGCCGGATCTTCAGGTCCTGCGCCGCCTTGGTGATCGATTTCGAAGTCCCGTATTCATAGAAGTTGTTGTAGCTGGTCGCTTCCTTCTCGTCGGTCAGCGGCCGGTCGAGGACGAAGGCCTCGTTGCGCTTCAGCGGATAGAGCTTGGCCGACGGATCGTCGGTGGCGCGCTGGGCCAGCGCTCCCCCCGAGGCGAGGAGGATGGGGCCGGCGGCGATGGCCGCCACCAGCTCGCGACGGTTCAGATAGGCGGACTCGTCGGTCGCCGCGCTTTCCTTGAGGTACCAGCCGGGTTTGCGATGCACCCACATGACTCAGGCTCCGTTTTGCAAAGGCATACCCCTTGGTTCGGACGCTAGGCCCCGGGGGTTACAGGGTCAACTCACCGGCGGGTGAGATCCAGCTTCATCCCGACATGGCTCGCGGTGAAGCCGAGCC
>CAMDFP010000100.1 GCA_945897335.1 Asaia bogorensis | reverse complement strand
CCGGCGGCCTTCGGCCATCAGCACGTTGTAGGTGCGGCAGGCGGCACCGGTGTCCATCGGATCGGCACCGATCCCACGCTCGCGGAGCGCCGTCTTCAGCGCCGGCGCCAGCGGCACCAGCCGCTTGCCACAGCCGACCAGCAGGATCTCGACCGGAGGCTGGGCAGCAAGCAGAGGACCGAAGGAGTCGAGGGTGAAGCCCGACGGATCGACGGCCGACCAAGGGAACGTCGCCGTCGGCAGGACCAGGACGGAGCCCTCGATCGGAACGCCGGACACCCGGAAGCGGCCATCGCCATAGCTTTCGATGACCTGCCGCCCCTCTGGGATCAGCGGCGTGATTTCCATCGGCGGCTCAGGGAGAGCCTGCCTCCGCTTGCATTTCCTTGGCGTGGGCCTTGCCGCGGTTGGACAGATACCACTCGAGCGGCGCCGCCACGTAGATCGTCGAATAGGTGCCGGCGATGACGCCCCACAGCATGGCGAGCGAAAAGCCGAACAGCACCGGGCCGCCGAAGAGGACAAGCGCGAACGTCGCGAGGAAGACCAGACCGTTGGTGACGACGGTGCGGGCCATGGTCTGGTTGACGCTGAGGTTGATCAGCTCGCGAAAGTCCATACGCTTGAACTTGCGCGAGTTCTCGCGAATGCGGTCGTCGATGACGACGGTGTCGTTGATCGAGATGCCGGCGATGGTCACCACCGCCGCCAGCACGTTCAGATCGAACTGCAACCCGCTCACCGAGAACAGCCCGACGGTGGTCAGGCAGTCGTGGAGGATCGCGATGACGCCGGCGGCGCCGGCGCGCCAGCCGAAGCGGAACGCCATGTAGGCCATAATACCGGTGAGCGACAGGGTTACCGCCAGGATGCCGTCGAGCACCAGCTCGCCACCGACCTTGGGGCCGACCACTTCGACGCGGCGATACTCGACGTTTCCGCCGAGCGTCTTGTTGAGCGTCTCGCGCACCTTCTGGACCGCCTGCATCTCGGCATCCTCGCCGCCGGTCTGGCGCTCGATGCGGATGAGGACGTCGTTGCTGCCGCCGAAATCCTGGAGGACGACGTCGCCGAGGTTGAGCGCCCCGACATCCGATCGCATCCTGGCGAGATCCGGCGCCGCGGGCGTGCGGACCTCGATCAGGATGCCGCCGGCGAAATCGACGCCGTAGTTCAGCCCGCGAACCGAGATCGAGATGATGGAGATGACGCAGAGCACGACGGACAAGGCGAAGCACAGTTTGTGGTACCGAAAGTAGTCGACGTTCGGAACCTTGTTCAGCAGGCGGATCGGCTTGATCATGAGCGGGTGTTCCTCGTCCCTCAGATCGGCAGCGTCTTCGGCTTGGCCCATTTGAGCCAGCCGACGACCAGCATGCGGGTCACGGTCACCGCGGTCAGCATCGAGCAGGTGATGCCGATCCCGAGGGTAACCGCGAAGCCGCGCACCGGGCCGGAGCCGAACGCATAGAGGAACAGCGCTGCGATGAGGGTGGTGAGATTGGAATCCAGGATGGTGACGTAGGCGCGCTGGAACGACACGTCGACCGCCGGATAGGGCGACCGTCCCTGGCGCTCTTCTTCGCGCATGCGCTCGTAGATCAGCACGTTGGCATCGACCGACATCGCGAGCCCGAGGACCATGCCGGCGAGGCCGGGCAAGGTCAGCGTCGCGCCGAGGCCGGCCATGATCGCGATGGTGAAGGCGATGTTCAAGATCAGGGTAATGTTGGCGAAGATGCCGAACAGTCCGTAGCCGGCGATCATCAGGAGCGCGATGAGCGCATAGCCGATGGCGATGGCGATGGTGCCGGCACGGATCGAGTCGGAACCGAGATCGGGGCCGACCGTCCGTTCCTCCAGCACCTTGAGCGGCGCCGGCAGGGCGCCGGCCCGGAGCAGGAGCGCCAGGTCGTTGGCTGTCTGGACCGTGAAACCGCCGGTGATGATGCCGGACCCGCCGATGATCGGCTCGCGGATGTTCGGGGCCGAGATCACGCGGTTGTCGAGCAGGATGGCGAAGGGCTTGCCGATGTTCTCGGTGGTGATCTCGCCGAACTTGCGGGCGCCGACCGCATCGAAGCGTATGCTGACCACGGGCTCGCCGTTGTTGAAGCTGGGCTGGGCGTCGGTCAGGTTCTCGCCGGAAACGGCGACGCGCCTCTGGATGACCGTCTTCTCGCGCCGCCCGTCCGCTCCCGGGCGATCGCTCTCGACGATCATCGAGCCCGCAGGGGCACGCCCCGACTCGGCGTCGGCAGCGGTCGCACGGGTATCGACCAGATGGAACGACATCTTTGCCGTGGTGCCGAGCAGGCGCTTGATCCGCTCCGGATCGTCGACGCCCGGCAGCTGGACCAGGATCCGGTCCTTGCCGTGACGGACGATGGTCGGCTCGCGGGTACCGGTCTCGTCGATGCGGCGACGCACGATCTCAAGTGACTGCTGGATGGCCGAGCTGAAGCGGTCTTCCCAGGCCTTTTCAGAATAGCTGAATCGCGCGGCCCCTTCGGGCGAGACCGTGACGGTCGCGGCGGCGTCGATACCTCGGAGCGCGGTCAAAGCCTTCTCGCGATCATTGAGATCGCGAAGACGAACCGCGACGGCCTCTCCCTCGACGCCGAGGTCGGTGTAGGTCAGGCGCTGGTTGCGGAAGGCGACGCGAACGTCATCGACCAGGTTCTGCAGGCGATCATGCTTGACCGCCTTGGTATCGACCTCGAGCAGCAGATGCGAGCCGCCCTGAAGGTCGAGGCCGAGATTGACGCGTTCGGCATGAAGCCAGCGCGGAAGCTGATCGACCATGCCGCGCGGCAGGAAGGACGGCAGGGAGAAGAGCACGCCCCAGGCGCAGAGGAGCGTGACGACGATGATCTTCCAGCGCTGGATCTGAATCATCGAGAGATTTCAGCTTCCCGACGCCGGCTTGTCTTCGCCGGCCTTCTCGCTGCTTTCGGCTTTCACCGGCTCGGTCTTGGACAGGACCTCGGTAACGGCGCCGCGGACCACGCGGACCCGGACGCCGTCGGCGATCTCGACCGACAGCTCTGTGTCGGACACCACCTTGGCGACCGACCCGATGATGCCGCCGACCACCACCCGGTCGCCGCGACGCACCGCCGAGAGCATGTCCCGGTGCTGCTTCATCTTCTTCTGCTGCGGCCGGATCAGCAGGAAATAGAAGACCACGAAGATCAACACCAGGGGCGCGAGCGCCATGATGTCGAAGCCTGCGCCGGCGCCGCTCTGGGCGTAGGCGGGCGAAATCAGCATGTGTAGAGACTCCCGATCTGGCCGGATTTGGGTGGGCGGACTATAACGGCCTCGCCGAGGATTGCAACGCTACCCCCTCCCCGCCTCTCCCCAAGGTTTTTCATGAACGATCCCAAGCTCTTGGAGCTCCTCACCCGCATCGCCGAAGCGCTCGAACGGCGTTCGCCGCCGCCCCCTTCGGCGCCCGATCTCGGGGTATCGGAGAGCTATGTCTGGCATGCCGAGAGCGAGGCCCTCGATCCGGTCCGGCGGGTCAACCGGGTGGCGATCGGCCTTCTTCAAGGGATCGACCGCCAGCGCGACATCCTGCTCGACAACACCAGGCGCTTCGCCGACGGGCTGCCGGCCAACAACGCGTTGCTCTGGGGCGCCCGCGGCATGGGCAAGAGCTCGCTGGTCAAGTCGGTCCATGCCGAGGTCAACCGCCAGACTCCCGGCCGCCTGGTGCTGGTCGAGATCCACCGGGAGGACATCCCGAGCCTGCCGAAGCTGCTGGGCCTGCTGCGGTCGCAGTCCAAGCGCGCCCTCCTCTTCTGCGACGACCTGTCCTTCGAGGCGGAGGACGGAAGCTACAAGTCGCTGAAGGCGGTGCTGGAGGGCGGCGTCGAGGGGCGGCCGGAGAACGTGCTGTTCTATGCAACATCCAACCGTCGTCACCTGATCTCGCGCCAGATGATCGAGAACGAGCGCTCGACCGCGATCAATCCCGGCGAAGCGGTAGAGGAAAAGGTGTCGCTGTCCGATCGCTTCGGGCTCTGGCTCGGCTTCCATGCCTGCGACCAGGACACCTACTTCGCCATGATCGAGGGCTATGCTGGCGCCTATGGCCTCGGCGTTCCGGTCGAGCAACTCCACCACGAGGCCAACGAGTGGTCGATCACCCGTGGCGCCCGCTCCGGCCGCGTCGCCTGGCAGTACATCCAGGATCTCGCCGGGCGGATCGGCAAACGCGTGGGATGATCGCCTTCGAAGCCGCGAGCGAGGCCGATTTCGAGCGCCTGCTGGCGCTTCGCGTCCAGGTCATGCGCCCGCATCTGGAGCGGCTCGGCCGCTACCACCCCGAGCGAGCCCGGGCCCGCTTCCGCGAAGCCTTCGCCCCCGCCCATATGCGGCTGATCCTCATCGACGGCGCCTTCGCCGGCTGCGTCTCGCTGAAGGCAGAGGCCGGCTTTTACGAGCTGGGACAGTTCTATCTCGTACCCGAGTTTCAGGGGCATGGGACCGGTGGCGCGGTCCTCGTCCGCTTGCTGGCCGAGACTGACGCGGCGGGGCTTCCCGTCCGGCTCAACGTGCTGAAGGAGAGCCCGGCGGCGCGGTTCTATGAGCGCCATGGCTTCGTCCGCACCCATGAGGAGGAGTGGGACGTCTTCTACGAGCGGCCGCTCCCGCTTTAGGACACGCGCTCCATCAGCGGCCGCGGGTCGACCGCGTGCGCGCCCTGGCGGATCTGGAAATGCACCTGTGGCTGGGTCACCGAGCCGCTGGCACCGACGGTGGCGACCACCTGGCCGCGCTTTACGCGATCTCCGCGCTTCACCATCAGCTTCTCGTTATGAGCGTAGGTGGTGACGAAGCCGCCGGCGTGCTTGATCAGCACCAGGTTGCCGAAGCCCTTGAGATCGTCTCCGGCATAGGCGACCACGCCGTTGTCGGCGGCAACGACGTTGGCCCCGCGATCAGCGGCGATATTGAAGCCGTCGTTGCGCAGCCCGCCGGGCTTCGGACCGTAGCTGGAAATCACCCGGCCATTGACCGGCCAGAGAAAGTGCCGCCCGGACCGGGGCGGCGGCTCGTCGATCGAAGTCTTCGGCGACGGGGCCTTGAAAGCGACGGGCGTGATCCGGGCCTCCGGCTCGGACGCGATCACCGGCTTCGTCCGCGATACTGTCGGGCGCGGCTCCGAAGCAATGGCCGTGGGCAGAGCCACGGGCGCCGGCATCTCGGCTTTCGCGACGACCACGGGAGGCGACGGCTCGACCTTGGCGACGACCGGCATCGCCGGCTGGGCCGGTTCCGGCTTCTGCGCATCGAGTTTGAGGACGCCCTTGACGCTGGGGGCCGGTGGCGACACGGGCCTGGTGGGCTCGACCTTCTCGACCTTGATCAGATCGCGGACGACCGGCTGGGGCCGTACCGGCTCGGGCGCGGCGAGTGGCGCCGCCTGCACGCTGGAGCGGGGCGCCGAAGGCACCGTCACCTGGGAAACCGGCTCGGCCACCGGCGGCGGGATCGACGCCGCCCGGACCGCAAGCGGCTTTAGCGGCTCGGTGGGCTTGGCTTTCGTGGGCGACGGCGCGGGCGACCCTGCGGCCACGGCCTGGGGAGCCGCCTCGGGAAGGGTCAGCTTCTGCCCGGCCTGGACGCCATAGGGCGGCTTCAGATTGTTGAGCCGGGCGACAGTTGCCGCATCGGTGCCGTGGCGGCGGGCGATAGCGTTCAAGGTTTCACCCCGGGCGACCACCACGGTGGCCCCGAGCCGGGACATCGGTGCGGTGGCCGATGCCGGGCGGGACGACGGGTGCGGAGTCACCGAGGTGACGGCAGCAACCGTCACGTCGTGCTGGACCACCTCAGCCGGCTCGCCACGCGGGGCGCATGCCGTAACCAGGGTGAGGAGAAGTGCGGGAACCGCGAATCGGGTAAGCCGAATCATTGCGGCTACGCAATCTATGTGCATAAGCCGAATCGTGCAACAAAATCCGAATCGAAGGCCGAATCTTTCTTCAGATTCGGGTTTCTAAGGCGTTTGCGAGGCCGATTCCGGCAACGCCCGGTGGAGCAGCATGCCGCCCACCATCGCCAGCGCGAAGATCGCCGACGGAGTGCCGGCAAAGCCGATCGACGCGATCGCCGGTCCCGGGCAGTAGCCGACCAGCCCCCAGCCCACCCCGAACATCGCTGCGCCGCCCAGGAGCCTCGCATCGATCACCGTCGCCTCGGGGATCCGGAAGCGCTCATCGAAGAAGGGCGCCGTGCGCAGCCGGACGAGGCCGAAGCCGATGGCGGCGACACCGACGGCCCCGCCCAGCACGAAAACCAGGGTCGGGTCCCACTGCCCGCCGGCGACGTCGAGGAACCCGAGGACGCGGGCCGGGTCAAGCATGCCCGAGAGCGCCAGGCCCATGCCGAAGAGCAGACCGGCGAGCGCAGCGGAGGCGATCAGCATGTCAGCCCCCCGCCAGGCGATGGATGATGAAGACGGTAGCCATGGCCGCGGCGACGAAGGTCGCAGTCGCGGCGAGCGAGCGCGGCGACAGGCGCGCCAGGCCGCAGACCCCGTGGCCACTGGTGCAGCCATTGCCAAGCTGCGTGCCGAAGCCGACCAGGAGGCCTGCCGCGATAATGATCGGCATCGGCGGCAGCAGCGGTCGCGGCAGCTCGCCACCGAAAAAAGCAAAGACGATCGGGCCGAAGATCAGGCCGACGAGGAAGGCTGTCCGCCAGTCGCGCTCTGGGCCGGGCGCTGCGATGGCACCTGCGGTGATACCGCTGACGCCGGCCACCCGGCCGGTCGCCAGCAGGAGCAGCGTGGCCGCGAGGCCGATCATCGCGCCGCCGATCAGCGCGGGAACCGGGGTGAAATCGGTAATCATGGGGACTCCCGCCTGAGATCCTTCGATAATAGCCTAAAGCTGCGTCGTTCATGCCGTTTCCCGATCGCGATTCCGACGTATGATCGCCCAACATGCGACACCCACTCGAGCCGTCAGCGAAGGATGATCCCGCGGCGTCCGCCGTGGGCTGGTGGGAGCGCGGCCGGGCTTCCCAGAACCAAGGCGACATGGGAGAGGCCGGACGCTGCTTTCGTCGCTCGCTTGCGATCCAGCCGGCCCTGCCGGAGGCGAGCCTGGCCGAGGCCCTGGTCGAGGGCGCAGCCGCCGGCCCTCGGTCCATCCTCAAGCTCCGTCGCGCCCTCGCCCTCAGGCGGGACTTTCCCGAAGCGCATACGGCGCTGGCTCACCGGCTCATGCCGGGGGAGGACTACTACGGTGTCTTGGCACGCCTCCATGCGGCGCTGACGCCCAAGCTCTACCTGGAGATCGGCGTCCGTCAGGGCAAGTCGCTGGCGCTGGCGCGGCCGTCGACCCAGTCGATCGGCGTCGACCCGATGCCGTGCATCGACCAGGACTTCGTCGCGAAGACCGTCATCTATCCGGTTACCAGCGACGACTACTTCAGTCACCCGGACATCCATCGCTTCCATCGGCAGTCGCCGATCGACATGGCCTTCATCGACGGTCTGCATGTCTTCGAGCAGGCGTTGCGCGACTTCCTGAACGTCGAGCGGTTCGCGTCTCCCGGTGCGCTGGTCGTGATCCACGACTGCATTCCGCTCGACGAGCCGACTTCCGCCCGCGAGCAGACGACCAAGTTCTACTCGGGTGACGTCTGGCGGGTGATACCCAGCCTCCGGAAGGCCCGGCCGGATCTCCGGATCCTCCTCGTGAAGGCGCCGCCGACCGGCCTTGCCTTGATCGCGGGCCTCGATCCGACCGCAGGCATGTCCGATGACGATTTCGCTCGCATCGTCATGGAAGGCCTCGACCTCAGGTCTTCGTCATTGTTCGATGGACAACAGGTTGTTGCCGACTGGAGCCAGGTGTCTGAATTTCTTCGCGGATCTCGACGCTAGACGAACTCGACCCGGCCGAGGAGATCCGCTGGCGTCTCGACCTTGAGCGAAACCTGGAGGGCCCGGTCCCGCGCGAGCTCGCCGAATTTGGAATAGTCAAACTGGAACGGCGACGGCGGCAGATCCTCGCCCCATTTCCGTCGGAAGGCCTGCCATGACGCCTCGATGCGCTGGCGGCGCTCCTCCAGAACGACCTCGTTCGCTTCGCCCCGCCGCGTCGCTTCGCGCTTGATGTAGCCCGCCCCTTCATGGAAAAGCCACGCGCCCAGCGCCCCGACCAGTCGAAAGCCGGCGAGTTGTGCCCGCATGCCGTAGTCGATGTCGCTGAAATAAGGCGTCAGCGACGGATCATGGACGCCGATCGAGTCGATCAGCTCGCGGCGGATGATCACAGCGTCGCCGCAGAGCAGCTTATTGTCGACGTGAGCCAGGCCGTTCGTCCGGAACACGAACTGTGCAAACTCCGCCGCCGCGACGTAGCTATCGACCATCGTCGGCGACGGCAGCACGTGCTCCGGCAGGCTGTCGGTATAGCCGGACGAACCGCGCACGCAGCCGAAGGACGGGCTGATCGAGGCGACACCGAGCGTGGCCAGAAGATAGGAGGGGGTCAGCACCATGTCGTTGCTGAGGAAAAGCGTCAGGGGCGTCTCCGACAGATGCAGGGCGAGCGAGAACGATCCCGGATAGTGGAGACGGCTGGTCGATCTCGCGATCAGGATGTCGCGATCGGAGTTCTGTGTCCTGAGGTCGCGGAATGCATCGGTCACGCTTTCGCCCGTACCTGCCGCGTCATCGATGAGAATGAATCGGGTCGGCAGGTTGATCTGCGCGGTTGCGCGCATCGCGCAGTCGACCGCCATGCGCGTGAAGTCGGGATTATTGTAGGCCGGGATGGCGATCGTGAACATGCGGCGGGTCTGTCCAAGGCTCGGTACTGATGGTGACGCAGGCTATCTCTCCTCGACGCGGAGAGGATAGCCGGAAACGACCCTACCGCTCCGGCTCCAGGATCATGTAGGCCGCCGGCCCGCCCGGCATGACGATGTCGCTCAAGCGTACGAACCCCGCCTTGATGTAGGCCCGGATCGCAGCCGCATTGTCCGGCGAGGGGTCGACGTGGACCCGTCTGGCGCCTGGCTGAGCCAGCAGATGCGCGACCGCGAGCCCGATCGCTCGCGTGCCCAGGCCACGGCCGACGGCGTCGGCCTCGCCGAGGAAGAGATCGAAGCCGAATGTCTCCTTGGGCAACGGATGGCCCTTCCAGAAGCCGCGACCGGGATCGGCACGGTATACCTGCAGGTATCCGACCGGCCTCCCCGCCTCCTGGATCAGGTAGGGCGCGATGCCGGGTGCGGTCAGGTGGTGCCTGATCTTCGCGAGCTCGCCCTCGGGCTCGCCCCACCAGCGTGCGACGTGAGGCGCGGCGAGCCAGCGGCTGATCCTCGGCAAGTCGTCGGCAGTCAACGCCGACAACATGAGGTCCCGATCGTCGTCTGAGCAGATAGCGCCGATCCGGAGCGTCACGACGCCTGCGGGATCGCGCCTGAGACCAGCGGCACGAAGCGTACCTGGGTCACCCGCTCCTCGCGGAAGCCGGAACCTTCGCGGGTGATCTTGTAGATCCACTGGTCGGCGACCGAGGTGCCGATCGGGACGATCATGATGCCGCCCTCGTCGAGCTGGTCGGCCAGCTTCGCCGGCATCTCGGGGGCCGCTGCCGTCACCAGGATGCGGGGAAACGGCGCCTGCTCCGGCCAGCCTCGCGTGCCGTCGCCGCAGCGGGTGGTGACGTTGTGGCATTTGAGCTCGGCGAGGCGCTGCTCGGCACCGAGCAGCAACTCGCGATGGCGTTCGATGGTGTAGACGCGGCGGAACAGCTGGCAGAGGACGGCGGTCTGGTAGCCTGACCCGGTGCCGATCTCCAAAACCCTGATGCGCTTGTCCGGCTCGATCAGCTGGGTCATCAATCCCACGATCAGCGGCTGGCTGATCGTCTGACTGCAGGCGATCGGCAGCGCCGTGTTCTCGTAGGCCTGGTCCTGGAATGGCTCGGGCACGAAGATCTCGCGCGGCACACGCTCGATCGCGGAAAGGACCCGGGTATCGGTCACGCCGGCGCGGCGAAGCTCCAGGACGAGCCGGATCTTGCGCGCCGCCTGGGTCAATCGAGGACCTTCCTCAATGCCGCCAGGGCAGGCTTGTGGGTCATGTTGAGGCCGATCGGCGTCACCGAGATATGGCCGGAGATGACCGTGGCGAGGTCGGTGCCCGGCTGCGGCATCCGCCCCGCCTTGGTATCACCGATCCAGAAATAGGGCACGCCGCGTGGATCGCGGCTCTGCACCATGGTATCGCCGATCTTGCGCTTGCCCTGGCGCGCCGCCTTGACGCCCAGTACCTTCTTCGGATCGGCGACATGCGGAAAGTTGACGTTCATCAGCACGTCGTCGGGCCAGCCGATCTTGACCAGCCGCTTGATGATCGAGGCGACATGAGCCTCGGCCGTCGCCCAATGCGCCTTCTGGCCCCAGGGAACCGAAAGACTGAGCGCGATCGCCGGCACGCCCAGCAGCACGCCCTCCATGGCGGCGGCAATGGTGCCCGAGTAATGCACGTCCTCGCCGAGATTGGCGCCGCGGTTGATGCCGGACAGCACCAGCGTCGGCCGGTCTTCCTTCAGGAGGTGATTGATCGCCAGCAGCACGCAGTCGGTCGGCGTGCCGTCGCAGGCGTAGCGGCGCCTGGACACCTCGCGCATCCGGATCGGATGGCGCAGCGTCAGCGAATGTCCGGCGCCGGAGTTCTCGTGCTCGGGCGCCATCACCCAGACGTCCTTGCTGAGCTTACGCGCCGCCTTCTCCAGGATCGCGAGGCCGGGCGCGTGGATCCCGTCGTCGTTCGAGATCAGGATCCGCGCCTTGGCGAGATCCATCGGAAACACTGCCTTAGCCATTCGCGCGGACAACCTCCAGGCCACCGAGATAGGGACGCAGAGCGGCGGGCATGGCGACGCTGCCGTCCTCCTGCTGATAGTTCTCGAGGACGGCGATCAGCGTGCGGCCGACCGCGAGGCCGGAGCCGTTGAGCGTGTGCACCAGACGCGTCTGCTTGTCGCCCTGTCCCTTGAAGCGCGCCTTCATCCGCCGTGCCTGGAAATCGCCGCAGTTGGAGCAGGACGAGATCTCGCGATAGCGCCCCTGACCGGGCAGCCAGACCTCGAGATCGTAGGTCTTCTTGGCGGCGAAGCCCATGTCGCCGGTCGAGAGCAGCATTACCCGGTACGGAAGACCGAGCCGCTGCAGCACGGTCTCGGCCGCCTTGGTCATGCGCTCGTGCTCTTCCTCCGACCTATCCGGATGAGCGATCGACACCATCTCGACCTTGTTGAACTGGTGCTGGCGCAGCATGCCGCGGGTGTCCTTGCCGGCGGCGCCGGCCTCGGAGCGGAAGCACGGCGTATAGGCGGTGAAGCGCTGCGGCAGGTCCTTCTCATCCAGAATGCGGTCGGCCGCCAGGTTGGTCAGCGGCACTTCGGCGGTCGGAATCAGCCAGAAGCCGTTGGTGGTGCGGAACATGTCCTCGGCGGCCTTCGGCAGGTTGCCGGTGCCGTACGGAACATGGTCGCGGACCAGCAGCGGCGGCGCCGTCTCGGTGTAGCCGAACTCGCCCGTATGGATGTCCAGCATGAAGGCGGCAAGCGCCCGCTCCATGCGCGCGAGCGCGCCCCGGAGGATGACGAAGCGGGCGCCGGAGAGCTTCGCTGCCGCCTCGAAATCCATCAGGCCGAGAGCCTCGCCGATGTCGAAATGCTCCTTCGCCTTGAAGGCGAAGTTGCGCACGTCGCCGACGGTGCGGATGCAGGCGTTCGCGGTCTCGTCCTTCCCTTCCGGCACATCGGCCGCCGGCAGGTTGGGAATGGTCGCGAGAAGCAGCTCCAGCTCTTCGCCGAGCGCCTTGTCCTCGGCTTCGAGGGCCGGCACGCGATCCTTGATCTGCGCGATCTCGGCGACGATGGCGTCGGCGTTGCCGCCGTCCCTCTTCAGCTTGCCGATCTCCTTCGACGCCTCGTTCCGGCGGGCCTGGAGCGTCTGCAGCTCGGTCTGAGCCGCACGGCGCTTGGCGTCGATCCCTAGCAGGCGCGACGACGACGCTTCGAGGCCGCGGCGCGCCAGCGCACGGTCGAAAGCGGCGGGGTCGTCGCGAACCAGCTTGATGTCGATCATGGCCGAACCGGTCGTCTAAACGAATGGGCGCCCGTTATAAGCGGCGCGCCGTCACCGGTCTAGGCCGACTCCGCCTTCTCGGCCGCCTCTTCCTCGGCTTCGCGCCGCGCCTTCTGCTTCTCGATCATCCGGGCGCAGATGATGGAGATCTCGTAGAGGATCATGATCGGCACGGCGAGGCCGACCTGGCTGATGACGTCGGGCGGGGTCAGGATGGCGGCGGCGACGAAGGCCAGCACGATGGCGTAGCGCCGCTTCTCGGCCAGCCCGGCCGCCGTCACCATGCCGACCCGGGCCATCAAGGTCAGCAGCACCGGCAGCTCGAAGGCGAGCCCGAAGGCGAAGATCAGCTGCATCACCAGGGACAGGTACTGGTCGACCTTGGCCTCGAGCTGGATCGGCAGCTCGCCCGGGCCACCCGGCGTCTCGAAGGACAGGAAAAAGGTCCAGGCCATCGGGATGATGAAGTAGTAGACCAGCGCGCCGCCCATGAAGAACAGCACCGGCGTCGCCACCAGGAACGGCAGGAAGGCGCGGCGCTCCTGCTTGTAGAGGCCGGGCGCGATGAACATCCAGAGCTGGCCCGCGACGATCGGGAAGCTGACGAAGGCGGCGGCGAAGAAGGCGACCTTGAGGTAGGTGAAGAACGCTTCGTGGAGCGCCGTGTAGATCAGCCGCCGGCTCTCGCCGTGGAAGGCCTCGGCCAGCGGGTGGGTCAGGAAGGCAAAGATGTATTCCGCCACCGAGTAGCAGGCGATGAAGCAGATGATGAAGGCGATGAACGCCTTCAGCATGCGCCCGCGCAGCTCGACCAGATGGTCGAGCAACGGCATCTTGGTGTCGTCGATCTCTTCCTTGGCGTCGGTCATCGGACTCTTAGGCGGCGGCCGGCGACGACGGCTTCACGGGCTCGGGGGGCGAAATCTGGACCGGAGGCGGCGTCGGCTCCGGATCGCCCAAGAGCTGCTGCGGCGCCTCGAGCGCGGCCGTCTCGACGGGCTCAACCGGCGACGGCGGGCCTTGCGGCTCCAGGCTGGCGGGGGCGTCGAAGGTGGCGGGTGACTGGATCGAGCGTTCGAGCTCGCCGGTCGGGTCGACCGTCTTCTTGACGTCGTCGACGGCGCTCTCGGCCATCTTGTTGACGTCCTCGACAACCCCGCTGGCCGCCTGCTCGACCTGCTTTCGAACGTCGGAGAGCTCGGCCTCGCGCACCATCTCGTCGACGCCGCGCTGGAACTCGCCGGCCATTTCGCGGGCCTTCTTGACCCATCCGGCCACGGTGCGGATCGCCACAGGCAGGTCCTTCGGCCCGATGACGACCACCGCCACGACGGCGATGACCAGGATCTCCTGCCAGCTTACGTCAATCATGCGGGGACTTGCCCGTTGCCGACGCCCGACGCCCGCCTGACGCTAGGCGCGCGGCGTGTGCGAGGCTTCGCCGGCCGGATGCGTCGCCGATTGCGGCGGCGTCTGGGTCGAGGTGTTGATCTGAGGGGACGCGGCCGGAGGCTGTCCGTCCTTGTTGGCCTCGCCCTCGTTCTCGTTCAATCCCTTCTTGAACGAACGCAAGCCCTTGCCGAAATCGCCCATCAGCTTGGAGATCTTGCCGCCGCCGCCGAAAAGGATGAGCACGACGGCAAGGACGATCAACCAATGCCAAATGCTCAAGCTACCCATGGGAATGCTCCTGTCGCTCGCCGTACCTGCCGGGCGCGGATCATGGCAAAAGCCCCCCGCTCCATCAACCACCCGTTCCTGTTAAGTACGCTCAGTCGGCCGGAAATACAAACGCCTGGCCCCGGTCGAGGGTGAGCATGACCGGGTCGCCGGTCGCCGGGTGGTAGAGCCCCCAGATCCGGGCCTTCAGCCGCGCGCCGTTCTCGAGCGCCACCACCAGGCGGGTCGAGCGCCCCAGCGGATGGGCGCTGACCACGCTCGCGGGCACCGCCCTGGCACCTTTTTCGCGCTCCAGGCTGACGCGCAGGGCCTCCGGGCGGATCGCGACCTCGACCTTGGTCCCGTCGGGAAGGTCGGTCAGCACCGACCCGAACGGGGTCGCAACCTCGCCGGCTCCGGCAATCCCGGCCAAGCGGTTGATCTCACCGAAGAAAGCCGCGACGAACAGCGAAGATGGATGGCGGTAGAGATCGATCGGCGTCCCTTCCTGGACGATGCGGCCCGCACGCATCACCGCGATGCGGTCGGCCATGAACATCGCTTCCTCGGCATCATGGGTGACCATGAGGGTTGCTGTTCCGCTCTTCCTCAAGGCCTCCAGGGTGACGTCGCGGACCTGCTCGCGAAGACGGGTGTCGAGACCGGAGAACGGCTCGTCCAGTAGGACGAGTCGCGGCCGGGGCGCCAGCGCGCGGGCGAGCGCCACGCGCTGCTGCTCGCCGCCCGAAAGCATGTGCGGGAAGGCCTGCTCGGCATGAGCGAGCCCCACGTCGCCGAGCGCCGCCAGGATCCGCTCCCGGCGGGCGGCCGGATCGTGCGAGCTCAGCCCGAAGCCGACATTGTTGCAGATGCTCAGATGCGGGAAGAGCGCGAAGTCCTGGAAGACCAAGCCGACGTTCCGGTTCTCCGGCGGGACGTGGGCGCCCGGCGCGCCGACGAGATGGCCGTTGATCGCAATCCGCCCGGATTGAACCTCCTCAAGACCGGCGGCAAGGCGAAGCACCGTGCTCTTGCCGCAACCGGATGGCCCGAGCAGGCA
>CAMDFP010000099.1 GCA_945897335.1 Asaia bogorensis | reverse complement strand
CTTCCGCCGCACGCTGGACGACCAGCGGCTCGACCGGGCGCTGATCGCCGATGCCGCAACGCTCCCCAGCATCGCCTATCTCGGCGAGCTGATGAGCGAGATCGACATCGACGGGCTCTGGGCCGCCCGCGAGCACTTGAAGAAGACCCTGGCTCAGCGCCTCTCCGATCGCTTCGCCGCGCTCTATGAGGCGAACCGGCTCGCCGGCGGCTATCGCTACGAGGCCGAGGCCGTCGGCCGTCGGAGCCTCCGCAACCTCAGCCTCCACTACCTCTCGACCGAGGAAGGACGGGATGCGCGGCGGCGTGCAGCACTGCATTTCGAGACCGCCGCCAACATGACGGACTCGATCGCGGGCTTGAGCGTGCTGACCGAGCTCGGCGGCATCGAGGGCGAGACCGCGCTCGCCCGCTTCCACGACCGGTGGAAGAAGGAGGCGCTGGTCCTCGACAAATGGTTCCAGATCCAGGCCTCGGCGCCGTCCGCCGATGCGCTGGAGCGGGTCCGGAAGCTGACCCAGCATCCCTCCTACGACGCCCGCAATCCCAACCGGATCCGGTCGCTGGTTCTGGCCTTCACCAACGGCAACCCGGTCCGCTTCCACGACGCCTCGGGCGGCGGCTACAAGTTCCTCGCCGACCAGGTCATCGCCAACGACAAGTTCAATCCGCAGATCGCCGCCCGCCTGGTCGGCCCGCTCGGTCGCTGGCGGCGCTACGACAAGGCGCGCCAGGCACTGATGAAGGCGGAGCTGGAACGGATCGCCGCCGAACCCGGTCTTTCGCGCGACGTCTTCGAGATCGCCTCGAAAAGCCTCGCTTAAGGCTTGCCGCCGAAATGGCGATAGAGCCCGTCGAGAAGGGCGCCCCCCCTCTCGAGGCGCGCCTCGTCGGACGTGTCGCCCGCAACGATGCCGGAAAAGGCGAGCGCCAGTCCCGAGGCTTCGGGCCGATCGAACTTGCTGTCCTTGAGATCGATGTCGTGAACGATCTCGGCTAGCGCCGCCAGCGCCGGGTCGTCGCGCCCGAGCCTCAGCGTCAGCACCTCGAAGGTGCAGCGGTCGCCCTCATGGGTGAACTCACCGTCGAAGGTATCGAAGCGAAGCTCGTCTGACTTCGGCACATAGCCTTGGGCGGCGACGAACTTGAAGCGCGCCTTCGGATCGATGAAGCGGCGAATCAGCCAGGCCGACGCGATGCGGTCGACCTGGACGCCGCGCCGCGTCACCCACACCCGTTCCTTCAGATCACCAAGCGCATTCGGCATCGGCAATGGCCCTCCTTCGAGCCTTCGTTCGAGATCGCCCAGCAGTCCTTCGGTCGCCTCGCGCCCTTCGCTGCCGAAGAAGTCGATCCGCCGGATCTCCGCGAAGCGGCGCCTCAGGCGCGAAAGCCGGCCGCGCGCATCGTCCGCATCGGTGTCGAGCTGGCGTGCCTCATCGAGTATCTCGGCGTAGTCCGCGTCGCGGGCGCTAAGAAACAGGCTGCGCGCCTCTTCGTCGGTGATCCCGTCGACGAGACGCGCCTCGCAGATCGACGCCTCGCCGCCGCCTTCGACGATCTCGCGCCGGAGCCACTGCAGATCCTCGAGCGCCTCGCTCGAGGCCGGGAGCGCGTAGACGGAATTCTTCAGAGCGATCGCGCCGATCCCCTGCAGCCGCCGCCAGATCTTGACCCGGAGATAGGCCGGTTTCGGCGGCAGCTGGTGGAACAGCAGGAGCCAGCGGAGTTCGGCGGGCGGATCGGCCTCGGACATCGCGCCAGTATATAGGAGAACACAAAAAGATACATTTGTATCTTATAAGATACGTATGTATAAGACAGCCATGCAACACGCCATCGCCCCCCTCGCCTTCAAGCCGAGCCGCCTCGACGGCCTCTCGGCGAAGCTGCTCTCGAGCCACTACGTCAACAACTACGGCGGCGCGGTCCGGCGCCTGAACGCCATCGAGGCCAGGCTCGAAGCCCTCGATCTGGCGGCGGAGCCGGGCTTCCTGGTCAATGGCCTCGCCCGGGAAGCGCTGATCGCCCACAACTCGATGGTGCTGCACGAGGTCCATTTCGACGGCCTCGGCGGCAAGGGCGTCCCTGAAGGAATGATCGCGACGGCGATCGCGCGCGACTTCCGGAGCGTCGACGCCTGGCAGCGTCGCTTCGTCGCCATGAGCAAGGCGCTTGCCGGCGGATCCGGCTGGGTCATCCTCGCCTGGTCACGGCGCGAGGGCCGACTCGTGAACCAATGGGCCTCCGACCACACGCAGGTGCTGGCCGATGCCGAGCCGATCTGGGCGCTCGACATGTACGAGCACGCGTATCACCTGGACTTCGGCGCCGACGCCGCCCGCTACGTCGACACGATCATGCGCAATCTGCACTGGGGCCGCATCTCGGCGCGCTACGAGACGGTGCGGACCCGCCCGGCGCCGCTGGTCGCCGGCGGCATTCCGGCCGAAGCCGTTCTCGCCGACCGCGAATCCGTGCTGCTGGTCGATACGCGCCTTCCCGACGACTACGCCGCGTCCGGCCTTCGCATTCCCGATGTTGCCTGGCAAGATCCGGGACGCGTGGAGGAATGGGGGCCGCGTCTCTCGCGCGGCCGCAAGGTGGTCGTCAGCTGCGTCTACGGCTTCGAGGTGAGCCTGGAGACCGCCGCCGCGCTCCGGAGGCTCGGATACGACGCCGACATCCTCGCCGGAGGTCTTGCCGCCTGGCGCGCCGCCGGCGGCCCGGTCGAGCCCATCTAACCAAAGGAGCGCGCGCCATGAAGTGGGTCACCCGCGAACGCCCGAAGATCGACCGCATCGCCTGCCCCTGGCTGGTGGCGCGCTTCGTCGACAAGGATCCCGAGTTCCTCTACGTGCCGTCCGACAAGGTGCGCTCGACCGCCGCCGAGACCGGTGCCATTCCCTACGACGTGCCGGATGTCGAACTCAGCCATGTCGGCCCGCTCTGCAGCTTCGATGCCTTCCTCGCGAAGTACCGGCTCGACGATCCGGCCCTTCAGGATCTCGCCGTCATCATCCGCGGCGCCGACACCGGGCACCCCGAGCTGTCACCGCAATCGCCGGGGCTCCTCGCCATCTCGCTCGGCCTCTCCCGCGTCCTCGCCGACGATCAGGAGATGCTGAAGCACGGCATGGTGCTCTACGATGCACTCTATGCTTGGTGCCGCGAAGGGAGGGGCGAGACACATGGTTGGCCACCTGCTGCATGACCAAGCCTAGCTTCGGCGAAGCGTTCCGCGCCTGGGCCAAGCTGGGCTTCGTCAATTTCGGCGGACCGGCCGCGCAGATCGCGATGATGCACCGCATGCTGGTCGACGAGCGCCGCTGGATCGGCGAGACGCGCTTCCTGCATGCCCTCAACTACTGCACGCTCTTGCCCGGGCCGGAGGCACAGCAGCTCGCGACATATATCGGCTGGCTCCTGCACCGGACCTGGGGCGGCATCGTCGCGGGCTCGATGTTCGTTCTGCCGGGCTTCGTCTGCATCATGGCGCTGTCCTGGCTCTACGCCGTCCATGGCGAGGTGCCGGCGGTGGCCGCCCTCTTCTACGGCCTGCAATGCGCCATCCTCGCCATCGTCTTCCAGGCGGTGGTCCGCATCGGCGGGAGGGCGCTGAAGAACCGGGCGATGGTGACCCTTGCGGCGCTGGCCTTCGTCTTCCTGTTCTTCCTCAAGGTGCCGTTCCCGCTCGTGGTCGCCGCTGCGGCCGCGATCGGATTCTTCGGCCACCGGATCGCGCCGGAGACGTTCAAGGGTTCCGGCCATGGCGGGGCCAGCGGCGGCGGCGCGGCCGACCGCATCCTGGACGACGGCGCCGATCATCTGACGCCGAATCTCGGGCACGCGCTACGTGTCACGCTCATCGGTGCCCTCCTCTGGCTCGGACCCGTCGCCATACTGTGGGCGTCGTTCGGCTGGAACTCGACCTGGACCCAGCTCGGCGTCTTCTTCTCCGAGATGGCGGTCGTCACCTTCGGCGGCGCCTATGCGGTGCTGGCCTATGTCGCCCAGGAGGCGGTCGACAAGTACGGGTGGTTGAAGCCTGACGAGATGCTGTCCGGCCTGGCTCTCGCCGAGACGACGCCAGGCCCGCTGATCCTGGTCGTGCAGTTCGTCGGCTTTCTCGCAGGCTATCGCGATCCCGGCTCCCTCAATCCCAGCTTCGCCGGCATGCTCGCCGCCACACTGGTGGTCTGGGTCACCTTCGTCCCCTCGTTCCTCTGGGTCCTGATCGGCGCGCCCTATGTCGAGCGGCTGCGCGGGCTTCCCTGGCTCGATGCGGCGCTGACGGCGATCACCGCGGCGATCGTCGGCGTGATCCTGAACCTCGCCATCTGGTTCGCGCTTCACGTCATCTTCGCCGAGGTGACGTTCGTCGACTACGGCCCGCTTCACCTGCCGCGGCCGACCCTCTCCAGCCTCGATCCGGTCGCGCTCGGGTTGGCGCTGGCGGCAATGATCGCTCTCTTCCGCTTCAAGCGCGGCATCGTCGAGACCCTGACGGGAGCGGCCATCCTCGGGATGGCATGGCGGCTGCTGGCCTAGGCGGCGCGGCGCTCGATCTCGGCCAGCAGCGCGTCCGGCACCTCGACGCCGTCGGCCTCGGCCTTCTTGCGAAGCGCGAAGCGGCGGTCGCCCGGCAGTCTGACGCCGGCTTGCCCGGCCATCGCCTGGAACAGAACCTCGGCACGAGCCAAGGCGTCCGGCGAGAACGCCTGGACGTCCAAGCCTAGGAACATCTGGCCGACATGAGGAGGCGGCCCCTTGGCATCGAAGAAGCTGGAGGCCTCCCAGCCGAAATTGCTGCCGGTGAGCGCCACCGCCAGAAGCTCGACCATCAGCACCAGCGCCGCGCCCTTGGCATCGCCCATCGGGATCATCGCGCCGGCGAGCGCCGCCTTCGCGTCGGTCGTGGACTTGCCTTCGGCATCGAGGGCCCAGCCTTCGGGGATCACGTCGCCTTTCTGGGCGGCGACCATGATCTTGCCGCGGGCGACCTTGCTCAACGACAGATCGATGACGAGGGGGGCGCGACCGGCGCGCGGCCAGGCGAAAGCGATCGGGTTGGTGCCGAAGAGCGGCTTGGACCCGCCCCAGGGGGCGATCGCCGCCGGCGAGTTGCCGAAAGCGATGCCGACAAGGCCAGCCTCAGCCAGACGCTCGACCGCATGGCCGGCGACACCGAAGTGATGCGAGCGGCCGATGGCGACGGCGACCAGCCCGGTCTCGCGCGCCGCCGGCACCGCCGCGGCGAAGCCGGCGTCCAGCGCCGGGAAAGCGAAGCCGCTGGCGGCATCGACGGCGATCACCGCCGGCTTCGGACGTCCGACCTTGGGTGTCGCAAAGCCATCGACCTTGCCGGCGATCGCCTGGTCGCAATAGGCGGCGAGACGGGAGAGGCCGTGTGAGGAAAGCCCGTCGGCCTCGGCGGCGACGAGCGCGCGGGCGACGGCGCGGGCATTCGCTTCAGATGTCTTGGAACGCACGAAGGCGCGAGCGGCCAGCGTCTCCAGCTCGGCCAGCCTCGTTCGCCCCATGACGCGAAGGCTCCTAGGCGCTCCGGTAGAGCTTGGTGAGCGTGTATTCCCGGTGACCGAGCGCCTCGGCGCAGGTCAGCCGGCCGTTCGCCACCCGGAGCGTGATGTCGATCAGGGCGTCGCCCGCCTTGTCGTAGCTCATCTCGCCGCGAAGGATGCCGGAGACGTCGAGGTCGACGTGCTCGCTCATCAGCCGGACGGTGCGCGGGTTGCCGGTCAGCTTGATCACCGGGACGATCGGATTGCCGATGACGTTGCCCTGGCCGGTCGGGAACAGGTGGACGGCAAACCCGGCCGCCGCCTGCAGGGTCACGCACTCGGCCGCGGCCGAGGAGGTGTTCATGAAGTAGAGGCCCGGGCCTTTGGTCGGGGTCTCGCCGTCGTCGAGCACGTCGACGAACTTGGCCTTGCGCCCGATCTTCTCGAGGTTGCCGAACGCCTTCTCCTCGATTGTGGTCAGCCCGCCGGCGATGTTGCCCTTGGTCGGCTGGCTGTCGGAGAGGTCGTTGGTCTTGTTCCTCAAGATCATGTCGTTGTAGTCCGACCAGGTCTTCAGGAACTTCTCCCGCACCTGCTTCGTGGCGGCACGGGAGGCACAGACCTGCTCGGCCCCGGTCAGCTCCGAGGTTTCGCCGAAGCAGGTGGTCATGCCCAGCGCATCGACCTTGTCGATGAAGTTGCCGACGGTCGGATTGGCGGCAAGGCCGGAGGTCGTGTCGCTCTCGCCGCACTTGACCGCGACCCAGAGGTCGTCGGCCGAGCAGCTCTCACGCTGCGCCTCGCTGGCGTTATGAAGGAACTCCTTGGCCTTCCGGCTGGCGGCGGCGATGGTCTGGAGGTCGCCATTGCCCTCGATCGCGAAGCCCTCGCAGGGCTTGCCCGAGGCCCGGATGCCGTCGACGATCCGCTTGGTCCAGCCCGGCTCGATGCCGATGACGACCACCGCGGCGACGTTCGGATTGGTGCCGGTCCCGATCATGGTCCGGAAATGCAACTCGAGATCGGCGCCGAACTGGAGGCGCCCGTAGCTGTGCGGGATCGCCAGCACACCTTTAATATTGTTGGCCACCGCCTCGCAGGCCGCGTTCGACAGGTCGTCGACGGGAAGCGCGATCACGTGGTTTCGGACGCCGACGCGACCGTTCTCGCGGCGGTATCCCAAGAACCGAAGCGCGCCGCCGGAGCGCGCTTTCGCGGCACCCCGGCGGCTCGTTGCGGACTCAGCGCTCTTGCGCTTGGTCGCCATCGTCGAAGATGCCTTGAGTTAGGCCTTCTTCTTCGCAGCCTTCTTCTTAGCGGCCTTCTTCTTCGCCGGCTTCTTCGCAGCGGCCTTCTTCGCCGGCTTCTTCGCAGCGGCCTTCTTCACGGACTTCTTCGCAGCCTTCTTCTTCGCAGCCATGGTTACCACCTCTTGGTCTTGACGTTGTGGACGTGGACGTGACGGCCAGGGGTGATCGGAGCGACGGCGCGCCCGATGTCATGGCCGTACTTAACGACAGTTTCATCGTTCTTGATGTTCTTGAGCGCGATCTTGTGACCGAGGGGAATGTCGTCGAGAGCCTTGAGGGTGATGGTGTCGTCAGTGTCCATCACCAACCCTGTGAGACTCTGTCCCTTGCGCACGTCTTCCACGACGATGACGCCAACCGTGTCCGCGTGATTGTGCACAAGAAACTGAGGACCCACGCCGTCTCTCTCCCCCGCGTTCACGTCGAGACCTTCTGTTGGAAAGCAACAAACTTTCGTCTCGACATCGGCAGCCATACGTCGCGTGTACGCGCCTGTCAACGATTCGGAGCGAAAGCTCAGAGGCTTGGAGATCATGTCAAGAAGCGGACGCTGCGACGGAACGACGTCGCGATGCATGCGATGAGCGATGCGTGACGATGCGAAGCGACATGCCTTCGTGCGGATCGGACATCGAAGAAATCCGCATGACACGCGGATTTCTTCGCGCTCGCCTCGATGCGATCATCGTCGATCACAATGCACGGTGTGTCTCTATGACGAAGCCGCATACATCGTGTGACTCGTCGACAACATTCGTCGCAAAATTTCTCGCGGCGGAGCGCGTATTCGATTGCCGGGCCGGCCACTCGCGCCGGTTTTTTTCTCCGATTCGGAATCGGGGGCGTTAGAGTCGCCCGATGACGCGTCACTCCGAGTGTCCATCGCACCATGGACGGACGCCCCGCGCACGAGCTGGCGCAGCGACGCGCGACGCCTTCTACACCGCTCTCGTTCCCGATCCGGTAAGCATCGGCGCCGCGATGGCTGCGATGAACATCTCTTATCTCGCCAACCATGCCCGCTCTTAAGGTCCTGCTCCTCGGTGGCACCTCCGAAGCATCGGCGCTCGCAACACAGGCGATCTCTCGAGGAGGGGACCGCATCGACGTGGTCTCCTCCTTCGCGGGCCGGGTAGCGGGCCTTCGTCCGCCGCCCGGGAAGATCCGCATCGGCGGCTTCGGCGGAGTCGAGGGGCTGGCGCTATATATAGAGAGAGAGAGCATCGACCTCCTTGTCGACGCCACCCATCCCTTCGCCCAGCGCATGAGCCGGAACGCGCGCGAGGCCGCCGACCAGGCCGGCATCCCCCGCCTGGTGCTCTGGCGTCCGCCCTGGCCGCGCCATCCGCTCGATCGCTGGATCGAGGTCGACGGCATCGAAGCGGCGGCCCACGCGCTCATCCATCTTGGGCGCCGGGTATGGCTGACGGTGGGCGTCGGCGAGCTCGCACCCTTCGCCGCGGTGCCCGACCGCTGGTTCCTGGTGCGCCTGATCGAGGTCAAAGCGCCACTTCCGCTCGCCGACCACCGGGTGATCGAGGGACGCGGCCCCTTCTCGCTCGAGACTGAACGAGCGCTGATCAGCCATCACCGCATCGACGTGCTGGTGACCAAGGCGTCAGGCGGCGACGCCACCTATGCCAAGATCGAGGCGGCGCGCGAAGCCGACCTGCCGGTGGTGATGGTGCGCCGGCCGCTGCCTGAGCCGGGCGAGCGGGTCGAGAGCGTCGCCGCCGCCGTCGACTGGATCGCAGCCCGGCTCTAGCTCTTCGGCCGGAGAACATGGCTGTGGCCGGCGGCGTAGAGCCGGCTGTCGTCGAAGCTCTCCTCGCCCAGCGCTCGTCCGACGAGGATGAGGGCCGTGCGGGTGACGCCGACCGCCTTCACCTTGTCGCGGATGTCGGCCAGCGTGCCACGGATGATCTCCTGGTCGGGCCAGCCGATGCGGATCGCGACCACCACCGGACAGCCGGCGCCGCGTTCGGGCATCAGCTCGCGCACCACCCGCGCCAGGTTGTTGACCGAGAGATGGATGGCGAGCGTCGCGTTGCCCGGCGCGAAGCGGGTCAGGTCCTCACCGTCGGGCATCGCCGAGGCGCGGACGGCGGTGCGGGTCAGCACGACGGTCTGGGCGACGCCCGGCAAGGTCAGCTCCCGCTTCAGCACGGCAGCGGCGGCGGCGAAGGCCGGCACACCCGGGGTCACGTCATAGGGAATGCCCAGCGCGTCCAGGCGCCGCATCTGCTCGCCGATGGCACCGTAGAGCGACGGATCACCGGAATGGACGCGAGCGACACTGTGACCGGCCGCATGCGCCGCCTTCATCTCGTCCAGGATGGCATCCAGAGTCATTGGCGCGGTGTCGAGCACCCGCGCACCCGCAGGCGCCTCGGCGACGACCTCGCGCGGCACCAGCGAGCCGGCATAGAGCACCACCGGACAGGCGCGGATAAGGTTGAGCCCCCGCACGGTGATCAGATCGGGCGCGCCCGGCCCGGCGCCGATGAAGTGGACGGTCACCGGAGGTATCCCCTAGGCGTGTAGACCCAGCGTCGCCGCCCGCGCGTGGCGATCCGCGTCGTCGGCGAGCCGATCAGTAGCAGCGTCAGCATGTCGATCCGGGCCGGATCGAGGGTCGAGAGGGTGACGACATCGACCGCCTCGTCGGCACGGCCGAGGTTGCGGGCGACGATAACCGGGGTCTCGGGCGAGCGATGAGCTGCGAGGATGGCGAGCGCCCGGCCGAGCTGGTCGCGCCGCTTGGCCGAGGCCGGATTGTAGAGGGCGACGACGAAGCCGCCCTCGGCCGCACCCTTCAGCCGGCGCTCGATCGTCTCCCAGGGCGTCAGCAGGTCGGAGAGCGAGATCGCCGCGAAGTCATGGCCGAGCGGTGCCCCGGCCCGTGCCGCCGCCGCCTGAAGCGCGGAGAGCCCCGGCAGAATCGCGATCTCGACCCGGTTCCAGTCGGCACGGTCCTCGCGGTCCAGCAGCTCCATCGCCAGCGCGGCGAGGCCGTAGATGCCGGCGTCGCCCGAAGAAACCAGCGCGACCTCGGCGCCCCCCGCCGCCAGGTCGAGGGCGAGGCGCGCCCGCTCCTCTTCCGCGCCGAGCGGCAGCCGGTGCTGTCGCGCATGAGCGATCACCGAGCCCAGCAGATCCAGATAGAGATCATAGCCGACCACTTCGGTCACGCCGCTCAGCGCCCCGTCGACTTCGGGCGTCCGCCACGAGGGCGTGCCGGGGCCGATGCCGATGACCGAGAGCTTTCCTCGCGGCCCGCCGACCGTCCGCGCTTCGAGGGGCTGTGCTGCCCGGGCGATCGCAGCGGTGCAGCGGGCGCCCTTGAGCTTGGGCACGATCAACGAGCCCTCGGCACCGACGGCCGCCAGCGCCGCGCCTTCGGCGACGCCGTGGCAGCCGACCTCGCGGAACACGACCTCGGACGGGTTCGCCAGGCGTGGCGTCTCCGCTTCGAGCTCCGCCGAGGCGAAGAAGCGGGCGGGCACGCCGAGATGCCGGGCGAGCGCCAGGACCGCCGGCTCGTCGGATTTGAGGTCGAGTGAAACCACAACGGCAACCGATTCCGGTGCAAGGCCGGCTTCCGCGAGCGCGCGCAAGGCGAGCGCTTGCAGCTCCTCCGCCGGCGCACCGCGATCGGAGCCGACACCGAGCGCGAGGACCGGCGGATGCAGGACCAGCGTCTCCGGCGGCCGCACCGCACGCTCGGTGACGAGGACACCGAGACGGCCCGCGGTGGAGAAGCGGCGAGCATCGATCCAGTCGGCGGCACCCTCCAGTCGCACGGGTTCGTCGGCGAGCAGCGCCGCAGCCACTGGCTTCGCCATTTCCGGATTGGCCACGCGCCATCCCGGCGGCGGATCGTCGAGCGCGAAGCCCAGGCTGACGTCGCTGGCGGTGGTGACGGCTGCGGCGATGCCCAGTTTCTCGGCAATGCCGCGCGCGAGATCGTTGGCGCCGCGATGTCCGCCCAGCAGCGGCACGACGGCGCTGCCATCCTCGGCCACGACGACCACCGGCGGCTCTGCCTGCTTGTCGGCGAGGAGCGGCGCGAGCGCACGGACGACGATGCCGGCCGAGCACAGGGCGACGATCGTCGTGCCCGTGGCGAAGAGCCGGCGGAGATGCTCGGTGGTCTCGGCGAAGGACTCGTCCGCCGCAGCGACCCGGCCGGAGCGGCCATGCAGGCGCGCCTCCGGCAGCGCCAGGCGGCGGGCGAGCGCGGCCCCCGCCTCGGTCAGCGCCACCAGCGCGATCACCGCCGCCCCCGCCCCGGCACCAGGATCATCGAGAAGTAGGGGGCCGCATCAGGCGCCTCGGAGAGCGGCGCCAGACACTGCTGCGGCAGGGTCGCGCGCTCGACATAGATGGCCTCGTCCGCACGCCCGATCCGGGCCAGCACGCGGCGCACCTTTTCCAGGTGGCGGCCGAGCTTGATGACGGCGAGCGCATCGCTGCCGGAGAGCCGCTCGACCAGAGATTCCTCAGGTAGCGTCGCCGGCACCACCGCCAAGGTCTCGTTGCGGGCGACCAGCGGCCGGCCGGCGGCGGCGGCAGCGGCGGTCAGCGATGTCACGCCCGGCACGACCTCGACCTGGAAGCGGTCGGCGAGGCGTTCGTGCAGGTACATGAAGGAGCCATAGAGGAAGGGGTCGCCCTGGCAGAGGACGGCGACGTCGCGGCCGGCCTCGAGCTCGGTCGCGATCTCCGCCGCCGCCCGGTCGTAGGCGCCGAGCGCGGCGTTTGGATCCGGGCTCATCGGCACGCGCACGGCGATCTCGCGGATGCCTGCGGACAGGTGAGCGGCGACGATGGCGCGGGCGAAGCTGTCGCCTTCCTCCAACGCCGGGTATGCGACGACCTGAACACGCTTCAGGATGAGGAGCGCCTTCAAGGTCAGGAGCTCGGGATCGCCGGGACCGACGCCGAGGCCATAGAGCCGGCCGCTCACGGCTTCACCGCCGCCCATTGCGTCACCGGACGCAGCGCCCGCCAGGCAAGCTCGCCAGCCAGCGGCTCGGCACGCGACACGGCGAGACGAACCAGATCGCCGCCACGGTCAGCGTGGCGCGCCAGAAGCGCCGCCTCGCCGGAAACGGTCACCGCGTTCGCAACCAGGCGGCCGCCGGGCTTCAACGCCCACCAGCCCGAATCCAACAGGGAACCATCCCCGGTGCCACCGCCGATGAAGACAGCCTCCGGTGCCTCGAGACCGGCAAGCGCTGCCGGTGCTGCGCCTTCGACGACCTCCAGACGCCGGGAGACGCCAAGTGCCGATGCGTTGCGGAGAATGCGGGCGGCGCGGCCGGCCTCGCGCTCGATCGCGATTGCGCGTGCGGTCGGTTCGGCCCGCAGCCATTCGATGGCGATCGAGCCCGAGCCGGCGCCGACATCCCAGAGCAGACCGCGCGGCTGCGGCATCAGCCGAGCGAGCGTCGCCGCACGCACCTCGCGCTTGGTGATCTGGCCGTCATGCTCGAACGCATCGTCGGGCAGCCCGGGTGTCCTCGGCCACCAGCGGGCGCCGGGGGCCGCCCGGCACTCGACGGCGATGGTGTTGAGGTCGTCGGGCGTTCCCCTCCAGGTCGCGGCGGTGGTCTCGGCCAAACGCTCGGCAACACCGCCCAGCCGCTCCAGCACGATGAACCGGCTCTCGCCGAAACCTTGTCCGATCAGCCAGGCGGCGACCTGCGTCGGCGTGGTGCCGTCATGGCTGAGGATGACCAGGCGAGCGCCCGGCCTGATGCTGGCCGCCAGCAGCTCCAGCGGCCGGCCGTGCAGCGTCACCACCTCGACCTCGGCCGAGGGCCAGGCAAGCCGTGCGCAGACAAGAGAGACGCAGCCGGCCGACGGCACCACCACGGTCTCGGTCGACGGCACGTGGCGGGCCAGCGTCACGCCGACGCCATAGAAGAAGGGATCCCCGGTCGCGAGCACGACCACCCGCCGTCCCCGGCGCTCGACGATGGCGCCCATGGTATCGGCCAGCGGAGTCGCCCAGGTCAGGCGCTCGGCCGCACCCGCCGGCACCATGGCGAGATGACGCTCACCGCCGATCAGCACCTCGGCGCGATCGATCATCCCGCGTGCGGTTCGCCCGAGGCCGTCGAGGCCATCCTCGCCGATGCCGACCACGGCAAGCCAGGGTGTCATTGCGCGTCGCTCGCCAGCGCGTTGACCGCGGCGGCGGCAAGCGCGCTGCCGCCGCGGCGGCCGAGCAGCGTGATAAAAGGAAGCCCGCTCTCGACCAGAGCTGCTTTGGATTCGGCGGCGCCGACGAAGCCGACGGCAAAGCCCAGGACCAGGGCTGGCCGCGGCGCCCCGGCATCGATCAGCTCAAGCAGCCGAAAGAGCGCGGTCGGCGCATTGCCGATCGCCACAACCGCACCGGCCAGCCGCTCGCCCCAGAGCTCGACCGCCGCCGCCGAGCGCGTGATCCCGCGAGTCTTGCCGAACTCGGCCGCGCGCGGGTCGTTCAGCGTCACCACTACCTCGTTGCCGGCCGAGAGCCGGGAGCGGGTGATGCCGGCCGCCGTCATCTCGGAATCGCAGAGGATCGTCGCGCCCGACGACAGCGCCGTGCGTCCGGCCGCCGCCGCCCCGGGCGAGGCCCGGAGTTCGGCGACGAGATCGGGCGCGCCGGTCGCATGCACGAGGCGAAGCGCGACCGGGACCAGATCTTCGGCGAGACCGGAGACGTCGGTCTCCGCCCGGATCAGTTCCCACGACCGGACGACGATGTCTCTCGGATCCTTGAGATAGGGGTAGGCGTCAATGGCGATGGGAGCCGTCCGCGTCATGAGGGTGGTCGTGACCGTCGTGATCGTGGTCATGATCGTGATGGTGATGATCGGCGTCCGTGCCGATGCCGCGGACATGATGGTGATGACCCGCCTGCGGCGTTGCGACCTCGGCCTCGTAACCGATCACCTGCTCGCGATACTTGCAGAGCTGGCAGTTCATCTTGTTGTCGCCGGTCAGGATCTCCTGGATGCGCTCGACGAAGGCATCCAGCACCAGCGGATGATCGTTGAGGTATCCGGCCTTCAGGAACTCGATCCCCGGATGGCGGGCCGCCACCTCGTCGGTCTGCCGGTAGATCCGTTTCACCAGGATGCCGGTGAAGAGGAAATACGGGAAGACGACGATGCGGCGGAAGCCCAGCTTCACCGCCTTCTCCAGCGCCGCGTCGACGCGTGGATGGGCGACGCCGGAGTAGCACGTCTCGGCCCAGCCGAAGCCCATGCCTTCCCACAGCATCCGCGCGACCTTGGAGATGTTGGAGTTGGCATCCGAATCATTGGTGCCGCGGCCGACCACCATCAGCAGGGTCTCGACCCGGGGGACATCGGCCTGGGATCCCAACTCGGCCGCGGTGATGCGCTCGGCCGCGACCTTCAGCAGCTTCGGTTCGATCGCGAGCTCGCGCCCGAAATTGACGGCGACGCCGGGATGGGCGGCGGCGAAGGTGTTCAGCTCCCAGGGCAGGTCGTTCTTCACGTGAGCCGCGGCGAACAACATGCCGGGCACGGCGAGGATGCGCTTGGCGCCGCGCTCGATCAGCTTCGCCAGGCTCTCCTGGATCACCGGCTTGGCGAATTCCAGGTAGCCTGATTCCAGGTCGTATTGCGGCAGCCGCGCCTTGAGGCCGGTCGCCAGCGCCTGGAACTCGCGGATCGCATCGGGGTCGCGGCTGCCATGGCCGCAGACCATCACGGCGGTGTCGTTCATCCCCTAAACATCTCCTGTCGCGTGAATTGACGGGCGCCGGACGCGCCTTCATGGTCCGGGCCATGCTGACCTATGCCGGCCACGGCGCCGAGACCCTTGGACTGCTGCTGCTCGCGCTGCTGCTCGATGCCGTCTTCGGCGAGCTGCCCTGGCTGTTCCGCTTCCTGCCTCACCCCGTCGTCCTGATCGGGCGCACCATCGGCTTTTTCGACCGGCAGCTCAACCGCATCGAGCGCTCGAACCGCTCGCGTCTGATCCGCGGCGGGCTGGTGGTCGTTCTCCTGGTGACGCTGGCGGCGGCGATCGGCACGGCGATCCACTGGGT
>CAMDFP010000098.1 GCA_945897335.1 Asaia bogorensis | reverse complement strand
GGCGGATCGACATAGAGATGGTGAAGGAACGCGTCGGGCTCCCACACTGAGGCAAAGCCGAGGATGACCTGGTCGTCCTCGGCCAGGAGGATGGTCTCGCCCTCGGTCTCGCGCTTGAAGTCTGAGAGCCGGAACGTCTCGGGCTCGATCCAGGGAAAAGCGTGGCGGCGCGCGACCAGGAAGATCTCGGCGAGCCGTGGCCGATCCGCCTGCGCCGCCCGCCTTACGCGCAGGTCAGACGCCATCCAGCGCTTGCTCGAGGTCGCCGATCAGGTCGCCTGCATCTTCGAGGCCGATCGACAGGCGCAGCAGGTCGGGCGGACACGGGCTGCCGGCGCCCTCGATGGAGGCGCGGTGCTCGACCAGGCTCTCAGGCCCTCCCAGCGAGGTCGCGCGGACGAACACGCAAAGACGCGCCGCGACGCCGACCGCCGCCGCCTCGCCGCCCTTGACCCGCACCGACAGCATGCCGCCGAAGCCGCCCTGCATCTGGCGCTTGGCGATCTCATGGCCGGGGTGATCGACAAGGCCGGGATAGAGCACCGAGTGCACGTTCCGGTGCTTCCGCAGCCGCTCGGCGATTGCCAGCGCCGAGGTCGAGGCCTGACGCACGCGGACGAACAGCGTGCGGATGCCGCGCAGCAGCAGCCAGGCCTCGAAGGGCCCGAGCACGCCGCCGAGCTGGGTGCGGACGGAACGTACCGCCGTCCAGAACTCGTCTGCCTTCGCCGTCATCAGGCAGCCGGCCAGCACGTCGGAATGGCCATTGAGATACTTGGTCGCCGAATGCATGACGATGTCGGCGCCATGGGCCAGCGGCCGGGTCAGCACCGGCGTCGCCACCGTCGAGTCAACGGCAAGGCGCGCCCCCGCGTCATGGGCGAGCTTCGCCGCGGCGGCGATGTCGGTCAGGTCCCAGGTCGGATTGCTCGGCGTCTCGATCCACACCAGCCGGGTCTGCCCCGGCCTGATCGCGCGGCCGATGTTCGCCGTATCGCCCGGTTCGAAGAAGTCGACCGCGAGGCGGCCGCCGGCGTGCTGCTCAAGCAGCCACTTGCGCACGCCCCAGTACATCACCTGCGGCACAACCACATGAGCGCCGACGGGCAAGGCCAGGAAGACATTCGAGGTCGCGGCCATGCCCGAGGCGAAGGTCATCGCTGCCGCAGCCCCCTCGAGATCGGCCAGCATCTTCTCCAGCAGCGACTGCGTCGGGCCGTCGTTGCGCGAATAGCTGATCCCCTTCGGATAGCTGAGATCGGCATCGCGCTCGAAGGTGGTCGCGGCATGGATCGGCGGGATGATCGCGCCTGTCTCGCGGTCGATGTGACCGAGAGCCTGGGCGGCGCGGGTCGCCGGATGCAGGTTGGAGAGGTCGTGCATCGGATCAGGCGGCCGGAACCGGCAGCAGCTCCTTCGGATTCTTCCAGCCGGGCAGAGCGGCGACACGGCCCGTCCACTCCTTCACCGCCGGATAGGCGTCGAGGCTCAGGTCCGCATCGCCGACATAGGCGCAATCGACCGCGACCGCAACGTCGGCCAGCGACGCGGCGCTACCGGCCAGCCACTTCGACTTGCCGAGATGGTCGTTCAGCATGCCAAGCGCGCGCTCGCCCCGCTTCTTCTGGAACTCGACCACCGCCGCCGGTTCGCCGCCGGCGAAGATCTTGAGCCCGCGCGGCTGGGCGATGCCCGGATAGAGGAGGTCCAGTTCCCAGGCGAACCACTCCTTCGCCCGGTAGCGCTCCATGCGGTCGGCCGGCCACAGCTTGCCCGTGGTCTCGCCGAGGTATTCCAGGATCACGTCCGACTGCACCAGCTTAATGTCGCCATGCACAAGCGCCGGCACCTGGCCCCAGCGGCTGATCGCCAGGTACTCGGGCGCCTTGCCTTCGCCGCCGCGCAGGTTGACGTGCTTATAGCTGAAGCTCTGGCCAGTCATGTTCAGCGCGGTCCCGACCTTCACCGCCGGGATCGAGAGCGCGACGCCATAGAGTGTGTAGTCAGCCATTCGATATCTCCCCCACGCGCCTCAGGGCGCCAGCTTCTTCTTCAAGAGCTCGTTGACCACGCCCGGGTTGGCCTTGCCACCGGTCGCCTTCATCGTCTGGCCGACGAAGAAGCCCATCAGCTTGTCCTTGCCCGAGCGATACTCGGCGACCTTGTCCTGGTTCTTCGCCATCACCTCGTCGATCGCGGTCTCGATGGCGCCGGTGTCGGAGACCTGGCGGAGCCCCTTCTCCTCGACGATCTGGGCGGCATCCTTGCCGGTCTCGACCATCGCCTCGAAAACTTCCTTGGCGATGCGGCCGTTGATGGTGCCGTCGGAGACCAGGTCGATCAGGCCGCCCAGCGCCTTCGCCGTCACCGGCGAGTCCTGGATCGCCTTGCCGGTCCGATTCAGAGCGCCGAACAGCTCGGTGGTCACCCAGTTCGCCGCCAGCTTGGCATCGCGGCCCTTGGCGACGGTCTCGTAGAACAGCGCCGTCTCCTGCTCGGCAACCAGTACGCCCGCGTCATAGGGGGTGAGCTTGTAGTCAGCGATGTAGCGCGCCTTGCGGGCATCGGGAAGCTCGGGCAGTGCCTTCCGCGTCTGCTCGATGTAAGCAGGCTCGATCTCAAGCGGCAGCAAGTCGGGATCGGGGAAGTAGCGGTAGTCATGCGCGTGCTCCTTGGAGCGCATCGCCCGCGTCGTGCCCTTGCCCGGATCGAACAGGCGCGTCTCCTGCTTGATCGTGCCGCCGCCCTCGATCACCTCGATCTGGCGCCTGGCCTCGTACTCGATCGCCTGCATGACGTAGCGGACCGAGTTGACGTTCTTGGTCTCTGTCCGCGTGCCGAGCGGATCGCCGGGCTTCCGGACCGAGACGTTGCAATCGCAGCGGAGGCTGCCCTCCTCCATGTTGCCGTCGCAGGTGCCGAGATAGCGCAGGATCGAGCGCAGCTTCTTGATGTAGAGGCCGGCTTCCTCCGCCGTCCGCATGTCGGGCTCGGAGACGATTTCCATCAGCGCCACGCCCGAGCGGTTGAGGTCGATGTAGCTCTGGCTCGGGTGCTGGTCGTGCAGACTCTTGCCTGCATCCTGCTCCAGATGCAGGCGCGTCACGCCGATCGTCCGCGTGGAGCCGTCACGCATGTCGAGCAGCACCGTGCCGCCGGTGACGATCGGCTGCTGGTACTGCGAGATCTGATAGCCCTGCGGCAGGTCAGCGTAGAAGTAGTTCTTGCGGTCGAACACCGAGTGCGGATTGACCGTGCCGTTGATGCCGAGCCCGGTCTTCACCGCCTGCTCGACGCAGTACTGGTTGATCACCGGCAGCATGCCGGGGAAGCCGGCATCGACGGTGCTGACCTGGGTGTTGGGCTCGGCGCCGAAAGCGGTCGCCGCACCGGAGAACAGCTTCGACTTGGAAACCACCTGGGCATGGATCTCGAGGCCGATGATGACCTCCCACTCGCCCGTCTCGCCCTTGATCAACCCGCTCATGCCAGCCCCTCCGGCATCGCTGTGAAGTTGGCCGCCTTCTCGATCGCGCGGCCGACGGCGAAGACCGTCTCCTCGTCGAAGGCGCGGCCGATCACCTGGAGACCGAGCGGCAATCCCTCGGAGCTTAGGCCGCCCGGCACCGAGATGCCGGGAAGCCCGGCCAGGTTCGCCGTCACCGTGAACACGTCGTTGAGATACATCGCGATCGGATCGTCCATTTTCTCGCCGATGGCGAAGGCCGCCGACGGCGTCGCCGGGGTCAGGATCGCGTCCACCTGCTTGTAGGCCTCGGTGAAGTCGCGCGCGATGAGCGCCCGCACCCGCTGGGCCCGGAGATAGTAGGCGTCGTAGTAGCCGGCCGAGAGCACATAGGTGCCGATAAGGATCCGGCGCTTCACCTCGGCGCCGAAGCCCGCCGCTCGGGTGTTCTCGTACATCTCGTCCAGCGACTTGCCCGGAACGCGAAGCCCGAAGCGCACGCCGTCATAGCGGGCCAGGTTGGAGGACGCCTCCGCCGGCGCGATCACGTAGTAGACCGGCAGTGCGTATTTGGTGTGCGGCAGCGTGATCTCGACCGTGCTGGCGCCTGCCTCCTTCAGCCAGGCGATCCCCTGCTCCCACAGGTCCTGGATCTCCTTCGGCGCCGCGTCCAGCTTGTATTCCTTGGGGATGCCGATCTTCAGGCCCTTCACGCCACGCTCGACCGCCGCCTCGAAGTTCGGAACGGCGAGGTCGGCCGAGGTCGAGTCCTTAGGATCATGCCCGGACATCGCCTGCAGCATGATCGCCGTGTCCTCGACCGTGCGCGCGATCGGCCCGGCCTGATCCAGCGAGGAGGCGAAGGCGACGATGCCCCAGCGCGAACAGCGGCCATAGGTCGGCTTGATCCCGACCGTGCCGGTGAAGGCCGCGGGCTGGCGGATCGAGCCGCCGGTATCTGTGGCGGTGGCGCCCATCACCGCGCGGGCGGCGACCGCGGCAGCCGAGCCGCCGGAGGAGCCGCCGGGAACGAGATCGGAGTTCGCGCCCCTCTTCTTCCAGGGGTTCTTTACCGCGCCGTGATAGCTGGTCATGTTGGACGAGCCCATGGCGAACTCGTCCATGTTGAGCTTGCCGAGCATGACGGCGCCGGCCTGCCAGAGCTTGGCCGAGACGGTCGACTCGTAGGGCGGCTTGAACCCGTCCAGGATGTGGGATCCCGCGGTGGTCAGCACGCCCTCGGTGCAGAACAGATCCTTGATGCCGAGCGGGATGCCTTCCAGCGCCCCCGCCGTCCCCTTCGCCAGGGTGGCGTCGGCACGGGCGGCGTCCGCCATGGCGCGCTCCGGGGTCTCGGTCACAAAGGCGTTCAGCGAGCGGGTCGCCTCCATCGCCTTCAGATGCGCACCGGTCAGTTCGGCCGAGGAGATCTTCTTCGCCTTCAGCGCGTCCCGCGCCTCGGCGATGGTCATGTGCGTCAGGCCGGCCATCACTCGACCACCTTCGGCACGACGAAGAAGCCGTGGGCGCCTTCCGGCGCGTTCCGGGTGACTTTCTCGGCGTCGCCGCCGTCAGTGACCTCGTCGGGGCGCCACCTCAGCTTCATCTGGGCGACCGAGGTCATCGGCGCCACTCCGGTGACGTCGACCTCGTTCAGCTGCTCGATCCAGCCGAGCACGCCCGAAAGCTCGTTGGCGAGGTGGTCGAGGTCTGAATCCGGGACCTTGATGCGCGCCAGCGTGGCGACTTTCCGGACCGTATCTTTGTCCAGGGACATGGGGTAGGTCTCTTCAAGCATGAGGAACGCGCCTTGCGGCCGGCTCGAAATCAGGGCCGGCCCACGCACGCGCTCCAGTGTTGGCAAAGTGCCGCGCACCCTATCATCGGCCGATGACGATCCGCAACATTTTCGAGCTCAAGTCATTGATAAGACCGGGCGATCGGCTGCTCGGGCTCGATCTCGGAACCAAGACGATCGGGCTCGCCATCGCCGACGGCACGCTCACCGTCGCGACTCCGCTCGACACCATCCGCCGCACCAAGTTCACCAAGGATGCCGAAGCCCTGCTCGCCGTCGTCGACGCCCGCCAGGTCGGCGCGCTGGTGATCGGGCTGCCGCTGAACATGGACGGCAGCGAGGGACCCCGCTGCCAGTCCACCCGCCAGTTCGCGACCAATCTCATGGCTAAGCGCGCCCTCGAGATCGCCTTCTGGGACGAGCGACTCTCGACGGCGGCGGTGACGCGGACCCTGCTCGACGCCGACGCCTCGCGGGTGCGCCGGGCCGAGTTGGTCGACAAGATGGCCGCCGCCTACATCCTGCAGGGCGCGCTGGACGCGATCCGTCGCGGCGCGCCGGCCGCGCATGTATCGCCGGCATGAAGGGCGACCCTTCCATGGACTCGCAGGCCGCGCTGGCGGCTGCCCTCGAGCTTCACCACGCCGGCCGGCTCGTCGAGGCGGATGAGGCCTATCGGCGTATCGCGGCCGACAGCACGAAGGGCGCCGACGCCCTGTTCCTGCGAGGCGTGATCGCGCTCAACGACCGGCGGCCGGAGGAGGCTGCCCGGCTGATGGCGCGGGCCATCGCGCTCCAACCTTCGGCCGGGCATTTCTACGTCGACCGGGGCACCGCGTTGCAGGCCCTCGATCTCCTGGACGCCGCCACCCGCAGCGTGCAGCGGGCCTTCGCCTTCGAGCGCGACAGCCCGGCCGCCTCGCACAATCTCGGCCAGATCGCCTATGCCTTCGCCCGGCTATCGGTCCATCAGCGCGATATCGGCGACCTCCTGAGTGCAGAACGCTCGATGCGCCGCGCGCTCTGCCTGGGACCCAGCCTGCCGGAAGCCCACTTCGCCCGTGGGACGGTGACGTTCTCCCAGGGCCTGTGCGTGCCCGCCTGCATCGCCTTTCATCGCGCCGTCCAACTTCGGCCCGACTTCGCGGCGGCAGCCAGCGACTACCTCTTCGTCCTCTGCTTTCGCGACGATGTGTCCCGCGAGGACGTATTTGCCGCGCACCGCGCCTTCGATGCGAAGCACATGCAGCCGATCCCACGGCTGCCGCCCCGGCCGCGCGCCGGAGAGGATCCGTCGCGGCCTCTGGTGGTGGGCTACCTGTCCCCCGACTTCCGCGCGCATCCCGGTGGCAACTTCCTGTCGCCGATGTTCATGCACCACGACCCCGCCCATTTCCGCGTGGTCGCCTACTACAGCAACGACATCAACGACCCGTTCACCGAGCTCTGCAGCTCCACCGCACACGCCTGGGTACCCTGCAAGACCATGAGCGACCAGGAGCTGGCCGAGCGCATCCGGAGCGACCGCATCGACATCCTGGTCGAGTGCGCGGGTCACATGTCGCGAAACCGTCTCGCGGTCTTCGCCCGCCGGCCGGCGCCGGTCCAGGTGAGCTTCCCGCTCTACCCCAATACCACCGGCCTCGAGAGCATCGACTACCGCATCGGCGATCCCTACTTCACCCCGCCGTGGCTGGATCGTTTCTATTCCGAAAAGATCATGCGCCTGCCCGATACCTGCGCCTGCTACCAGCCTGGATACGAGGTGGCGGAACCGGCGGAGCGCCTGCCGGCCCTGGCGAATGGCTTCGTCACCTTCGGCTCCTTCAACAACATCGCCAAGCTCAGCCCGACGACCCTGCGCATGTGGGCCGCCATCCTGAGGGCTGTCCCCAATTCCCGCCTCGTCATCAAATGGTTCGGGCTCGGGGTCGACGACCCGACCTGGCTCTCTGACCGGTTCCAGGCCGAAGGTATCGGCTGCGATCGCCTCGATTTCCGAGGGCGGTCGCCCGGCGTCTACGCTCCCTATCGCGACCTCGACATTTGCCTCGACCCCTTCCCGGCCAATGGCGGGACCACGACCTCGGACGCGCTCTGGATGGGGGTTCCGGTGGTCACGCGAGCGGGCGACACCACCTTCTCGCGGGCCGGACTCGGCTTGGTTACCAATGTCGGCTTGCCGGAGCTGGCGGCGAATGACGAGGCGGGCTACGTCGATCTCGCCGTATCGCTCGCCCGCGACCTCGACCGGCTGGCGTCGCTTCGCCATGGGCTCCGCGAGCGGTTCGTCCGGTCGCCGATGATGGACGGCAAGCGCTACCTCCGGAACCTGGAAGCCGGGTACCGGGATGCATGGACGCGGTGGTGCGAAGGCGGGTAATCGCCAGACGCGAGGACCCCAACTCGGCGGATTATCCTCAGAGCCAGCCAGTCATCATCCGGCCCCTTCCCGCTGTGCCGGGGACCGGACGAACCTGCGCAAACCGGACTGGCTTCACCGGAGCGAAGCCCCGTCCGACAGCCCCCGAATGCCCCACTTCCAGCCAAACTTCGACGACCGCCGCGTTGACGGATCCTGGCTCGCCACAAATTCGGCAATGGAGAGAGTCGCGACCGTTTCCGGGCCGGTGAGCACTACCGGCGCGGCGGCATCGCAGCGCCTTATTGATTCGTTATATCGAATCAATACATGCTGTCTGATCGTGTATCAGGCTGGAATGCGGCCCAGATCTTGACGCGGACGTCAGGCGACGGGGAGGTTAGAGACGACGGCGGCAAAGTGGCAGCTCGCAGCAGCAACCACGAAGCCGTGCCAGATGGCCGTCTGGTAGCGCACCCGTTCGAGGACGTGGAAGATCACACCCGCCGAATAAAGGATGCCGCCAGCGAGCATCAGCAGCAGGACGAGGAGCGAAAGCCGCTCCCAGACCGGCCCGATCGCCGCGAGAATGCTCCAGCCCAGCGCCAGATAGAGACCGATCGAGATCCGACGCATCGCCCGGGGAACGATCAGGGTGCCAGCGAGCCCGACCAGCGCGATCGCCCACACCGCCGCCAGCAGCAGCGCGATCCAGGGATCGTCGATGGCCCCGCCGAAAAACGCCGAATAGGTTCCGGCGATCAGAAGGAAAATCGCAGCATGATCAAGACGCTGGAGGATGTGCCGCCGCGGTGATGCCCGACACCCATTGTAGAGGGCCGAGCAGGTCAGCATGGCGAAAAGCCCGATGACGTAGAGGATCACGCCGATGAATCCGGACAGCCCGAGCCGCGCCGCGCTGACCGGGATCAGGACGGCGCAGGCGACGGCCGCCGCCGCCAGGGCGGCGAGGTGAATGATCCGGTCGATACGGACCTCGCGGAGGCATGCGGCCTCGCGCGTCGAAGGTGTCTTCATCTGCATCGGAAGACCAACACCCTAGCCGATTCGGCGGCTCCACGGTCGCGCAATCTTGTCGCGGAGCCGGGCCGATGGCCGGGCGCCCTGGGGCAGCGCGCGGACGCTACCCAAGGCCCGGCCGCTGGTGTAATCAGGGGCTTTAATGGCTTCGTCTCCTCGCTCCCCCTTAAAGCACCTTCTCGGCATCGAAGGCATGGCGCCCCAGGAGATCCTCGGGCTCATCGACCTCGCCGAGACCTATGTCGACATGAACCGCAGCGCCGACAAGAAGGCCTCGGTCCTGCGCGGGCGCACGCAGATCAACCTGTTCTTCGAGCCTTCGACCCGGACGCAGATGTCGTTCGAGTTGGCCGGCAAACGGCTCGGCGCCGACGTCCTGAACATGGCGGTCGCCTCGTCCTCGACCAAGAAGGGCGAGACGCTGATCGACACGGCGATGACGCTGAACGCCATGCACCCGGACGTCCTGATCGTCCGCCACCATGACTCCGGCGCGGTTAAGCTCTTGTCGGAAAAGGTGAATTGCTCGGTCATCAATGCCGGTGACGGCACCCACGAGCATCCCACCCAGGCGCTCCTCGACGCGCTGACCATCCGTCGCACCAAGGGCAAGATCGGCGGTCTCCTGGTCGCCATCTGCGGCGACGTGCTCCATTCCCGCGTCGCCCGCTCGAACATCCATCTTCTCAATGCCTTAGGAGCCCGCGTCCGCCTGATCGCGCCTCCCACCCTGCTGCCGACCGCGGCCGAACGCCTCGGGGTCGAGATCTTCACAGACATGAAGAAGGGCCTGGTCGGCTGCGACATCGTGATGATGCTGCGCCTCCAGACCGAGCGCATGCATGGCAGCTTCGTCCCTTCGATCCGGGAGTATTTTCATTACTTTGGCCTCGACCGCGCCAAGCTGGCGCTGGCCAAGCCCGACGCCTTCATCATGCATCCCGGGCCTATGAACCGCGGCGTCGAGATCGACTCGGAAGTCGCCGACGACATCGACCGGTCTCTGATCCGCCAGCAGGTCGAGATGGGCGTCGCGGTCCGCATGGCCTGCCTGGATCAGCTTTCCAGGGCCCTTCCCGACACCGGCCGGAACACCCCGCCGTGAGCCGGATCGCCTTTCAGAACGTCCGGCTGATCGATCCCGAGAGCGGGCGGGACGAGACCGGCCAGCTCCTGGTCGAGAACGGCCGCATCGCCGATCTCGGGCCGAAGCTGTTCGAGCGCCCGCCCGAGGGCGCCGAGCTCGTCGACGGCGGCGGCGCCGTGCTGGCGCCGGCCCTGGTCGACATGCGGGTACAGCTCCGCGAACCGGGCGAGGAGCATAAGGAGAATTTCGAGAGCGCCAGCCTGGCCGCCGCCGCCGGCGGCATCGGCACCATGGTCGCCCTGCCCAATACCCGGCCGCCGGTGGACGATCCGTCCCTGGTCGAGTTCATCGAACGCCGCAGCCGGACCATCGGCAAGGTCACCATCCGGACCTATGGCGCGGTAACCAAGGGTTTAGCTGGCCGCGAGATGGCCGAGATCGGACTGATGGCGGCGGCCGGCGCGGTCGGGTTTACCGACGCCACCCATGCGGTCGCCTCGGCCCTGGTGATGCGCCGCGCCCTGTCCTACGCCAAGACTTTCGGCCAGGTTATCCTCCAGCACCCGGAAGAACCGGCGCTCGCCTCCGACGCCGGGATGAACGAGGGCGAAATCGCCACTCGCCTGGGTCTGCCGGGGATCCCCACCGCCGCCGAGGCCATCCTGCTCGATCGCGACATGCGGCTTGTGGAATTGACGGGTGGGCGCTACCACGCCGCCCACATATCCACACGGGCCGCCGTCGAGGTCATACGCTCGGCGAAAAAGCGCGGACTTTCCGTAACTTGTGATACCGCGCCGCCCTACTTTGCCCTGAACGAGTCCGCGGTGGGCGACTACCGCACCTTCGCCAAGCTCTCGCCGCCGCTCCGGTCGGAGGACGATCGACGCGCGATCGTCGAAGGCCTCGCCGACGGGACGATCGACGCCATCGCCTCCGATCACGCCCCGCACGACCAGGACTCCAAGAGACTACCGTTCGCCCAGGCGGCCGCCGGCATCCTCGGTTTGGAAACATTATTACCTCTAACTTTAGAGGTATGCCACAATGGCCATCTGAAACTGCAAACGGCGTTGCAGAAGATCACCTCGGGTCCGGCTGCACTACTCGGCCTCGAGGCCGGACGGATGGCAAAGGGCGGTGTCGCCGACCTGGTTCTGTTCGATCCCGAGCGGGCCTATCGGATCAATGTCGACGGCTTTCGCAGCAAGTCGAAAAACTCTCCCTTCGATGGAAGGCCGGTGGAGGGCAAAGTGCTCCTGACCCTGACCTCCGGACGAGTCGTCCACGACGCCCGGGGCGAGTGAGATGGCCCTTCCTCTCGGAGATTTATCCTTAATCGCGGCAGCGCTCGCCGGCTACCTCCTCGGCTCCATCCCCTTCGGCCTGGTCCTGACCAAGCTGGCCGGCCACGGCGACATCCGGAAGATCGGCTCCGGCAACATCGGCGCCACCAACGTGCTCCGCACCGGCCGCAAGGGGCTGGCCGCCGCCACCCTCCTCCTGGACGGGGCCAAGGGGGCGGTGGCCGTCCAGATCGCCGGGATCTGGGGTCAGGATATGGCGGTGCTCGCCGGCGGCGGCGCCATGCTCGGTCATTGCTTCCCCGTCTGGCTCGGCTTCAAGGGCGGCAAGGGGGTGGCGACCGCGCTCGGCATCCTGCTGTCGATCGCCTGGCAGGTCGGACTGCTCGCCTGCCTGACCTGGCTCGTCATGGCTGTGGTATTCCGCTACTCCTCGGCGGCGGCGCTGACGGCGCTGGCCCTCGCCCCGGTCTTTGCCTGGTATCTGGCCGATCCCCCGCGCGCCTACCTGGCGGCGCTGATCGCGGTCCTCGTCTGGATCCGCCATCACGAGAACATAAGACGCCTGCTCAAGGGCGAGGAATCCAAGATCAAGCTCGGCAAGGACGCAGCCATCAGTACCGAAAACATCGGCCACAATGGCGGGCCGCCGCTCTCCTGATTGCGCCTTCCGGGTGTTGACGCCGCCTGGGTTCGACCGCACCTTGCGGCCATGAGCGGCTACCGCCCTCTCCCGGACGCGGAACGCGTCGACTGGCTCCGGCTCGCCGGGACCGATCATGTCGGTCCGGTCACTTTCTTCCAGCTCATCGACCGGTTCGGCTGCGCCCGCGAGGCGCTGGCGGCGCTCCCTTCCCTCGCGCGCCGTGGCGGCCGGTCCGGCGCCCCGAAAATCCCGGCGGCCGCAGACGCCCAGGCGCAGATCGCGGCATTGGCCAAGGCCGGCGGCCGCTGGATCGCCGCGATCGAGCCGGACTATCCGGTCCTGCTTCGCGAGATCGCCGATCCGCCGCCGTTGATCTCGGTCATCGGCCGGGCGGAGCTGCTCAATAAGAAGTCGGTCGCCGTGGTCGGCGCGCGCAACGCCTCGGCCAATGGGCGGAAGCTCGCCCGCGACCTGGCGCAGGACCTCGCCGCCGCCGGACTGATCGTCGTATCCGGCCTCGCCCGTGGCATCGACGCGATGGCGCATGGCGGCGCGCTCGCCGGCGGCACCGTCGCGGTCGTCGCCGGCGGCGCCGATGTCGTCTATCCCGAAGAAAATCGCGCGCTCCACGAACGAATAAAGGCCGAAGGCCTGATCGTCGCCGAGATGCCGCCCGGCACCGTGCCCCAGGCCCGGCACTTCCCCCGCCGGAACCGGATCATCTCCGGTCTCTCCCTCGGCACCGTCGTGGTCGAGGCGGCCGAGCGGTCGGGCTCTCTCATCACCGCCCGCTTCGCGCTCGACCAGGGACGCGAGGTCTTCGCGGTTCCAGGCTCGCCGCTGGACCCGAGAGCCCGGGGCTGCAACGGCCTGATCCGCGACGGCGCCACCCTGGTCGAGACCGCCGGCCATGTCCTGGAGGGCCTCGGGCGCCTCTCCCAGCTCCGCGATCCGGCGGCGGATTCGCCGCTTCCGGCGCCGTTGCAAGCCGATGACGCCGAGGTCGATCGCGCCCGCTCCGCCGTCCTCGGACTCCTGGGTCCTAGCCCGGTCGCGGTTGACGAACTGATCCGCCAATGCCACATGTCAGCCCCCGTCGTCCTCGCCGTCCTCCTCGAGGCGGAGCTGGCCGGCCGCCTCGACAGGCATTCGGGAAATCAGGTTTCCTTACGATATACCAGCGGCTTGTAGGACGAGACTGAGGCAGGACTTAAAGAGAATGGACGTTGTCGTCGTCGAGTCGCCGGCCAAGGCGAAAACCATCAACAAGTATCTCGGCGACGGCTACAGGGTCGTGGCGAGCTACGGCCATGTCCGCGATCTCGAGGCGAAGAACGGCGCCGTCGACCCCGAGTCCGACTTCGCCATGAAGTGGAAAGTCGAAGACCGCGCCGAGAAGGCGGTCTCGGCGATCACCGGCGAGCTCAAGGGCGCCAAGCGCCTGTTCCTCGCGACCGACCCCGACCGCGAGGGCGAGGCGATCTCCTGGCACTTGGCCGAGATCCTCAAGGACCGGAACAAGCTGGGCGGCATCGAGGTCAAGCGGGTGGTCTTCCACGAGATCACCAAATCCGCCGTCCTCGACGCCATCGCCCATCCGCGCGAGATCAACCGCGAGCTGGTCGAAGCCTATCTCGCCCGCCGCGCACTGGATTACCTCGTCGGCTTCACTCTTTCTCCCGTCCTCTGGCGGAAGCTGCCCGGCGCCAAGTCGGCCGGCCGGGTGCAGTCGGTAGCACTTCGGCTGGTCTGCGAGCGCGAAGCCGAGATCGAGGCCTTCAAGGCGGAGGAATACTGGTCGGTCGCGGTCGAATTCGCGACCGAGACCGGCGGCAAGTTCACCGCCGAGCTCTCCCATCTCAATGGAGAGAAGCTCGGCAAGATGGGCCTCAAGGACCAAGCCTCCGCCGATCTTGCGGTCGAAGCCATCAAGGCCGGCCGCTTCGCCGTCTCGGATGTCGAGCGGAAGACCGTCCGGCGCTTCCCCCCGCCGCCCTTCACCACCTCGACTCTGCAGCAGGAGGCGTCACGGAAGCTCGGCTTCGGCGCCTCCCGCACCATGCGCCTCGCCCAGCAGCTCTATGAAGGCGTGTCGCTCGGCGGCGAGACCGTCGGACTCATTTCATATATGCGGACGGACAGCGTCAACCTCGGCCAGGAGGCCCTGGCCGGCACGCGCAAGGTGATCCTGCGCGAATTCGGCGACCGCTACCTGCCGAAGGAGCCGCGCACTTTCAAGAACCAGGCGAAGAACGCCCAGGAAGCGCACGAGGCGATCCGCCCGACCGATCTCGGCCGGCTTCCCGCCGAGGTGTCCCAATACCTCGAAGACGACCAGCGCAAGCTCTACGACCTGATCTGGAAGCGCGCCGTCGCCTGCCAGATGGAAGCGGCCCAGCTCGACCAGACCGGCGTCGACGTCGCCGATGCCTCCGGCAAGACCGTGCTGCGCGCCACCGGCTCGATCATGCTGTTCGACGGCTTCCTCAAACTCTACCAGGAAGGCAAGGACGACGACGCCGACGACGACGGCAACCGCCGCCTGCCGCCGCTGACCAACGGCCAGGCCCTGACCCAGGGCGAGGTCAAGCCCGAACAGCACTTCACCCAGCCGCCGCCCCGCTTCAGCGAGGCCAGCCTGGTGAAGCGGCTGGAAGAGCTCGGCATCGGCCGGCCCTCGACCTACGCCTCGATCCTTCAGGTCCTCCAGGACCGCGATTATGTACGCCTCGAGCGCAAACGCTTCATCCCCGAAGACACCGGCCGCGTGGTCACCGCCTTCCTCTCCAACTTCTTCCAGCGCTACGTCGAATACGGCTTCACCGCCGACCTCGAAGGCAAGCTGGACGAGGTGGCCGAGGGCGATCTCGACTGGAAGCAGGTGCTGCGCGACTTCTGGCGCGATTTCTCGACCGCCATCGGCGGCACCAAGGATCTCGGCATCAAGCAGGTGATCGAGACCCTGGATCAGGATCTCGGCCAGCACTTCTTCCCCGACGTCCCCGGCCAGGGCGACCCTCGCGCCTGCCCGTCCTGCACGCAAGGCCGTCTCGGCCTCAAGCTCGGCAAGTTCGGCGCCTTTCTCGGATGCTCGAACTACCCGGAGTGCAAATACACCCGCCGCCTTGTGGTGGAGGGGGGCTCCGAGGACGGCGCCTCGGCCGAGGGCGGCGAGCGCGAGCTCGGCAAGGATCCCGAGGGCAAGACGGTGACGCTGAAGCGCGGCCCCTACGGCCAGTATGTCCAGCTCGGCGAGGCCGAGGGCAAGGTCAAGCCGAAGCGGGTATCGCTGCCGCGCGGCCTGGCGCCGGCCGA
>CAMDFP010000097.1 GCA_945897335.1 Asaia bogorensis | reverse complement strand
TGCACGGCTTCAGCTGCTTCAAGCAGCGTGATCGTGTTCGTCTCGCGGGCCAGTTGCCAGCCACCGCGAATGCCTTCAGAGCCGCGGACGAGGCCGGCCTTGTCGAGTTGGGTCAGCAGCTTCCGCATGAAGGCGAGCGGCAGGCGCTGGAACTCGGCGAGATCGCGTGCGCTTGGTGCCGTTCCTGCCGGTGCGAGGCTCAGATTCAGGAGCGTGTGAAGGGCATACTCGACGCCGGCACCGTAGAAGGCCATGGCTCATTCTAACTAAGACTAATACAGTCTCAGTATAAGATGCCGAGAGGCAGCCGTCCAGGGTTACGCCTGAGAAGGCAGGCGCGAGCCTTAAGCCAGCGCCCGCCGCGCCTGGCCGCAATACCACTCGGTGAACTCCATCACCGTACGCTCCGAGACGGCGGAGTAAGGGCCTGGTTCGAATCCCAGCGAGTTGACGCCGCGTTGGTTGTTCTCGATCAGCCACACATCCTGGTCGTTGGTCTGGCTCCAGACCTTGGTCAGGCGGTCGAGGTCGTAATCCACGCCCTCGACCGCATCCTTGTTCACCACCCACTTCATGTGAACGAGCGTCTCCTCAGGCCCGTGCGGCAGGGCGAAGAAGAGGAAGGCGTAGTCCCCGGTCGCGTGCGCGAAACTGTTGGGATCGAGGGCGAAGCGGAGCGATCCGACATTGCCGTCGCCGACCCGGCCCATCAGCTTGGCGACCGCCGGCTTGCCGTCGAGGGTGAAGGAGCGGGCGCCATCCCTGAGCGCGAAGCGGCTGGCCTCGAAGCCCTCGACCTTGAACGGCCCGGTCTCCAGGCCTTGGGCACGGCAGTGCTCGCGGAAGGCGAGGGCTGCGGCATCGTTCCGCATCTCGGGTGGCTCGCGCCTGAGATGCGGGAAGGTCTTCATAAGCTCCGGATGCTTCGCCGCGCAGTGGTAGCACTCGCGCGCATTCTCCATCACCAGCTTCCAGTTTCCCTTCTCGACGATGGTGGTTTCGAAGGCGATCTTGCCGCCGGCCAGTTCGTGCGGCGCCAGCAGCGGCTCCAATGACCGGCGGATCGGTGCGAAGTCGGGCGGGGTGGCGGCTAGGCAGATGAAGATGGTCCCGGCGACCATCTCGATGTGGATCGGCTTCAGGCCATGGCCCGATCGATCGAAGCCTTCCGGCATGCCGGCCGCGGCCAGGAGCGTGCCGTCGAGGCCGTAGGTCCATTGGTGATAGGGGCAGGAGAGGCGCGAAACTTTGCCCCTCGCCTGGGTGCAGATCTCGGCGCCGCGATGGCGGCAGCTATTGAAGAAGCCGCGGATCTGCCCGTCGGCCGAGCGGAGGAGGACGACCGAAGTCCGGCCGATGCGGAGCGTCACATAGCCGCTGGGCTTGGGGATGTCGAGGTCGAGCCCGGCGAACAGCCAGGTCCGGCCGAAGATCGCTTCCAGGTCGAACTCGTAGAAGGCCGGGTCGCGATAGAAGGCCTGTGGCAGCGTGTGCCCGGGCTTCCGCTGGTCGAGAAGCGCCCTCACCTTTGACGCGTCGTACACCGTCGCCGCCTTGCATTCGTTGGATCTGCATTCCTAGAGTAGCCTGTTGAACGTCTTCCACCCGCCTAAAACCGACATTACCCCTCGTCGATGAACCGCGAACCGCCGAACCCGATCGCCGCCGCCGACATCGCCGCCTATGAACGGGACGGCGTCGTTTGCCTCAGACGGATGTTTGATCCGGACTGGATTGCCGTTCTGGCCGCGGGTGTCGAGGAGGCGATGGCCAAGCCCGGCCCGCATGGCGAGATCTATACGAAGCCCGGCAACCCCGGCCGTTTCTTCGGCGACCTCGACATGTGGCAGCGCCTGGCCCCGTTCCGCCGCTTCGTGCTGGAGTCGCCGGCGGCCGCCATCGCTGGTCACGTCATGGGCGCGTCAAGGGTCAACTTCTTCTACGACCAGCTGCTGGTGAAGGAGCCAGGCACGCGCGAACGCACGCCCTGGCACCAGGACCAGCCCTATTGGGCGGTGAGCGGCCATCAGGTGTGCTCGATCTGGTTGCCGCTCGATCCGGTGGCGAAGGAGAATGCGGTCGAGTACGTGCGGGGATCGCATCTCTGGCAGAAGTCGTTCCTGCCCTATCACTTCGCCGACGGCAGCCCCTACCGCGACCGTAGCCTGGAGGCGATGCCGGACATCGATGCGGATCGGTCAGCCTACGACATCGTCGGCTACGACATGGAGCCAGGCGACTGCCTCGTGTTCCAGGCGATGATCGTGCACGGCGCGCCCGGCAACGCCTCGCTCAGCCGGCGGCGGCGGGCGCTGGCGACGCGTTGGACCGGAGACGATGCGCGCTATTGCGTGCATGCAGGCGAGGTGGCGATCCCGACCTCGGATTCGGGGCTCAAGCACGGCGACCCGATGGACTGCGCGCTGTTCCCGCTTGTGTGGTCGCGCTGAGGCTACTTGGCGCGGGCGCGAAGGCTCCGGAGATTGTGGATGTGAACATGCTCGCCCGGGCGGATCGCGCTGGTCGCTTCTCCGATCGCCTCGCCGTATTTTAGGATTCGGTCGCCGGGCGCGATCGTCTGAAGTGCGATCTTGTGGCAGAGCGGCACGTCCTGGATCGCATCCAACGCCGAGACCGCATCGCCGCAACCCACCCGGATGCGCTCGCCCCGGCCGACGGGCCTCAGCACGGTCGCGACGCTGTCCTCCGGGCTCAGGCGGATCGCATCCATCATCGGCGTGTCCATCTTGGCTCGCTCCCTCACATCGCCGGGCCGTAGCGGGCGACGACCTCGTCGCCTTCGCCCAGCACCTCGCCCCAGGTGGCGTCGCCCGACGCGACGGCCAGCATCCGCTGCCACAGGCGATCGGCCGCGACCTCCGGGGCCTCGCGGCCGAGGAACACGGCGCTGGCGTCGAGATCGAGCTGCTCGCCGATCTTGGCGCAGGTGACCGGGTTGGCGCTGACCTTCAGCGTCGGCGCCATCGAACTCACGAAGCTGTTGCCGACGCCGGTGGTGAACAGCATCAGCTGAGCGCCGGCGACGGTGAAGCCTGTCAGCGACTCCGACGCATAGGCCGGCGCGTCCATGACCCAACAACCGGGACCACCGGCCGCCTCGCCATAGGTGAGTACGCCCTGGATCGGCCGGCTGCCGCTCTTGGCGATGTTGCCGAGCGCTTTCTCCTCGATGCTGGAAAGGCCGGCGGCGATGTTGGTGGGACCGGGATTGTTGCCCGTAAGATCGAGGCCATTGTCGATCGCCGTCTGCTCGCGGCGGCGGACCGCTTCGTGGATGGCGGCGGCGATGGCCGGGCTGGCGGCGCGCCGTTCCAGCAAATGCTCGGCCCCTAGCCACTCGACCGTCTCGCCGATGATGACGCGCCCGCCGGCATCGACCAGACGGTCAGCGACGCGGCCGAGCAATGGATTGGCGACAAGCCCGGAGCTGGGATCGGACCGTCCGCATTCCAGGCCGAGGCAAAGCGCGGTGAGGGGAGTTGGCGTACGCCGGCCGGTCGAGACCTGCATTGCCAGGCGTGCTCCGGCTCGGATGCCGCGCTCGGTCAAGGTGACGGCGTCGTGGTCGCAGTCGTCCATGGTGAAGGCGGCGAAGGGCCGCTTGGTTTTTTCGACCTCGGCGACGACGTCGGCCATGACGGGCGGATTGTCGCCAATCAGCAGCACGGCTCCGACATTCGGATGGTTGGGCAGCCGCATTAAAGCGCGTCGCCAGTTCGCACGGTCGCCGCCCAGGAGGCTCCCATGGTTGTAGGGCATGCCGACCATCACCGCTCCGCTGAGGGCAGACGCGATACGGCGGGCTGTCGGAATGGTGAGGCCGCCGATCGACAGCACCAGCAGGTGGTTGCGGATGCCGACGGCGCCATCCGGGCGGTGATAGCCAAGGAACTCTTCGCGCGACATCGAGGGATCAGATCCTTTCCGTCAGCTCGGCAACGAGGGACGGGACCAGCGCGAGGCCGAGGCCGGGCTTGTTGGGAAGCCGGCTTACCTCGCCAGTGTGTTTCGGGAGTCGATTGTCGATCAGCGTATCGAACAGCGGCGACTCGTCATACTGGTGCTCCAGCAGGTCGAAGCTGTCGAGCACGGCTGCGGCATGCAGGCTGGCGCCATGGCAGACCGGGCCAGTCGGGTTGTGCGGGGCGCAGCCGACTCCATAGCTGGCGCAGAGCTTGCCGGCCGCAAGCATGCCGGCGAAGCCTCCGATGTACTTGATGTCAGGCATGACGACGTCATAGCAGCCGGCCTCGAGGAAGGGACGGAGCGCGGCCGGCGATGTCGACATCTCCAGGCCGGCGAGCTGCATGTCGCGGGCGTTGCTTTTGGAGCGGAGGCGCCGGAGTGCCTCGCATGTCTCCATCGTCTCCGGGAGCGGGCACTCGAACCAGGTCACGCCGATCTCGGCCAGCCTGTCGATGGTTCGCTCGGCCGTGGCTTCGGTGAAGCGCCAGTGGCAGTCGACCATGACGCGGACATCCGCGCCGGCGGCCTCCCTGACTGCGGCGATCCGGGCGATGCCGGCGTCGATCAGGACGGATCCGGCATCGATCTCGGCCAGGGCCGGTGTCAAGCCGTCGAAGGGCGCCAGCTTCAGCCGGTTGAAGCCGACCGCCATCGCGTCGCGGGCACTGGCGGCGAAGCCGGCCGGGCTGCGGTCGATCGTGCGCCGGTTGATGTTGGCATAGAGGGGGATGCTGCGGCGCTGGGTAATCCCCAGAAGCTGCCAGATCGGCTTTCCGGCACGTTGACCGCGGAGGTCCCAGAGTGCCTGGTCGAGAGCGCTCGCGATGGATGCTTCCACGATCGTCTGGTCGGGTATCGAGGCCGTCAGAGGGGCGGGTACCGCCGGGGTGCCGACCAGCATCGGCGCCTGCTCCGCCAGGAGCGCAAGCACCTCGGCCTCGCGGCCGGAAAGCGTGGCCTCGCCCAGCCCCGACAGCCCTTCGTCGTCGACGACCTGGAGGAAGATCCAGACGGTCTTCTCGCTGATCCGGAGCGGCAGCGCCTCGATCTTGGCTATTCGGCTCATGGCCGGGACCTTGCCTGATGCATGGGTCACCCTATCTCGACTTGCGACCTTTCGCGAAATGCGGTCGGCCGTTGCATCCCAGCCTCGTTGCCGCGGAAGATCATGGACACGCTTGGTAACGAGGACACGATGCCGACACCGCTCAAGACCGATCAGATCGATGCCCTCTTCGCCGGCTGGGACGCACCGGGGGCACCGGGCGGAACGCTGGCCGTGCTGCGCGGTGGCGCCGTCGTGCATCAGCGCTGTTTCGGCCTCGCCAGCCTCGAGCTCCGGGTCAAGAACGGGCCGGAGACGCGGTTCCATATCGCGTCCATCACCAAGACCTTCGTTGCCGCTGCCTCGGCGCTGCTGGTCGAGAGCGGCAAGCTCGACCTGGACGAGGACGTGCGCGGCATCGTGCCCGAGCTCAAGGTCGACAAGCCGGTACCGATCCGCCGCCTGCTCGGCATGACCAGCGGGCTTCGCGACTCCTGGGAGCTGATGCAGCTCTCCGGCGTCGGCACTGACCAAGCCCGCACCATTGAAGACTATCTCGACATCGCCTTCAACCAGCGCCACTTCAGCTTTCCGGTGGGCACGCGCAACGTCTACACCAACATCAACTTCATCCTGATGGCGCTGGTGGTCGAGCGGCGGAGCGGCCGGCCTTTCGCCACGTTCCTGGCCGACGAAGTGCTGACGCCGCTGGGCATGACCCAGACCCGGCTTCGTGACGAGCCCTACGACGTTGCCGAGAACCTGGCGAATTCCTACCTGCCCCAGGCCGACGGCAGCTGGAAGAAGGGCGTGTTCTCGATCGGCCTCGGCGGGGCCGGTGGGCTCATCAGTAACCTGCCCGACCTCGTTCGCTGGCAGGGCATGTTCCGGGCTGGCGGCATCGGCGTCGCCAAGATCGCGAAGCTCATGGCCACGCCCGGCAAGCTCGCCGACGGCCGGCCAACTAATTACGGGCTCGGTCTCGGCATCCGCAAATATCGCGGCCTCGATCTCTGGACCCATGGCGGTGGGCTGCCGGGCTTCCGCTCGGTCTTTGCCTATATGCCCGGCGTCGACTTCGGTGTGGTTCTGCTCTCGAACCGCGACGACGCCGACACCTATCGCCGCTTCACCGAGATCGCCGACGTGGCGCTCGCTGACGAGTTCACCGAGCCGGCACCGGCAAGGCTCGGCGTTGAGCGGATGAAGCAGGCTTCCATCCCCGGCGTCAACCTCGCCAACCTCGATGGCCGCTACGTCGACCGCGAGTCCGGCGAGGTGATGACGATCAAGGTCAAGGACGCTGCTATCGAGGCCGACAAGAACGGTCATGCGCTGATGCTGCGCCCCGTGGGCGGTAACCGCTTCCTCGAGAAGTGGTCGAACGTCGACACGACGGCAGAGATCGAGGTGGGGCCGAACAAGGCCCCGGTGATCCGCATGGATTTCGGTGGTCAGGCCTGCGTCTTCGATCCGGCGCCGGTCTACGAGCCCTCGGCGGCGGCGCTGGATGCCTGTGTTGGCCGCTATGCCAGCGACGAGCTGGCAACCACATTCGAGGTCAGGCGGGAGAAGAGCGGGCTGGTGCTCAAGCTCGGGCCGGGCTTCCAACGCCAGGCTCTGGTGGCGCTGGAGCCGCTCGGCCCCGATCGCTTCGTCGGCAAGACCGAGCTCTGGCAGGGCTGGTGGGTGGTCCATGCCGTTCGCATGATCCGCGAGAACGGCCGCGTCGTGGCGATGTTGGTCAGCTCGGATCGAATGAAAGACGTACGTCTCGATCGGGCGGACTGATGCGGTGCGGGGCGTGCTGCCGCAAGGATGAGCTGGCCATCTTGCAGAGGAACAGCAACGGACTGCGCGTGCAGTGTCTTTCTTTCGCGCCGCAGGCGGCGGGGCGGAGCGGCTTCGGCAGCGAGTGAAGTTCGCCAGGGTCTTCGCCGCGCCGGACACGGTCATGGTGGCGGATGTGCTGCGTCATGATGACGGCCGAAACTCTCGCAGGGACAGTCGCAAGTCCGCCCGATCTCGCTCCCCTGCCAAGCGTCAGCGCCAGAGCCGCGTTCGGCACTTCACCTTTTCCAGTCGCTGCCAGGTTGCCTCGTCCGCCTCGACGAGCTTGTGACCGGATGGCTGCGGCGCGCCTTGCCGCCATCCGAGCGCCGCAACCACGGTATCGCTGGTGTAGTAGTCATGGAGCGCGGTAGCGACCATAGCCTTGAAGGCAGCGCCGTCAGGCCCGCGGTCGACCTCGCGCAGCACTTCAGTCTTCGCTTCGGGTGTTTGCTCGGCGAAGGCCGTCTTGCTGCCGGCGGCTTTGGCGATCATCATGAAGACGAGTGTGTGGGCGGCGACGATGGCGGCTGCGTCGATGCCTGACCGCGAGGCAGCGGGCAGGATAGCGTCCCCCGGAAGCAGCGTGTCGAGCACCGCTTTGTTGAAGTCCTGGGTCATGTGAGGTCAGCCGCCAGGTCGTCGGCGATCTTCAGGCCGAGAGCCCCGATCGTTGAGCCAGGGTTCACCGCGCCGACCGTCGGAAACAGGCTGCCGTCGGCGACCAGCAGGTTGGACACTGCGTGGCAGCGGCCACGGCCGTCGGTGACGGAGGTCTCGGGGTCGGTTCCCATGCGCGCGGTGCCGAGGAGGTGCCAGCCGGTCACCGGAGCCAGAGGTATGGTGTGGATGCGGTGGGCGCCCGCTGCATGCAGGACCTCCTGGGCGCGGGCGATGCCGAAATCGAGGCTCTTCCGTGAGTGCTGCAACAGCGTGTAGTCGAGCTTCACGCCGGGAAGCCCGTCGGCTTCGATCTTTTCGGTGAGAGTTACGCGGTTGTGGTCCTCCGGCAGGTCCTCGCCCATCACCAGGACGGTCATCGAGTGGCGGAACTCGTCGCGCAGCAGGCGATGCGCGTCCGCGCCCCAGTTCGGTTCGAGACGTGTCGCCTGGCTCAGCAATGCGTTCTCGCGGGTGACCTGCAGATGGATGCCGCGCTTGAAGCCGCGGGCTTCGTCGGTCTCGTAAAACTCGTGGCTGTAGAGGGCGCAGCCAACCGGCCCGACCGGCCCGTCAAGCTCCTCCTCGAACATGGCGCGGAGATATGAGGCCGAATGGAACATTAGATTCCGCCCCAGCGCCGGGCTGGATAGCCCCGAGGCAAGGAGCAAGCGAGGGGTGCCGATGCCGTTGCCGGCGACGACCACGTATGAGGCCGGCTGGATCACGTCGCGGCCTTCGCGGTCGCGATAGCGCACCCCGGTTGCGCGGCCGCCCTCGACGTCGACCTGTTGGACGATGGCTTCCGTCCGCAGCTCGACGCCGGCCGCCAGCGCCTTCAGCCAGTAGGTCGCGTCGACCGACGACTTGGCCTTGGTCGGGCACCCGAGTAGGCAGGGACCGCAATGATTGCAGCCGGCACGGCCGTCATGGCTGCGAGAGTTGACCGCGGCATCGACCGGCCACCAGTGCCAGCCCAGTTTGTCGAAGCCGCGCGCCGCGACCATGCCGAGGCGGCCGAGCGGCAAGGGCGGCATCGGCCGTTCCGGTTTCGGCGGATAGGCCGGATCGCCGGCGAGGCCGGAAACGCCGACCATCGCGTCGTTCTCATCGTAGTAGCGCTCGAGGTCGAAATAGTCGAAGGGCCAGTCGTCGCCGACGCCGTCCAGCGTCCGGGTGCGGAAGTCGGAGGGATGCAGGCGCGGGAAATGGGCCGCCCAGTTGATCGTCGATCCGCCGACGCCGTTCCACATCAGCGGCTTGAAGGCGGAGTTTGTGTCGTCGATCGGATAATCGGCCGACGGCGCGGGGTTCTTCGATTTAAGGCGCAGATTGGGATAGGTGGCCCAGTCGCCCATCGTCTGCCGCTGCCAGTCGGTGCCGGCCGGCGGCATGGTCGCGTGATCGATCCAGCCGCCCCGCTCCAGGCAGACGATCTTGAGGCCCGGGACGCGGCTCGCCAGGCGCCAGGTGAAGGCGGCTCCGCCGAAGCCGGCGCCGACCACGACGACATCGACGGGATCGTTGCGGATCATGGGTGCCGATTGTTCCACAGTGTGGCGGAGGCGACCATCACGATCCCAGGCGGATGAGCGCGCCGGCCTCCGGCACGTCGTCTTCGTCGTGGGTGACGAGCAGGGTCGGCAGGTCGGCGCGTCGCGCATGAGCGAAGACGAACTGCCGGATGCGATCCCTGAGATCCGAATCGAGCCGGTTGAAGGGTTCGTCCAGCAGAAGCGCCCGAGGCTCGGAGAGGAGCGTGCGAAGCAGCGCTATACGGGCCTTCTGGCCGCCCGAGAGGGTGGCCGGATCGCGGTCGGCATAGCCCGGCAACTCCGCGGCTTCGAGCGCCGCGTCGATGCGCCGCCTCCGCTCCGGGCCGCGGATCGAGGCGGGCAAGGCGAATGCGAGGTTTCTGCCGACCGACAAATGCGGGAAGAGCAGCGGGTCCTGGAACAGGAGGCCGATCCGCCGCCGCCCCGGCGGCACGCCGGCGAGCGGTTCGCTGTCCAACCGCATCTCTCCGGAAACCGTGAAGGCCGGCTCGATCCAGCCGCCGATCGCGGCGAGCAGGCTGGACTTGCCGGAGCCGCTGGGTCCCATCACCGTGACGATGGCTCCCGGCGCGACCGCGAGGTCGAGGTCGGCGATGAGAATGCGCGGGCCCAGCGCGATCCTGAGACCCGAGAGGACGAGGCCGCGGCTCACGTGGCGGCCTGCATGTCACGGCGCGCGCGGAAGACCCAGCCCGGCAGCAGGATCGCCGTCGCATAGACCAGCAGCGGCAACGCCGATTGCAGCAGCGCCAGCGCCGCGACCAGCCGGCGATCGCCGCCAGCGGCCAGCGTCACCGCCTCGGTGGTGAGCGTCGACCAGCGGCCGGCGCCGATCAGCAAGGTCGGCAGGTATTGCGCGACGGAGACGGCGAAGCCGACCGCCGAGGCGAACAGGATCGGGCTCAGCAGCATCGGCAGCTTGAGCCGGACCAGCCGGCGCCAGGGACCGACGCCGAGACCGCCGGCGACACGCTCGTAGCGAGGATCGAAAGCGCGCCAGGGATCGCTCAATGAGAGGAAGATGTAGGGCAGGACGAACAGGAGATGACTCCACGCCAACGCCCCCCACGTCCCGTCGACTCCGATGCGGATGAGGAGGACCTGGACGCCGAAGAGGAACGCGGTCTGCGGCACCAGCAACGGCAGATAAAGCACCAGGAGCGTCTTGCGACCCGGCCTGAGGCCGTGCCGGCGCTCGGCCTCCAGGCAACCGATGGAAAGGGCCAGCGCGATCACTACCGAAGCGACGGCGACCGATAGGGTGACGGCCGCCGGACCGAAGAGCGCAGCCGGACGTTGCTGCCAGACGAGGGTGTCGAAACGATCGGGGAGCGCGTCGGGGAAACGCCAGGGGCCGGCGAACGACCAGATGAGGAGCGTAAGGAGCCCGAAGAGGCCGAGGCCGACGATCAGCCCGCCCATGCCGGCCCCGAGCGACCTGAGGAGGGTTTCGTTGCGACCGCGTCTCCCTGATGACAGCCACGGGCGCCCGGCGAAGCCGAGGCCGATCTCGCCGAGGCGCCAGAGCGCGATGGCGGCGACGACGAGGCCGAGCTGCAGGACGGCCCCGGCCGAGGCGGGGAAGATCCGGGCGAGGTCGCGGTCGGTAAACCAGCGGACCAGGAGCGGTGCCAGGGTCGGCGGATTGGCCGGGCCCAAGATCAGCGCGACGTCGACGACCGCGAGCGAGAAGGCGAGCACGGCATAGATCGGCTGCCGGATTTGGGGGTAGATCTGCGGCAGCAACACCTTGTACCAGGCGGTCACCGGACCGTAGCCGAGGGAGCGGGCAAGGATGAGCGAGGCGCGTGGCCGCACCTGACCGAGCGCGGCGATGATCATCAGCAGGAGATAGGGCACCTCCTTGGTCATCAGGCCGAGGACGAGCGCTATGCCGGCCGAGTCCTGGACGGTGGCGATGTCGGGCGGGCGATCCCAGCCGGTCGCCCAGGGCGAGAGGAGCCGGACGAGCCAGCCGCTGGGCGCGATCAGGAAGGCGAGGCCGATCGCAAGCGCGGAATGGGGGAGGGCCAGCAGCGGCCCGAGCACGGTCTCGACCCGCCGGAACCACGGCCGATCGAAGGTCGCCGCGCAGAAGAGCAGGGCGACGGCGAGCGAGAGGAAGGTCGCCGCGAGGCCGGTGACGACGGTAAGGCGGATCGCGCCGAGGAGTCCGGGCTCGGCGAACAGCGCCCGCCAGGGATCTAGGCTCAGAGAGTGGCCGCCGAGCGCCGGCAGGAAGCCGAACGCCGGCAGGAGCGTTCCGAGGAGGCCGGCAGCCAGGGGCAGCAGCAGAAGCGCTGCGGTCAGCCCGGGAAACAGACGGAGCACGCGCGCGCGGCCGCGGCCTCTATCCGCCGTATCGCCGCTGCCACTCGGAGACGACCCGGGTCATCCAGCTCGGATGCGGCTCGAGCTGGGTGATGCCCAGCTCCTCGTTCGCAAGCGTGGCGACGCCGCGCGGCAGATCGGTGAACAGTTTCCGCTCCGCTGGCGAGAGCTTGGCGAAATCGAGGACGGCGAAGCTGCCGAGCACGCGCGGGTCCTGGGCGCGGGCCTGGGCCTCCGGCGACAAGAGGAAATTGGCGACCACCTTGGCGCCGTCCTTGTGGGCGGCGTTGAAGGGGATGGCGACGAAGCTGGTGTTGCCGATGGTGCCGCGATCGAGGACGAAGGTGCGGACCGTGGCTGGAAGGGCCCCGGTGGCGATGGCGTTCGAGGCGTCCGCCGGATTGAACGAGAGCGAGATCTCGATTTCGCCGTCGGCCAGAAGCTGCTGCTGGACCGGTCCGTTCTCCGGGAACTGCCGGCCTTGGCGCCAGAGGGTGGGCTTGAGCGCGTCGTACCAGGCCCAGAGCGCCGTCGTGGTCGGCCCGAACGTCTCGTCGGTTGCCGGCGTCTGCAGCAACGCCGGATCGGGCACCAGCTCGTAGAGCGCCTGCTTGAAGAAGGTCGCTCCTAGGAAGTTCGTGACCTGCGGATGGGTGAGGCGTCCGGGATTCGCCTTGGCCCAGGCCAGCATGTCGGGGATCGACTTCGGTGGCGACTTCAGGCGCTGGGTGTCGTGGATGAAGACGATCTGCGCCATCGCCCAGGGCGACTCCATGCCGTCCACAGGGACGGTGAAGTCGACGGTCGTCGTCGGCTTGCCCTTGACGTCGACCAGCCGGTAGTTGGGGAGCTGCTCGCTCCATGGCCCGAACAGCAGGCCGTTCTGGCGCATGGCGAGGAAGTTCTCGCCGTTGATCCAGACCAGATCGACGGCGCCGCCCTCGGTGCGCCCGGCGGTCTTCTCCGCCAGCACGCGCGAGACCGCCTCGGAGGTGTCGCGCAGCTTCACCTGCTCGACGCTCACGCCGAAGTTGCCCTTGAGACGGCTTCCGACCCAGGCGATGAAATCGTTGGTTTGTTGCGAGCCGCCCCAGGCATGCCAGTAGACGGTCTGCCCCTTGGCCCGGGTGAGAACCGCCTGCCAATCGGCATCGTCGGCACGGGCGTTCGTACCGGCCGTAAGCAGCGCCAGGATGGCGACGAGGATCACGGCGGGGAATCGCATTGTCGGGGCTCCGCGGGAGGTGGCGAGTATTGGGAAAAGGCTAGCACAATCAACGGCAACCGTCGGCTGGAAGACGGTCACGTCTGCGATGGCTGCGGTCGCGGGTTGATCGGTTGAAATGCTACTGTAACCTTTCGCGGGCCATTTATTAGGAGCCGTCGCTGGCGCCGGATCGGCGCATTGAGGCGGGCGGCATCATCTTGAGAAGGAATGTCGGGCATGCGCGGATTGGCTTTTCGTTTCGGCGCCGCGGCGTCGCTCGTCGTTGCGGCTCTCTTCGCGACACCGGCAATGGCCGACAAGCTGACCCTCTACACCTCCCAGCCGGACAAGGATGCGGCGGAGACGGTGGCGGCGTTCAAGGCCGAACGGCCGGGGACGGAGGTCGAGATCTTCCGCTCGGGCACCACCGAGATCCTAGGCAAGCTCGCGGCGGAGTTCTCCGCCGGGCAGCCGCGGCCGGACGTGCTGCTGATCGCCGATGCGGTCAGCATGGAGATCCTGAAGAAGGACAACCGGCTCGCCGCCTACAAGGAAGCCAGGCTCGACGGTTTCCCCGCCGGCTCCTATGACCCCGATCGCACCTATTTCGGCACCAAGCTGATCACCAGCGGCATCGTCTATCACAAGGATGCCAAGTTCCGGCCGACCTCCTGGGCCGACCTGGCCCGACCCGAGCTCAAGGGCCAGATCATCATGCCGAGCCCGTTCTATTCGGGCGCGGCGGTGATCGTGCTGGGCGCCGTCACGCAGCAGGCGAGCCTCGGCTGGAAATACTTCGAGTCCCTCGCCGCCAACCAGATGGTCTCCGCGCGCGGCAATGGAGCCGTGCTGAAGTCGGTCGCCAGCGGCGAGAAGCCTTACGGCATCATCGTCGAGTTCATGGCGCTGAACGCCAAGGCCAAGGGCTCGCCGGTCGAGTTCGTCTTCCCGAAGGAGGGCGTGGTTCCCGTGACCGAGCCGGTCGCCATCCTCAAGACCGCGCCCAATCCGACCGCCGCCCGCGCCTTCGTCGACTTCCTCCTCTCCGAGAAGGGGCAGAAGGTGGCGGCGATGCAGGGCTACATGCCGGCCCTTTCGAGCGTCCCCAGCGAGATGGCGCTGCCGCCGGGCGGAGTGAACCTGATGCCGATGGATGTCGCGCGTATCCTCGGCACCACCGAAGAAGACAAGAAGCGGTTCGCGCAATTGTTCGGCGAATGATCCCGGACTGCGCTATCTAGCTCGGCACGATGACTGCTGCCCGGCTGGTGAGCCGGGCAGGGGAGCGTGCCTTGCTTCCCTGCCTCGCTCTTCTCCTATCGATCCTCTCGATCCTGCCCCTCGGCCGGCTGCTCGCCGAAGGCGTGGCGCCGAGGGGCGTGGCGTCCTTCGATGCCATAACCGCGGCTCTCGGGCGCTCGTCCACCTGGGTTGCGACGGTCCATAGCTTCGAGGTCGCGATCGGCGGCACGGTGGTGGCGGTCCTGCTGGGCTCGGCCGTGGCGCTCACGGTCACGCTGACCGATGCCAGGCTTCGCAGCGCCTTCATCTTCTGCTTCGTGCTGCCGCTGATGATCCCGCCGCAGGTGACGGCGCTGGCCTGGCTCCAGGTGATGGCGCCGAGCAGCCCGCTGCTCGGATTGCTGGGGTTCGAGCCCAGGCTGGGCCAGCCGAACCCGCTCTATTCCCGCCAAGGCATCATCCTGATCCTCGGCCTGCAATATGCGCCACTGGTCTTCCTGGCACTCCGCGCCGGGCTTCGCGGTCTCCCCGGCGATCTGGTCGAGGCGGCACGCGCGGCAGGCGGCCGCCCGTGGACGGTGCTTCGAACGATCATCCTGCCATTGATGGGGCCGCACCTGGTCGCGGCGACCGCGCTCTCCTTCGTCTCCTGCGTCGGCAATTTTGGCATCCCCGCCTTCCTCGGCATTCCCGCCAACTACCTGGTGCTGCCGACGCTGATATACCAGCGCCTGGCGGGACTCGGGCCGACCTCGCTGAGCGAGGTTTCCGTGCTGGCACTCGTCATCGGCCTGATCGCACTCTCCGGCATCGTCCTTCAGGCGATCATGACCCGGGGGCGGGACAGCCGGACGATGATGATGTCGGTCGCGACGCGGCCGTTCGCGCTCGGCGCCTGGCAGCGACCAGTCACCTGGGTCCTGTGGCTGGTCGTGGTGGGCATGTTGGGATTGCCGATCCTCGGGCTGCTCTCGACTTCGCTGGTGCCAGCCTATGGCGTGGCGCTCAGCGCCGCGTCGGCGACGCTGGAGAACTACAATTTCGTGCTCTTCGGCCATGCGGCCTCGCGCCGTGCCATGGTCAACAGCTTCCTGCTGGCGGCAGCGGCCGCGGTCATCGTCATCGCCATTAGTGTCGTGCTGGCCTATTTCCTGGTCTGGCGCCGCTCGGTCCTGCTCAGCCTGCTAAACCTTGCCGCCGAGCTACC
>CAMDFP010000096.1 GCA_945897335.1 Asaia bogorensis | reverse complement strand
CGACGCCGTTCGGCCAGACCAGGCGCTGTGCCGTCTTCACGAACAACGGCCGGAACCAGGGCGGCGAGATCGAGACGACGCCGGCTTCGCCCTCGACCATGGTCTTGCGCACGTCGCGCAAGGTCGGCCCGACCAGGGCGATGCGGCGGCGGCGACCGCTCTCGGCCTCCGCCCGCACCCATTCGGCGCCCGTCCGGGTCTTGCCGAAGCCACGCCCGGCCAGCACCAGCCAGGTCTCCCAGGATGTGGCCGGCGGATGCTGCTCGGGCCTCGCCCAGAACGCCCAGTCGTGCAGCAGGTGTGCCGCCTCGATCTCGCTCAGCGAGTCGAGGAAGGCCTGGCGGAGCGGAGCCGAAAGCCGTGCCAGCCGGCGCGCGTCGGGGATCGTCACCCGGACGTCCCGGCCACCTCGGCCAGGCGGGCGAGCTTGCGCGCGAGGCTGGCCTTCGCACCGGCGACCGCCTGCTCCAAGAGTTCGCGGCCATCGGCGCGGCCGGCGCCGGCCTTGGGACGGACGAAGGGGGCGACCGACTTCGCCATGTGGTCGCGGCGCTCGGGATCGGCGTCGTTGTCCTTCATCACCGCCAGCATGTAGGCGACGGGATCCGCATCCGCGGACGGCGGTGTCTGCGGATTTCCTTCTGAAGAAGCAGGGCTGGTCATCGGATTGTCATCCATAAATCAACGCTGAGAATTGAGGGACTGGACCAAGGCTGCGATCCCTGCCCGCTCGCGCTGGCGGACGGTCTCGTGGCTGCAACCGAAGGTGCGACCGATGACCCTGAGGTTGAGCCCCATGGCGACGCCGATGACCGCCAGGCGCTGCTGGCCGTCGGGAATCAGGAAGAGCCAGGGCAGCGTCTGGTCCAGGCGTCCGATCTCGGCCGGGGTCGGACGGATCCGCGCCCGCGCCTCGCCATAGCCATAGGCCTCAGCCATGTCGCGGACCACCTCCGGCCAGCGCACCATCTGGGTCGAGGGGCGCGAGGCGGCGTCGTCGGGGAGCTTCCGCAGCACCTGCATCGCCTCGGCGAGGCGAGCCCGCACCAGCTCGGGCGTCCATGTCGCCGGCGGCGCTGCCGGCACCGCGACCAACGCCTCGGGCAGCGCCGGATCGGGTCGGCTCGGGCTCCAGGGCTGCACGCTCTCGCTGACCAGCAAGGTCGGGCCGCCCGGGCGCCGCGCATGCCAGCGAACCACCGTTGCCGGCTTCCTGACGGGGAGCGCGCTCATCGGCGCAGCCGCCGGCGCGCTGTCGCCTCGCCCGCCTCGGCCTTCCGCTCGAGCTGGCGCCGCGCCTCGTTGATCACCGCCTGCTTGGTCCAGGGGTCGGCGACCTCCGCCAGATGGATCATGGCGACGCCGTGCTCGACGAAGGCGCGCCGCCTCAGGACCCCGATCTCCTCCGCTGTGCCGGCGCTCGGTCCGGTCGCCCGGGCGAGGCTGCCTTTCAGGCCCGACATGGACAAATCTCCCGTCATAGTTGCATCATGCCTTGGCTCCCGGAGATCGGGCGCCGTTGTCTGATCCGAAGTGTGCGTATTTTCATCCTCATCGTCAATGGATAATTTTCCTAATGCACGTTCGCCCCGATTGCGGAACAATCACCGCATGACTCAAGACCTCCTGTTGCAGCGGATCGAAGCGCGCCTGAAGGCGACCGGGCTCTCCGAGCGCAAGGCCTGCCTCAAGGCCGGCCTCAAGGTCGATGCCATCCGCACGATCCGGCGCGGCAACCACCCGCGGGCATCCACCTTGCGGGCGCTCGCCGCCGTGCTCGGCGTCTCGGCCGCGTATCTTCTGGACGCCTCCGAGGACGGCCCGACGCCGGCCCAGGCCGGCGCCGGCGCGCGCGCCTTGCCCGCCGGAGACGGGCCGATGGTGCCGATCGTGGAGCTCGACGTCCGCGCCGGTGCCGGCGGCGGCGCGCTCAACGGCGAGGAGCTGGAGACCGGGCAATGGCAGCTTCCGGGCGACCTGGTGCGCGCCGTCACCACCGCATCGGTCGCGGCGCTGCGCATCCTCACCGTCTACGGCGATTCGATGGAGCCCGAGTTCCGTCCGGGCCAGCGGGTGATGGTCGACACCTCAGACCAGCTGCCGAGCCCGCCCGGCGTCTTCGTCGCCTGGGACGGGCTCGCGACCGTGATCAAGCGCGTCGAGTTCGTGCCGCACTCCGATCCGCCGCGCGTCCGCTTCAACTCGGACAATCCGCGCTACCAGCCCTACGAGCGCACATTGGACGAGGCGCATATCCGCGGCCGCGTCATCGGCCGCTGGACCTGGACCTGAAGGGACGCTCGAGTCGCACCTCGGCGTGAGGAGGCGCACATTGATTGACGGCGGAGCCGCTTAGGGTGATCTTCCGAGGGATCACCCGTGCACCCCGATGCTTGAGCTGAGCCCCCGGTACAAGATCCAGCGCAGCGCCCGCCTGCAGGCGCTCGACACGTCGGCCTCCCGCGCCTATCAGGCGATGGATGTCGACCAGACGCCGGGACAGGGCACCAGCCGGCCGGTGATCGCCTTCGTCTATCAGCCGGGCCACGTGCTGCCGATCGAACAGCTTCGCGCCTTCTCGGAGTTCCAGGCGCCGGGCATGGCGAAGATCGTCGAATACGGCATCCTTCCGAGGGAGGGCGAACCGGGACGCGACTTCGTCATCATCGCCGAGCCGCTGGGCGAGCCCGTGGTCGCGAACCTGACCCGTCCGTTCGAGGCGCTGTCGGACGAGCAGATCGCGTCGCGGCTGGTCCGCCCGATCCTGCCGGCGCTGCGCGAGATCGAGTCGAGACGCATCGCGCACCGCGGCATCCGCCCGACCAACCTCTTCTACGCCGACGCCGCGCGCTCGACGATCGTGCTGGGGCCGCCGATGCTGTCGCCCCCCGGACAGGACCAGCCGAGCTATCTCGAGCCGATCGAAAGCGCGATGACCGACCCGCGCGCCCGCGGCGCCGGCGTCTTCGCCGACGACATGTTCTCGCTCGGCATCACCATGCTGATGCTGGCGACGGGGCGAAACCCGCTCCGCGACGAGAAGGAGACGACCGTCATCGCCAAGCGGCTGGAGGCCACGTCCTACGAGGCGATGGCCGCCGGCTTCAGGCTGACGACGACGATGACCGAGGTGGTGCGCGGCCTTCTCGTCGATTCGCGGCGCGAGCGCTGGGGCCTGAACGAGCTCGGCCAATGGGCGGTCGACGGGCGGCGCCCCAACCCGCCCCGGGTGATGCTGCCGAAGGTCGCCGCCCGCCCGATCAAGATCGGCTCGGACGAAGCCTCCGGCGCGCGCAGCCTCGCCTTCCACATCTCCAACAACTGGGATCACGGCAGCAAGCTGCTGAGCAGCGAGGAGTTCCAGGTCTGGCTCCGGCGCAGCCTCGCCGAGGAGACGGTGGTCGAACGGGTGACCAAGGTCACCCGCGGCAGCCAGGAGACCACGGTCAAGGAGCGCGCCGACAAGCTGATCCTGATCACGCTGCTGGCGCTCGATCCGCAGGGACCGATGCGCTATCGCGACATCAAGATGCAGCTGGACGGCCTGCCCAATCTGATGGCGAACGTGCTGGCCGATCCCGAGGGCCAGCGCGACATGCTGGCCGACCTCTCGCAGCTGATCGCCAACGGATTGTGGAGCAACTGGGCTCAGATCCAGGGCTCGCTCGCCAACGAGCCGGCGCGCATCCGCACGATGCTCGAGCGCCAGCGCACCGTGGTCACCACCCGCGATCCCGGGGCCGGCATCGAGCGCTGCCTCTACGAGCTGAGCCCGGCGGCGGCGTGCTTGAGCCCGTTGCTGATCGAGTCCTGCGTCGTCGATCTCAACGACCTGATGCTGGCGCTGGACCGGCTGCCGAAGGAGGCTTTCACCGAGGACTTCCTCACCGACCGCCACGCGCTGGCCTTTCTTGCAGCCCGCAGCACCAAGATCACCGACCAGCTGCTTCGCCAAGCGGTCGGGCGGCGGAGCGCTTTGCAGCGTCTGGTGCAGCAGGTCCGCATGCTGGCCCTGGTGCAGAGCTCGGCGAAGATCCTCACGCCCAACCTGACGCGCAACCTCGCCGACCTCCTGAAGACGACCGCCGACACCGAGATCCGCAGCAGCGAACTTAAGGAGCTGGTGCTGAAGGACCTGGAGGAGGCGGCGCCGCAGGGCAAGATCGACGCACTGTTGAAGACCCTCGAGGATTCGGGCCTGCTGGAAGCCGACCGCCGCGGCTTCGAGAACGCCCGCGCCGAATACGTCGCGGGCAAGAAGAAGCTGTATGACCTCAAGGACCAGCTCAACAAGGCGACGCGCCGCTCGACCGGGCTCGGACCCCAGATCGCCGGCATGATCGGGATGGCTTCAGGCCTGGTCTCGATCGCGGTGATGGCGCTGATGGGGATCGGGTTTTGAACGCGCTGAAGCCGCTGATCTGGCTGTTCGGTATCGGCACGCTGGCGGTCCTGTTCAGGCCGACCGCGATCCTGCTCGCCGTAGGATTGATCCCGACGATGATGACGCTGCTGTTCGACCGGACGCCGGAAAAGTTCGGCGTGCTCTGCATCGGCTCGCTCAACTTGGCCGGCCTCTATCCCATCCTGATGCCGCTATGGACCAAGGGGCACACGATGGAGAACGCGATGAAGACGCTGGGCGACCCGACCACCGGCGCGGTGATCCTGGGCGCCGCCGGCGTCGGCTGCATCATCTACTTCGCCACGCCGCCGATCGTCTCGATCGCGCTCAGATACAGGATCGGCCACGAGATCGCCGAGCTCGAGCAGCGCCAGAAGGACCTGGTCACCTATTGGGGCGAGGCGCTGAACGAGGATGCGGGCTTGAGCGCCGCGACCACCGCGCCTTCGCTCAAGCACACGCCGGTGAGGATCCCCGGCGCAAGGCGGTAGCGCCTCGTTTCCGGTTGCCGGAGGCAGCGAGAGCCATCGAGATCACCCCGGAATGTCAGTGCGGTGCACGGCCGCTATCCGGCCAGCCACCTGACTCGGGACGCCGGCTTCATCCGCGAACGTCTTCCACTTGCCGACGGCATCAAGGACGCCCCGCAGGATTTCCTCGGCGCGACCGCGCTTCATGGAAGCGCGTTCGGCACATGCCTTGAAGTCGTTCAGGTCGAAGCCGTCGCGCTTGCCGTTCATCGACATCTGGTGCGTGCTCGTCCACGCGCCGCTCGGATTGTAGCTGTAGGTCATGTCGTAGGCCGGAGACAGCGACCAGGCGCCGGACTGGTCCATCAGGAACGCAATGTTTTTGACATGATCGTCCTGATTGCGGGCGACGATGTTGAAAGCCATGCGTCGGAACTGCTGTTCGACGCTTTCCATCGACAGGCCGAGCTTGCGTATGGTCTGCAAAGCCTGTTCGTAGGAATAGGCGCCGGCCTTCTTGAAATCGAAGTGCTGAATGGCTCCCAAGGACTGCATATGGATTTTCCGCCCGTCATCGGTGCGGTCGAAGCGGCGTGTCATGAAGTGACTGCGGCCGTTCTCCTCGAGGAGCCGGCACTCCTTCATCTCGATCCCGGCGCTGAGCGCCATCCTGTAATAGGCGTATTCGATGAGCCCGTAGCCGGCGGGATCCTCGAACTCCTTGTCCTTGTTGCCGGATACGCCGTCGAACTTGAGCAGCCAGTATGAAAACCCTTTTCCGGTCCCGACCTGCCCGGACCTGACTTCATCGGTTTTCGGATTCCAGGCGATGATCGCCTTCGCTCTCGCGCCGCCAGCCGAGGTTCCGACGCTGAGGATGTTCTGCAGCGACTCCCGGCGGTCGAGCGGGGCGAACGATCCCTCCAGCCGGTTTCGCCTGCTCAGGATCTCGCTCGCCAGCTCCACCAGCGCGCGGATATCGACCGGCTCGGACGTCGTGCCGGACGGACCGCTGGAAGGAACGTATTCCAGCGCCCCCATGCCGCGGTCTCCGGTGTAGCAGAGGCGTTCGACCGGATCGAAGCTTCCGGGTTCGCGGCCTTCCTTTGCGAGCCAGGAATTGATCAACGCGTTCCCGAAGTCGTCCGGCAGCGAGTCGGCGAGAAGTCCGGGAAGGCCGTGGAAGGTTTCCCGGGGGAGCGCCGGGAACGAATGGATCCGGCCGGAGAGAGGCATCGTCAGCGGCGCGACCTGAATCCCGCTGAGGCGGAAACCGGGGTCGTATTCGAAGCCGGCCCGTTGGGTAGCGGCATCCCAGCCGACGGCGCCGATGGTCCTACCCCAGAGCCTTACCTCCGCGACCGTCACGGCTCACCCCATGACCAGGGCTTCCTGCTTGGCTGCGAAGGGGATGGAGCGGATGCCCTCCGGCGCTGCCGGCCTTGCAATCTGATCTGCTGGATCGGGCTCGGCACCGGCTCCGGGATGAGAGCGTCCATGTTTCCAAGAAGCTGGAGCGCCCGCAGGATGCGGATCAGTTGGGTCGCCTGAGTCGACTCGCCATGCTCGATACGGATGAGGGTGCGCTCGGATATGCCGGCTTCGGTGGCGAGCGCCCTCTGGGTGAAGTTCATGTTGAGCCGGTATCGGGCGATGCGGCCGCCCAATTCCTTCAGCACGGCATCATCCGTGATGGCGTCTGCGAACCTCATGATCTGCCATTTCTGTCAAGTTATGATCTCCTACGGTCACAACATGTCATTTTTGGCATGTTAAATCAAGGAAAGGCCTTTGATCTCTAACCGCCAATTCCGGCATATCAGAGGCCAAAACAGCTCTCTAAACGCCAGATTTGGCACATTAGGGAGAACGGGAGCGCCGCGTCACCCCTCCCGCCTCGCGGCGGGAGGGGGACGATGAGCCTCAGCCCTTCTTCTCGGCGTTCCAGAGGACCTGGATCGGCGTCTTCAGCAGGCCGGTGACGTTGGAGCGATAGGCGATCGGCGGGAAGCTCTGCCCGACGGGGATGTAGGGCATCGTCTCCACCGCGCGCTTCTGCAGCTCGACGCCGATGGCCTTGCGCTTGGCGAGGTCGGGCTCGGCGGCCCAGTCACGGCGCAGCTTCTCGGTCTGCTCGTCGCAGTTCCAGCCGAACCAGCCGCGGCCGTCGCAAGGTGCCGCCAGCGCGAAGTTGGTGAGCGCGCTGGAGAACTCCACGCCCAGGGAACGGGTGTGGAAGATGTTCCAGCCGCCGTCGGCCGGCGCCTCCTTCTTGCCCCGGCGCGCCGCCAGGGTCGCCCAGTCGTTGGTCTGGATGTCGAGATTGACGCCGGCCTTCCGCAGGTTGTCGTTGGTCACCGCGGCGATGTCGCGGAGGTCCTGGACGTCGGTCGCCTGGAAGACGGTGACCTTCTCGCCCTTGTATCCGGCCTCGGCCAGCAGCTGCTTCGCCTTGGCGATGTCGGCCTTCTTGTAGGGCTCGGCCCCGGCCTCGCTCTCCATCGCCGACCCGCAGGACATCCACGCCCAGCACACCTTCCAGTGCGTCGGATCGCTGGAGACCGCGACCCGCATGTAGTCTTCCTGGTTGACCAGATATGCGAGCGCCTGGCGCGCCTTCACGTTGTTGAACGGAGGATGCAGGTGGTTCGGGCGGATATAGCTGATCCAGCCCGAGGGATTGTGGTTGGCGATGACGATGTCTTTGTTCTTCTGGAGGATCGGCAGCAGGTCGATCGTCGGGTTCTCGTAGATGTCGACCTCGCCGGCGTTCAGCGCGGCCGCGGCCGTGTTGGAATCGGGCAGGTAATTCCACTCGACGCGATCGACCTTCGCCACCTTGCCGCCGGAGTAGTAGTTGGCCGGCTCGCTGCGCGGCTTGTAGGCCGCGAACTTCTTGTAGACGATCTTCGATCCCGGAACCCACTCGGCCTTCTCGAAGGTGAAGGGGCCGGAGCCGATGGTCTCGGTGATCGGCGTGTTGGGATCGGTCGCGGCCTCCTTTTCGCGCATCATGAAGGCGACGTTGGCGCTGAGCTTGGCCAGCGAATCCAGGACCAGGCCCCACTTCTCCTTCAGCGTGATGGTGAAGGTCGAGTCGTCGACGGCGGCGATCGTGGCGCCGACGGCGGTCATGGCGCGGCCGTTGGAATCGCGCGCCGCCCAGCGCTTGAGCGAAGCGACGACGTCCTTCGTCGTGACGGCCGAGCCGTCGTGGAAGGTCTGACCCGGGCGGAGCTTGAAGGTGTAGACGAGGCCGTCGGCGCTGACGCTGTGGCTCTCGACCATCTGCGGCTGCGGGCGCGACTGGTCGTCGAAGGCATAGAGCGTGTCGTAGATCATGTAGGAGTGCAGCAGCGTGATCGCCGCGGTGTTGGTGATCGGGTCGACCACCTTCAGGTCCGCATGCGGCGCGAATTTCAGCGTGCCCTGGGCCAGCGCCGGCCCTCCGGCGGCGATGGCCGCCGCGGCGACGCCGGTCCCGAGCCATCGCATTAGACGACTGCGCAGATCTGTCATGAGCATTTCCTCCTCTGTCGAGACGCCTGATCGCGTCTTCGGTCTTATCGGAAAATCGTATCGGATCAGAAATTCGCCGGTCAAGGCAATGCCCCCACCGGCGGGACGCCCCGGCCTCAGGCCCGCTTGCGCGCCTGGACGGCCACTTCCAGAGCCTGCCGGATGAACCGCTGATAGGGCACGCCCGCCTTTGCCGCCGACGCCTTGACGGCCTTCAGCAGCGGCTCGGGAAGACGCATGTTGACCCGCTCGCTCTTGGGCTGGAACTCGAAGCGCACCGTTCGCAGATCGGACAGGTCGTATTCGGTCAGATCGGCCTTGGCGACGAAGTCCTCCGCCGCCTTATCGCTTCTCAGCTTTGGCAGCTTCTTCTTCACGATACCTGACCTCCTTGGCGTGCATGTAGCGGGCGCTGATCGGTCGGATCAAGTCTATCCCGCCCGTTTGCGTACTCCTGACGCGAGCGTTCGCTTCGTCCCCCTCTCCCGCGCCTTACGCGGGGGAGGGACGGGGTGGGGGCCGAGCGCAAGCGAGGGCGTTCGCAGGGCACCGCCGACGCCGACCTCGCTACGCTCGGCCCCCACCCTGCCCTCCCCCGCGTAAGACGCGGGAGAGGGTTCCGATGTCACTCCGACCTTCAGAACTTGAACAGCGAGGCGGCGCCTTTCTGCTGCGACTTCTTCGCCTGGATCTGCGCCTCGGCGCGGGCGATCTCGGCCTTGAGGCGCTCGATGTACTCCTCGAGCTCGGCGACCGCCATCGGCTCCAGGTTCTTCGGCGCCTTCTTCGGCGCCATCGGCTCCAGTTCCTCGAAAGACATCGCGGCCTCCTTCCGCATCGATCTTGGGCCATACTAGACCCAAGAGACCCGAAGACCGAGAGAGACACCGATGACCCTGCCCGCGAGCATGACCGCGATCGAGATCGCCACCCCCGGCGGCCCGGAGGCCCTCAAGCCCACGACCCGGCCCGTGCCGACACCGGGTGCGGGCGAGGTGCTGATCCGGGTGCGCGCGGCCGGAGTCAACCGGCCGGACGTGCTGCAGCGGAAGGGCGGATACCCGCCGCCGGCCGGCGCCTCCGACCTGCCGGGCCTGGAGGTCGCGGGCGAGGTGGTGGCGGTGGGGCCGGCCGGCCCGCCGGTGCCCGAGGCGATGCGCTGGGAGGTCAGGGTCGGCGACAAGGTGACGGCGCTGCTCGCCGGCGGCGGCTATGCCGAATATGCGGCGGCGCCCGTCGTCCAGTGCCTGCCGGTGCCGGACGGCATGGGCTGGGCCGAGGCGGCGGGATTGCCGGAGACCTTCTTCACCGTCTGGACCAACGTCTTCCAGCGCGGCCGGCTCAAGCCCGGGGAATCGATCCTGATCCATGGCGGCTCCAGCGGCATCGGCACCACCGCGATCCAGCTGGCGCACGCCTTCGATTCCGTGGTCTTCGCGACCGCCGGTTCCGACGACAAGGTCAAGGCCTGCACCGATCTGGGCGCCGCCCGCGCCATCAACTACCGGACCGAGGATTTCGTCCAGGTGATCCAGGCGACGCCGACCAGGGGCGTCGACGTCATCCTCGACATGGTCGGCGGTCCCTACTTCGCCCGAAACCTGGACGTGATGAACGCCGACGGCCGGCTGGTCTACATCGCGACCCTTCAGGGCGCCAAGGTCGAGCTCAATATCGTCAAGATGATGCAGAAGCGCCTGACCATCACCGGCTCGACGCTGCGCCCCCGGAGCCCGGTGGAAAAAGGGGTGATCGCCGCCGAGCTCAAGGCCAAGGTCTGGCCGCTGCTGGCCTCCGGCCGGATCAAGCCGGTCCTCTACAAGACCTTCCGGCTGGCGGAGGCGGCCCAGGCCCATGCGCTGATGGAATCGAGCGAGCACATCGGCAAGATCGTGTTGATCCCTTGATGGCGATCTAAGCCCCGATGACCGGCCCGACCTACGACGACCACAGGGTCCGAGACCGCTTCGTCGCCTTCGCCTTCGCCGCGGCGGATGCCGTCATCGAGGTGAGCGCCGACGGACGCATCGCCTATGCCGCCGGCGCGATCGAGAGCATGACCCGGCAGACGGCCGAGGCCCTGGTCGACCGGCCCTTCCCCGGCCTGATCGCCGCCGCCGACCGCGCTCGCGCAATCGCCTTCCTCGCCGGGATTCCTCCGGGCGGCCGCCTGACGCCGGCCCTGGTCCGCCTCGAGGACGGCCGCGAGGTCATGCTCGGGGCCTGCCGGCTTCCCGACGAGCCGAACGGCGCCCTCTTCGTCACCCTGACCCAGCCGATCACCCGCCCGCAGGCGGCATCGCCCGACGATCACGACCGCAGCTCGGGCGTGCTCACCCGCCAGGGCTTCGTCGCCGCCCTCTCCGCCCGGGTCGCCGAGGGCTCGGACGGCGACCGACTGGCGCTGCTCGACGTCGAGGGCCTCGACAAGGTCATGGCCGGCGCGGATGCCGCACACAAGGGTCAGCTTCTGTCCGCCATCGGCGGGGTGCTGCGACAGGCCGCCGGGCGCGACGGCGTCGCCGGCCGCCTGGGTGCGTCGCGCTTCAGCGTCGTCGGCTCGGGCCCCATCGACGGGGCCCGCTTGAGCGAGCGCCTGGCCAGCGCCGCCAATGCCGTGGCCCCGACGGCCCAGCCGATCACCGCGCGCACCGCCACCGTCTCGCTGGAAGCCATGGGTCTGTCCAGAGCCGACGCCGGGCGCGCGGTGATCTATGCGGTGCAGCGCTTCGCCCAGGACGAGCTCTCGGTCGACGACATCGCCGGGCTCGGCCCGGAGCTGCCGGCGCTCCTGGCCCAGGCGGCCGAAGCCGTCGGTCGGCTTCGCGAAACCATCCGCCGGCGCGACGTCAGCCTGGCGCTGCAGCCGATCGTGACGCTGGACGGCGGCGCCATCCATCACCACGAGGTGCTCTGCCGGCTTCCCGACGGATCGAGCCCCAGCCTGGTCGTCAGCGCCGCCGAGCAGGCCGGCCTCGCCCCGGAATTCGACCTGATGATCGCCCAGCAGACCTTCGCCACACTCGCCGCCGCGCCGTTACGTTCCCGCGAGACCCGGGTCGCCATCAACATCTCCGGCCGCTCGATCGAGTCTCCCGAGTTCGTCCGCGCCCTCGAAGTGATGCTCGACCGCCGGCCCGGGCGGCCGGCCGACCTCCTGTTCGAGATCACCGAGACCGCCTCGATCGTCAACCTCATGCGCGCGACCGAGCTCGCCGCCAAGCTTCGCGGCCGCGGCCATCCGATCTGCATCGACGACCTCGGCGCCGGCGCCGCCTCGTTCCAGTATCTCGGCGCCTTCGCCGTCGACTTCGCCAAGATCGACGGCCGCTACATCCGCAATGCCGCGACCGACCCCCGCGACAAGGCCTTCCTGGTGGCGATGATCGGGCTCTGCCGCAACCTCAACATCCCGGTGATCGCCGAGTCGGTCGAGACGCTCGAGCAGGCCAGGGCCGCCCAGGCGCTCGGCGCCACCCTCGGCCAGGGCTTCCACTTCGGCCGCCCGAAGCCCGCCATCGAGGTCCTCGACGCCCCCTGACGCCGTCTTAAGCTTGTCTTCGGTCCGTGCTACCACTCGACCACATAGATTTCCGGAGAGTCCGAACATGAACCTCGCCCAGAGCCTGCGCCTTCTCCGCCTCGCCCTCGTGCTGGCCTTGCTGGCGCCGGTGGCGGCCCTGGCGCAGAGCGCCAAGGTCACCTTCTTCCACACCAACGACGTCTACGAAATCTCCCCGGTCCGCGGCTGGGGCGGCCTCGCCGAGCTGGCGACCCTGCTCAAGCGCGAGCGGGCCCAGGCGCCCAACTCGGTGACCACCTTCGGCGGCGACCTGATCTCGCCCTCGTTGATGTCGGGCCTGACCAAGGGCGCGCAGATGATCGAGCTCTACAACGCGCTCGGCACCGACCTGGCCGTGCTCGGCAATCACGAGTTCGACTTCGGCGACGACGTGCTGAAGGCCCGGATGAACGAATCCAAGTTCCCCTGGCTCGCCGGCAACCTCACCGGCCCGGACGGCAAGCTGTTCCACACCGCCATCGCCACCTCGATGAAGGAGATCGGCGGCCTCAAGTTCGGCTTCTTCGGCGTGATCACGCCGGAGACCACGCATCTCTCCAGCCCGGGCAAGGACCTCAAGTTCGAGGATTACCTCGCCGCGTCCGCCCGCCTGGTGAAGCAGCTGAAGGACCAGGGCGCCGACGTCGTCGTCGGCCTGACGCATGTCAACTTCGCCGAGGACCGCGAGCTGGCCAAGCGGGTCCGCGGCATCGACCTCATCTTGGGCGGCCACGACCACGAGCCGATCACCTTCTACGAAGGCACGACCCTGATCCACAAGGCGGGCTACGACGCGAAGTGGCTGGCCGCCATCGACCTGCAGGTCAACAAGCGGGCCCAGGCTTCGGGCCCGCCCCGCGTCGAGGTCGTGCATGGCTGGCGGATGATCCCGGTCAACGGCGTGCAGCCGGACCCCGAGGTCGCCGCGATCGTCAAGAAGCACACCGACAAGCTCGACGCCGAGCTCAACGTCAAGATCGGCACCTCGACCGTGGCGCTGTCGAGCAAGCGCGACGACGTCCGCACCCAGGAAACCGCGATGGGCAACCTGATCTCGGACGCCATCCGCGAAGCGGTCGGCGGCGACGTCGGCCTCACCAACGGCGGCGGCATCCGCGGCGACAAGACCTATGACGCCGGCGTGACGCTGACCCGCCGCGACATCCTGACCGAGCTGCCCTTCGGCAACAAGACCGTGCTGCTCGAGCTCAAGGGCTCCGATCTCAAGGAGGCGATGGAGACCTCGGTCGGCCGCGTCGAGGAGAAGCAGGGCCGCTTCATGCAGGTCTCCGGCATGACGCTGGTCTACGACCCGAAGGCGCCGGCCGGCAAGCGCGTGGTCGAGATCAAGATCGGCGGCCAGCCGCTCGACCCGAACAAGACCTACAAGGTCGCCACCAACGAATACGTCGCCGGCGGCGGCGACGGCTTCGAGGTGCTGAAGAAGGGCAAGCAGATGATCGACGAGAGCGCCGCCAAGCTGATGGCGAGCCAGGTCATCGACTACGTGGCGGCCAAGGGCTCCGTGAGCCCGAAGATCGAGGGCCGCATCGTCGCCAAGTAGATCGCGCCTCCGCGGGTCTTAAGGACGAGGGCGGGTCGAAGGACCCGCCCTTTCCGTTCCTGCGTTCAGGGTGCTTTACGCTCAGGTGTGACCGATCCGTGTCGTGCCCCCTCTCCTGCGCGTAGCGCGGGGGAGGGATGGGGTGGGGGCCGAGCGAAGCGAGGGGAATCCGAGCGATCGGACGACGAATTGCGATGGCCGCATACTTCACCACGGCCCCAGCAGGGTCGATCGCTGTCGACATCCGACCTCGCTTCGCTCGGCCCCCTCCCCTGCCCTCCCCCGCCTGCGGCGGGAGAGGGGGCACGAGGCGATGGAGCGCGCTCCCATCTGGGCCCGCCCGCGAGGGTGCGACGTTAGCGCATCCGGGAACTCGACGGCGGCGCGGGCTATACTTGACCGATCGTCCCGCAGAGGCGGACGAGCGGGAGACGATGGGCAGGATCACCGGAACAGGGCGGCGGCTCGCGGGGCAGGTCACCGGCATCTTCCTGGTGCTGGCCGCGCTGACCACCGGGGTCACGCTCTACCTCGACCTCGAGGCCGTCGACGACCGGGTCGTGGTCCTGGCGGAGGAGAAGACCAAGGCGTTCTTCGCCAGCCATCGCGGCAAGCTCGCGGCACCCTGGGAGGCCGGTGTCCGCTCCGAGCTCCAGGGGCTTGCCGAAGAGCTGCTCGACAACCAGTTCATCGTCGTCGAGCTCTACGACCGGGCGGCGCGTCCGCTGGCCGAAGCGACGCGGGCGACCGCCAGCGACGTCGAGAGCGCCGTCCATCTCATGCGGCACGAGTTCCCGACGGACGCCAGGAGCTTCTACAAGCGGCACTTCATCGGCGACGGCGTCTATGTGCAGGTGTTCGTCCCGATCATGGACGACAATGCCCGGCGGATCGGATTCTTCGAGGGCGTCTACCAGGTCGACGGTTCCGTGGTCGACGAGTTCCGCACCCGTCTCTTCTGGTCGCTCGCGCTCGCCATCCTGGCCGCCATCGCCGGGACCGCCCTGATCCATCGTGCCCTTCTCGTCCGCCAGCGTCGGTCGCAGATCGGCTGAACGCCGACGAACGAGCGGGTCGCCGCCTAGCGGAACAGGCTGAGGAGCCCGCTCGGCTTCTGGTTGGCGATGCCGAGGGTCTGGACCGAGAGCTGCTGCTGGACCTGAAGGGCCTGCAGTCGCGAAGATTCCTTGGCCAGATCCGCGTCCACGATCGCACCCAGGCCTTCGCTGACCGCGTCGGAGAGCTTCGAGATGAAGGTCTCCTGGAAGTTCAGGGTACGGGTGTCGGCACCGAGGTTGCCGAGCACCTGGTTGATCGAGGCGGTCGCCGTGAACAGGATCGACAGAGCCTTGGTCGCCGCCACCGTCGAGCTGATCTGCTGAGCCCCGAGGTTGGCGGAGGTGACGGAGAAGGCGCTGTTCGAGCGGATGGTGAGGGTGGTGCCGTCGACGTTGCCGATGACGTTCAACGAAGACGAGCTGAACGACAGCAGGTTGCGGCCGTTGTACGTCGCGTTGCGGATGAAGGTGTTGATCTGCGCGACGAGGTTGCTGAAGTCCGAGTTCAGGATCG
>CAMDFP010000095.1 GCA_945897335.1 Asaia bogorensis | reverse complement strand
GGCCCTGACGGGGACGCAGGAGCGCGGCGACCGCTACGTCCGCCAGTTCCTCGAAGTCGTCCTGGCGGCGCCCGAGCTGATCGGCGAAGGCGATGTGAAGCTCGAGACCTTCAAGGCCTTCAACGAAATCTGCCATGGCCTCGAGCCGGCCGCCGATCCTGATGATCTCGAGGTCGATGCCGAGCTCACGCGCCAGATCGCGGCGCTGCCGCCGCTCGACCGGCAGATCCTGCTGCTGGTCTCGCTCGAGGGCTTTTCCGTCGCCAACGCGGCCGAGATCCTGGGGATTTCTGCCGAGGAAGCGCGCGAGAAGCTGCTGCAGGCCCGCCTCGACCTGCAGAAGGACGTCGGCGCCAAGGTCCTGGTGATCGAGGACGAGGCGGTCATCGCCATGGACATCGTCGTCACCGTCCGCTCCGCCGGCCACACGGTGGTGGGCGTCGCCGATACCGAGGCGAAGGCGGTGGCACTCTCCGAGGAGTTCCGCCCCGACCTGATTCTCGCCGACGTCCAGCTCAAGGACGGCGACAGCGGCATCGAGGCGGTCGAGAAGATCATGAAGTTCAGCAAGGTTCCGGTAATCTTCGTCACCGGCTTCCCCGAGGCATTCCTCACCGGCGACAAGATCGAGCCGGCCTTCCTTCTGACCAAGCCTTTCGATCCCGAGGCACTGACCGCGACCATTAGCCAGGCGCTGGCCGTTGGCCGCAAAGGGGCGCCGCGCAAGCGGAAACCCGCTGCCAAGCGCCGCAGCGTCGCAGCATAGGAACTCCGCCCTAAGCCTCGCGTTTCCCTCCTGGTCCACCTTTCAAGGGAGATGGGATATGGCAGTCAGCGCGCGTGCCCAGGAGCGCCTGTCGTCCGACGAGACACGGAAGCTGATAGCGGCCGACAAGGTCGAGGGAACCACCGTCCGCAATCGCGCCGGCGAGAAGCTCGGCTCGATCGAGAACGTCATGATCGACAAGCTGACCGGCAAGGTCGCCTATGCGGTTATGTCGTTCGGCGGCTTCCTCGGAATCGGCGATCAGTATCACGCACTGCCCTGGGGCATGCTCAAATACGAACCCGACATGGAGAGCTACGTGGTCGACCTCGACAAGGATCGGCTGGAGGGCGCTCCGACCTACCGCAAGACCGATGCCCTCGACTGGGACGATCCTGTCTGGGCGCGGAAGGTGCACGACTACTACAACGTCCCTCCGTTCTGGATCTGACGTCGCGTCGCTCCTTCGGTTGTTGCTCTTGGGCCAGGACCTTTGGGTCCTGGCCTTTTTCTTGTCCGCTGCATCGTCGAAACCCGCGGCAAAAACGGACACGTCCCCGACCGCGTGAGCGATCGAGGACGTGCCGGACCTCGGTGCGACCTCCCCTCAGTCCCCGAGAGGGGAGGAGGCCGAGGATCTCTGGATAGGCTTTAGGGCTTCGTACGGCGGTCCTTGAATTCGGGAGCGATATTCAGCTGCTCCTTCGAAAGGTTGACGAAGGCAACGTCGGCGTTGGTGTCGACCTTCACATCGTTCCAGGCGACCGCGACGTTGCGGGTGCCGACGCCGAGGAAGCCGCCGACCGAGATGATGACCTGCTCGACCTTGCCGTCGGCGCCGACGATGACGTCGTTGATGTCACCGATCTTCTCATCGGCGCTGTTCTTGACGTTCATGTTGATCAGGCTGCTGCCCCGGATCGCGCCGACCGTCGGGCTGGTGGCGGTGGGGGTCGCTGGCGTGGTGGTCATCGGCGCCATCGGCGAAGCGGGAGCGGTCGAGGTCGACTGGGCAAAGGCTCCCGTCGCCAGGCTCGCGGTCACCGCGGCGCTCAAAAGCAATGATTTCAACATGCAACTCTCCTCCGGGTAACGTGTCTGCGGGCGGCAGGGCATCCGTGCCGCTTGGCAGTGTTCAACCGTCCGCTTGTGCGAATGGTTGCGTGGCGAGCGGACTCTTATGCCCCAAACGACTGCGTCCGCCGCTTGACGCGGCGGGCGCGGGACGAGCGAGCTCGAAGTTCAGTGGGTGATGCGGGTTTCGATCTCGGCCGGACGACGGCGCGGCGTGCGCTCGGCCGCCAGCTCGGCGCCGATCTCGCGAAGCGAGAGCTTCGCCGCCGGGCCTTCCAGGATCTGCTGAAGCTGAAGCCGAGCGCGGGAGACCCGGCTCTTCATCGTTCCGACAGCGCAGTCGGCGATCTCGGCAGCCTCTTCATACGAGCGGCCGTCGAGCCCGACCAGCATGAGGGCGCGCTGCTGCTCGACCGAGAGCCGGCGGAAAGCGCGGAGGAAATCGCGCACGTTCATGCGCTCTTCCTGGCCGCCGCTGGTGGTCGCCGCCAGCGCCTCGACGTCGATGTCGGCGCTCGGACGCCGGCTCAAGGCCCGCATCTCGTTGAAATAGGAGTTGCGCAGGATGGTGGTGATCCAGGCCCGGAAGTTGGTGCCCGGCTTGTACTGATGGGCATGGGCAAGAGCCCGCATGACCGCCGTCTGCACCAGGTCATCAGCCATGGCGCGGTCGCGGGTCAGGCGACGGGCAAAGCCGGTGATGTGGGGGAGGCAGTCGAGAATGTCTTCGTGCATCATCGCGCTCATCGGGGGGCCTCTTATTTTCGGTCTTGGAGCGGAAGGGACTGTCGCCACCAAGACATGGCGGGGTGGGTGGGGCATTTCAGTGACGAGTCCGGGGCTTAACGGGCATCGGCGGGTACAGAACGGGATTCGCGCTGGAATTTGCGGCGGTTGACCCCGTCCGCGGCTGCATACACAGTAAATACAAGGGGCGGGTCCCCTCGGAGGGATGGGGAGCGATGGCGGCGCCAGATCGGGTTCATGTCGGCTGCGGCGCCGGTTTCTCCGGCGACCGGACCGATGCCGCCGGGCCGGTGGTCGAGTCCCTGATTGCCTCGGGCCAGCCGGCCTATCTCATTTACGAGACCCTGGCCGAGCGGACCCTGGCGCTGGCGCAGCTCGACCGCCGGCGGGATCCCGCCGCCGGCTACACGCCGTACCTCGCCGATTTTCTCCGGCCGGTGCTTCGCCGGTGCGTCGAGACCGGCATCCGCATCGTCGCCAATTTCGGCGCCGCCAATCCGATGGCTGCCGGCCGCCGGGTGCTGGCCTTGGCCCAGGAGCTCGGCATTCCCGATCTCAAGGTCGCCGTGGTCGAGGGCGACGACCTGCTAGCGGCGCTCGGCGCCGACAGCGTCAAGCGCTGGCCGAACGACGAGAAAGCCGATCTTGCCGGGCAGGACATCCTCGCCGCCAACGCCTATCTAGGGGCCGCGCCCATTGCGAAAGCGCTGGCGACCGGCGCGGACATCGTGATCACCGGGCGCTGCACCGACTCTGCCCTGGTGCTGGGACCGCTGATGCATGCCTTCGGCTGGGCAGCGCCCGACTGGGACAAGCTCGCGACCGGGGTTCTCGCCGGACATCTGATCGAATGCTGCGCCCAGGTGACGGGCGGCTATTTCGCCGATCCGGGGAGGAAGGACGTGCCCGACCTCGACCGCGTCGGCTTCCCGATCGTCGAGGTGGGTCGGGACGGGACCGTGGTCGTCGCCAAGGCCGCCGGCACCGGCGGCCTGGTCACCGAGGCGACGGTGACCGAGCAGATCCTCTACGAGCTGCACGATCCTGCCGCCTATCTGACGCCCGACGTGACCATGGACATCACCGGCGTCAGCCTCGCGGTCGAAGGCAAGGACCGGATCGGCGTCCGCGGCGTCCGCGGGCACCCGCCGCCGCCCACCTTTAAGGTGACGGTCAGCCTGGAGGGCGGCTTCCTTGCCGAGGGTGAGATCTCCTATGCCGGGCCGAACGCGCTGGCCCGCGCCGAACTCGCCGCCGAGGTGCTTCTGAAGCGGGTGAAGGCGCTCGGCATCAACTTCCCGGTCCGCTGCGACATCATCGGCGCGGTCAGCGTCTTCGACAGCGACGCCGGCGCGCTCCGCCGGGTGGCCCGGGCGTCGCCGGATGGCGACTATCGCGTGCGGCTCTCGGGCGCCACCGACGATCGCGCGACCGCCGATCGCATCGCGCGGGAAGTGCTGTCGCTCTATCCGACGGGACCGGCCGGCGGCGCCGGCGTCCGCACCAGCGTGACCGGGCGGGTCCGCACCGTCTCGGCTTATGTGCCGGCGGCGAGCATCGAGCCCAGGGTCACCGTGCTTTCGGCGGGAGGAGCCTGATCATGGCCGAGGTGCCGCTGCACGAGATCGCCCATGCGCGCACGGGCGACAAGGGCAACCGGGTGAATGTCAGTGTCATCGCCTATCGGGCCGAGGACTATCCGCTGCTGGTCGAGCAGGTGACGGTCGAGCGGCTGCAGGCGCTTTTCGCCGCGCGTGGCGCCGGCATGATCCGCCGTTTCGAGTTGCCGTTGCTGAAGGCGCTCAACTTCGTCATCGATGACGTGCTCGAAGGCGGGGTGAATGGCAGCCTCAACCTCGACGGCCACGGCAAGGCGCTGTCGTTTCTGGTGCTGACACTGCCGGTCCGGAAGGCGTGAACTCATCGCCGGCCGTGCCGGCCGCGATCGGACTTAAATCGATAGAAACGCTGGGGAAAAGAGAGGCCGGCGCCCAGGGGTGGGCTGGGCGCCGGCAGCGATGACACCCATGGGGCGGCAGGGGGGAGTCGCCTTTGGTGCGGGAGCCATCGCCTTTCGAATTCGTAGGCCGGAGGGACGTAACCCAGCCTCGTTGGCTTCTACAGACACAGACTCGGGCGGCCCCGACTTATTCCAATGAAGAGAGCGGATTCTTTGCGTTCTGCCGCAATCGCAGATTTGTCACGCCCTCGTCGCGCAATGTCACCCCGGGGCGGGCCAGGGATCTCTACATCTCCTAGGACGTTAGGACGTGTCGGAAGCCGCCGAGGCGATCCGGCCCTTAGCAGGGGGTGTGTGGCATGGCGAAGAACCCATCCAGCGTGGTGGAGCAGTACGTCGCTGACCTCAGGCGCTATGCCCGGGTTCTGGCGGCGGGACGTGGCGATGCCGACGACCTGGTGCAGGAGTGCCTGGCGCGCGCGCTCGCTCGTCCGAACTTTCCCGCCGACATCAAGAATGTGAGGGCCTATCTCTTCACGGTTCTGCACAACGTCCATGTCGATGTTCGGACGCGCCGGGCCGAGACCACCGATACGGTGGAATTCGACGAGGTCGCCGGGCTCCTGCCACAGCCGGCACCGCAGCCATCGTCGATCGAGCTTCGCGATCTTTCGCGCGCGCTGGATGCTCTCCCTGAGGAGCAGCATCGCGTCGTCCTTCTGGTCGGGCTCGAAGGGCTGACCTACGAAGAGACCGCCCAGGCTCTCGGCCTGCCGATCGGCACGGTGATGTCGCGGCTGTCGCGAGGCCGCGAGGCGCTTCGGCGCATGACCGACGGCCGGCAGCCGTCTCTTCCCCGGGCGGCGGCTCGGGCTTAGAGAGGGAGCCGGATCTCGGCCGACGGGCCCGGCGGACGCTTTGCAGCGTCGCTCGTCCTGATGTCGTAGGACGTCTGAAAGCGCGTGTAGCGTTCTGGCTGTAGTCGAGATGGTCTTCGATCGCGCTCTTGCCGCGGCTGGTGATGAAGATGAATTCCTCGATCCCGGCCGCCCTGGCTTCCTCGACCGCTTACTGGATCAGGGGTTTGTCGACGACCGGCAGCATCTCCTTGGGGATTGCCTTGGTTGCCGGCAGAAAGCGCGTGCCGAGCCCGCCGACCGGGAAGACCGCCCTGCGGATGGTCTGCGGGGTAGGGCGCAGTTGGCCGACGGATCGAAACCCGGGCTTCGCCAGCATGTGAGGCTCCTGGCCGTTCTTCTTCGCGAACGCCGACCTAGGTCTCGGCAGCTCATGGACGGCAGGCGGCTTCGATTATTCCCAATCGGTGACGGAGCCGATCGGAATAAAATCGCTGAAAGTCTGTCTATCTATGAGGCGAAAAGAAGGTAACCAGGCGAGCCCATCCAGGTGACGACTCTCTTTCCCTTTTTCAGGCTCGAGGCGGCCAACCGGTCGGGGTCCGACGATACCGAGGTGACTCGGCGGAACGTCGTCGACCTTTCATCATACGTCCGGCGAGCGACCGAAGCCGAAGAGGCCGAACTCCATGCCTATGTGGATTGCGTTCTCGAAGCGGGACAGCGGGCCCGGGTGGAGGCCCAGCTCGCCCGCAGTCCGGAGGCCGGCATGATCGCGGCTGCCTATCGGCGGCTCAACATCGATCTACATCGTCTTTGGGATCGTGACCTGCCGCCGCTCACCGCCTCGATGGAGGCGCTGTCGCGGGAATTCGAGCGACGATTGAGCGCATTGTCGTCACCCGAGGCGCGGCGGCGGCGCGCGGAGGGTGTCGGCGCCGCGATCCGCCGCGCCCCGGCCGTCACGGCCGTCGTCGTCATCTCCCTCATCGCCATCGCCGGATTGACCTGGCCGCTGGTCGCGGGCGAACCGTCATCGTGTTCCACCCGGGTCGAGGCTCTGACGAAGTCCGCCGCGAAGGGAAGGTTCGCGCCAGAGCTGGGCGAGCGCCTGGCGGCGGCGGGACGTCTCTGCAGCGCCGGGGATCCGGTCCGGGCCGAGCAGGAGCTGACCCGCCTCGAATACGAGACGCGGCGCGTCAGGCACTAAAATGCCACAAATTGTGGGATCGCCGATGAACCAGTTGCGGTGTTCGCGGTTCTAGGTGGACCGCCGCCGGATCTCCGGCCGGCCACGAGGTGCCTCATGACGTCGATCTTGCAGAAGGTCGTTGCCGCGTCGGGCTTCACGTCGATCTCGCCGTCGGCGGGTCCGATTCCCTTGCCGACGACGGGCAGGATCCGGGTCGTCCTCGCCGACGACGACGATCGCTTTCGCACCATGGTCGCAGCTGAACTCGGCGACCAGGGCTTCGAGGTGACGGACTTTGCCGACGGCATGAGCCTGCTTCGCCACCTGGCCGAGGGCAACGCGGCGGACATCGCGATCCTGGACTGGCGGATGCCGTCCATGAACGGGCTGGAACTGCTCGACCGCATCCGGCGCCAGGGCTCGGTCCTCCCGGCGATCTTCCTTACCGGCATGCCCGAGCGGGCCTTCGAGGCGACGGCGCTCGACCGGGGTGCCGTCGACTTCGTCGACAAGTCCCGAGGCGCCGACATCCTGATCCGGCGGATCCGGCGCGCGGTCGAAGCCGGCGGCCTGCAGGTCAAGACCGATGACGCGGACCTTCACCGCGGCCGCCTCAACCTCCGCGCCAAGGTCAGGCGCGCCTATTGGGACGGCGTCGATGTCGGGCTCACCGTCACCGAGTACAACATCATCCACAGGCTCGCCGGCGAAGCTGGCGAATACATCGGCTACCGGGATCTCTACGACTGCGTCCATCGCCAGGGCTTCGTCGCCGGCGCCGGGGAGAACGGCTACCGCACCAACGTCCGCTCCTCGATGCGACGCATCCGCGACAAGTTCCGCGCGATCGATCCGGCGTTCGAAGAGATCGAGAACTTCCCGTCCTTCGGCTATCGCTGGCGGAGCCAGCCGGGCGACCTAACCGCTACGGGTGGCGTCCAGGCCGAGCTTGGCGGAGACGGTGACCATGTCGCCGACGCCGTCGGCAGAAGCGCTTGAGGCGTTGCCGTCGATCCGCCGCTTCTTCACCCCCTGGGTGATAGCGGCGAAGCGGAAGGCGTGGAAGGCAACCCAGAACGGCAGATCGACCGGTCCGCTCAGGCCGGCGTGACCGAGGAAGCCGGCGAGGAACGCCTCCTCCTCGGGGATGCCGAGCTGCTTTCGGTCCAGACCGACCAGCCCCTTGACCCGGTTGGTCCGGGGCAGCCGCAGCATCGTGCAGAAATAGGTGATGTCGACCAGCGGCGTGCCGAGCGTCGAGAGCTCCCAGTCGAGGATGCCTATGATCCTGGGCTCAGTCGGATGGAAGATGGCGTTGTCGAAGCGCACGTCGCCATGGACGAGCGAGACGCCCTCGTCCTTGATCGTGTGCGCGGTCAGCCAGGCGATGAGATCCTCCATGTCCTGGACGGTCTCGGTCTCGGATGCCCGGTACTGCTGGACCCAGCGCGAAATCTGACGCTCGACATAGCCGCCGGCGCGGCCGTAGTCGGCGAGCCCGACCGTCGACGGGTCGAGCTTCGACAGTTCGCCCAGCACCCGCGCCAGCTCGCCGTAATAGGCGCCGCGGTCGACGGAGGCGATTTCCGGCAGCGACGGGTCCCAGAAAATGCGCCCGTCCAGGAACTCCATGACGAAGAACGCGGTGCCGAGGATCGAAGCGTCCTCGCAGAGGAGGTGGACCCGCGGCACGGGAATCCGCGTCGGCGCCAGCGCGTTCATCACGCGGTACTCGCGCTCAACCGCATGGGCTGACTTGAGCAGCGTCCCCGGCGGCTTCCGGCGCAGCACGTAGCGCCCGGAAGCGGCTTCCAGGAGGAAGGTCGGGTTCGACTGGCCGCTCGGGAACTTCCGCGCCGTCGCCGGCCCCTTGAACCCGGCGAGGCTGGCTTCGAGGAAGGGGACCAGCCGGTCGAGCGCGACCAGATCGGTCCCGGTCATCAGGCCCTGGCTCCGTACTGGCCTATCACCTGCTTGCCGAGGCTGGCCAGGTGCACCGCGTCCGGGCCGTCGGCGATGCGGATGGTGCGGGCGTATTTCCAGGCGTCGGCGAGGAAGGTGTCCTGGCTGACGCCCATGGCGCCGTGGATCTGGATCGCGCGGTCGATCACCGTCTGCGCCATCACCGGGGCGACGATCTTGATCATGGCGATCAGGTCGCGCGCGGCCTTGTTGCCTTCCTTGTCCATCTTCTCGGCGGCGGCAAGCGTGAGCAGGCGGGCCTGCTCGATCTCGCAGGCCGAGCGGGCGATGTCTTCCCTGACCGACCCGTGATCGGCCAGCGCGCGGCCGAAGGCGACGCGCGACTGCGCCCGCGTGCACATCAGCTCGAGCGCCCGCTGGGCGCAGCCGATCAGCCGCATGCAGTGATGGATGCGCCCCGGGCCGAGGCGGCCTTGCGCGATCTCGAAGCCGCGGCCTTCGCCCAGCAGCATGTTCGAGGCCGGAACCCGGACGTTGTCGAAGATGATCTCGGCATGACCATGCGGCGCGTCGTCGTTGCCGAAGACGTGCATGGCGCGGACGATCTTGATCCCCGGTGTCGAGCGCGGAACCAGGATCATGGACTGCTGCTGGTGGCGGGGCGCGTTCGGGTCGGTCTTGCCCATGACGATGAAGATCTCGCAGCGCGGGTCCATGGCGCCGCTCGACCACCATTTGCGGCCGTTGATGACGTAGTCGCTGTTGCCCTCGCGGGTGATCGAGCAGCGGATGTTGGTGGCGTCCGACGAGGCCACGTCCGGCTCGGTCATGCAGAAGGCGGACCGGATGCGGCCGTCGAGCAGAGGCTCGAGCCATTCCTTCTTGTGCTCGGCCGTGCCGTAGCGCTCCAGCACCTCCATGTTGCCGGTGTCGGGGGCGCTGCAGTTGAAGGCCTCGGCGCCGATCAGGGAGCGGCCCATGATCTCGCAGAGCGGGGCGTAGTCGCGGTTGGAAAGCCCGGCGCCGCGCTCGGATTCAGGCAGGAACAGGTTCCAGAGTCCGGCGCCTTTGGCCTTGGCCTTGAGCTCGTCCATCACCGGCGGCACCGTCCAGCGGTCGGCCGCGGTCTGGATGTGGTCCTTGTAGGGCTTCTCGGCCTTGTAGACGTGGGCTTCCATGAAGGCGGAGACCTGCGTCGCAAGGTCTTTGGCGCGGTCGGAGGGGGCGTGAGGCATGGGATGTCCTGAATGCTGGGAGCGGCGCAGGCGAGGGCCGAGGCCCCGGCGGATTGTCCACGCGAAGCCGGGTTTCAGCAAGGGTGCGGATCCGCTGAGCGGTCGCTAAGCAGTCTGGCGGAGGCGAGCCAACTCGGACTATCTTTTCAACGGTTGGTAGTCGAGGGGTGAACATGAGACGGATGCGGGTTCTGGCGGCAGTGACCCTCGCCGTGATCGGCCTTGTCATGTCGCAGCGGGCCGATGCTCATGACAAGTCCAAGTCCGAGGTGGCGACGCCGGCGGTCACGAGCTACACGACGTTCAAGGCGCAGGGTGTCACGGGCACGGCCGCGGTCGACGGCGTGTCGATGTCCTCAGCAGCGCGGAACACGATCTATCACTGCCGCTTTACCTCCGCCACGTCGGGTTACGGCTTCTCCTGGGTCAGTTCCAGCAACGTCATCTCCTTTGCCAATAAGCCGATGGTCGAGGGCGAGAATGCCTGGACCTCCCAGTTCCGTCAGGTCACCAGCGGCAGCAACCTCCAGATCGGCAGCAACGGGTTGCCCAATCACTATACCGGAACCTTCCCGGTCTCCTCGTCGACCGAGGCGGGTCAGTCCCAGTACCATCCGAACCCGTCCTCGATGGCGGCCAGCCGGATCTTCGCCGAGCTGCCGCTCGATCCGACCGTCGCGTCGACGCCCACCTGCGTGTCGGGCGAGGTGGGATTCCTCTTCACCGGCGCCATGCTGTTCGATGCGCTCGACGCCGACGGCCGCGACGCGGTGGCGAACGAGATCCAGGACCGGTGCGAAGGCCATCCCGAGACGACCGGCACCTACCACTATCACCACGTCACCAACTGCTTCACCGACTCGACCTCGGGCCACTCCGTGCAGGTCGGCTGGGCGCTCGACGGCTTCGGCATCTATGGCCCGAAGGGCGAGAGCGGGACGACGATCACCAACGCCGAGCTCGACGAGTGCCACGGCCACACCCACAGCGTGACCCAGGCCGACGGACAGACGAAGACGATCTACCACTATCACGGCAATCGCGAGTTCCCGTACACTGTCGGCTGCTTCCGCGGCACCCAGGTGGTGACGGGCCGCAACACCTACGCGCTGACCACGCCGGCGACCGGCCTCTGGTACACATCGACCGCGAGCGGACGCGGCTACGCCATCGAGACCAACGCCTCGCAGCTTTTCATCGGTATCTACACCTACACCAGCGCCGGCGCGGACGTCTGGTACGTGGTCTCCTGCATGCTCGGACGGACGACCTGCACCGGCAGCCTGCAGCAGTTCTCCGGCGGCACGACGCTGGCCAATCTCGGCGTCGCCAATACCGCGCCGACGGCCTCGACCTCGCCTGGGACCTTCGCCGTCACTTTCTCCTCGTCGAGCGCGGCGACGGTCACCATCACGCCGGCCAGCGGACCGGTCGCGAGCTACAGCCTCTCCCGCTATCCGCTCAACGGGTCGACGGTCTCCAGCACGCAGAGCTGGGCGCCGGAGACGGGGTGGTGGTGGTCGCCGACCTACTCCGGCACCGGCTGGCTCATCGAAAGCCAGGGAACCTCCACCAGCGAGGGCTCGACGTCGTCCGACTTCTTCACCGTCGGCTACGCCTACGGCAACACCGGATCGACCGGTCAGGCCAACTGGTATGTTGGCACCGGCAGCCTGATGCAGCTCGGCACCTCGACCTCGCTGTGGAGGGGGGAGCTCTACGAATACGTCAACGGCCCGACCTTGACCGGCTCGACCGGCAACGCCAGCGCGCTTTCGAGCCAGGGAACGGCGACAATGAGCTTCAGCTCGACCACCACCGGCACCATCACCCTGCCCAACGGCCAGCAGATCGCCATTCAGCGCTACAGCTACTGAGGGGCGCGGTCAGAGGAAGGCATCGAGCCGGGCCAGCGTCTCGTCCGGCGCCTCCTCGGCGAGGTAGTGGCCGCTGTCCACCGGGCCGCCGGTGACGTCCCCGTCGGCATAGCGGCGCCAGAGGTCGAGCGGCTCGTACCACCGGCCGATGCGACCCTTGGCCCCCCACAGCACCAGGAGCGGGCAGCGGATGCGCTGGCCTGCCGCCCGGCTCTCGCGGTCATGGACGAGGTCGATGGAGGCGGCGGCGCGATAATCCTCGCAGATCGAGGTGATCCGGCCCGGCTCGTTGAGGGCGGCGAGATAGTCGGCCCGCGCCTCGGGATGGAAGAAGTCCTTTCCCTTCGGCTCGCGCCCGGTCTGGATGTCGAACCAGTCCTCGACGTCTCGCAGGATCATGCGCTCGGGCTTGTCGTGCGGCTGCGCCAGGAAGAACCAATGATAGTAGCCGAGCGCGAAAGCCATGTCTGTGCGCTCGAAATGTTCGAGCGTCGGCACGATGTCCATGGTGCAGAGCCGTTCGACCGCGTCCGGATGATCGATCGCCAGGCGATGGGCGACGCGCGCGCCGCGGTCGTGGCTGACGACGGCGAAGCGTGAGAAGCGGAAGCCGGCCATCAGGGCGATCATGTCGTGCGCCATCGCGCGCTTGGCATAAGGCGCGTGATCCGGCGTCGCCGGCGGCGAGGACGAGAAGCCGTAGCCGCGGAGATCGGGGCAGACGACGGTGAAGCGCTTTGCCAGTTCCGGCGCCAGCTTGTGCCACATCAAGTGGGTCTGCGGATTGCCGTGAAGCAGCAGGAGCGGCGGTCCCTTGCCGCCGCGCCTCAGGCGAAGCCGCTGGCCGTTGGCCTCGACCGTCTCCAGAGCGAAGCCTTCGAACAGCATCGGCAACCTCCCGGTGGGAGGTCGATCCTAGCGCATGAGGCGGCGGGCGATCACATGGTCGAGGGAGAGGTCGCCCGGGCCACGCGCCAGCAGCGGCAGCAGGAAGGCGAGCCATTGGATGTGCGTCGGCCAGGCCTCGGGATAGACGAAGAGCTGGATGACCAGGGTCAGCCCGATCAGCGCCAGGGCCGAGAGCCGGGTGAGGAGCCCCGCCAGCAGGAGGACCGCGCAGCCGAGCTCGGCCGCCGTCGCCAGATAGGCGGCGAGCTCCGGTGGCAGAACCGGAACCCGGTATTCCTCGCGGAACAGCAGCAAGGTGCTCTGCCAGTCGTCGAGCTTGACCCGGCCCGCCCGCCAGAAGACGGCGAAGCCGGCAAGGCGCATGGGCAGCGCCAGGACGGACCAGGAAATCGAGTCGAGCGCGGAAAGGAAGGACTTGGCCGTCCGGTGAAGTCGTCCGGTCGGTGCCGTTGCGACGGCGGTGCTCATCATGACCTCGGGAATTCGATGCGAAGGAAGGGGGCGTTCATGAACTCGCCGGCGACGGCCACGGCCTCGCCCGGGTCGGCGGCGACGGTCGAGATCGCCGTCTCCAGGTCGTCGCCGCGGAGGAGCGCGTCGCAAAGGCGCCAGCAGGCGGGCGTCAGTGCCGTCGCCTCGACGTCGTCGCCCTGGTGATGGACGGCGAGCCATTGCGGACCCTGGCGCCAGTCGAGATCGGCCAGGCGATCCTCGTCGCCGGCGCGAAGGCTGAGCCAGATGTCGCGGGCGCTGGTTTCCAGGCGCAGCAGGCGGAGCGACGGCGCCAGCGTGATCGCGGCGGTGCCGCGCTCGGTCGCCAGCGCGTGGCTGCGGTCGGCGGTACGATGACCCGGAGGGGCAAGCCCCGCCTGATCGACCGCCCAGTCGAGCCGGGCGATGTCGGCGACATAGGGCAGCTCCGCCAGTGCCGGCAGCGAGCGGAGGAAATCCGGAAAATCGGCGCCGTAGAGGGCGAGGACAGGTATCTCGGGCGGTGCCTCGCGGGCGAAGGCGAGTGCCGACTGTTCGAAGAACGCGGCGCCGACCACGCGCTCGGTGATCGGGTAGGTGAGGCGGAGTGCCTCCGAGAGGCCGCTGAGCGCGGTAGTGCGATAGATGCCGAGGCGCGAGCACGCAGTTGCGGCGTCGCCGAGGACGGCCGCACCGGCGGCGCTGCGGTCGGTGCCGAGGATCGCGCGGACGAAATCCGCCTGGAGGGTGGCAAGGTCAGGCAACGCGCGCCTCCGGGATCCCGGCGAAGTCGAGATGGCGCTGGGCCTTGGAGGCTTCGCGCTTCAGCACGCCGAGCGCCGGAATGCTGGTGTCCCATTCGATCAGCGTCGGCACCGGGCCGGCGCGATGGATGAAGCGGGTGTAGAGGTCCCAGACCTCGGGAGCGACGACGTCGCCGTGATCGTCGATGCGGACCTCGCTGCCGTCGTCGAGCCGTTTCAGCGCATGGCCGGCGAGATGGATCTCGGCCACCGCCTCGGTCGGAACGGCGAACAGTGCCGCCGCCGGATCGTCGCCGAGGTTGCTGGCGCTGACGAAGAGGTTGTTGAGGTCGTAGAGCAACCGGCAGCCGGTGCGCCGGACCAATGCCGAGAGGAATTCGGCCTCGGTCAGCGTCGAATGCTTGAATGCCAGATAGCGCGACGGGTTCTCGACCAGCAGCGGCCGGCCGATCGCGTCCTGCACCTGGGCAACATTGCGGGCGACGACGTCGAGCGCCTCTTCGGTGTAGGGAAGCGGCAGCAGGTCCGGCAGGTAGACGCCGCCGGAGACGCTCCATGACAGATGATCGGAGACGAGGCCGGGCTCGATCCGCTCGATCATCGCCTTGAGGCGGGAGAGATGCGCCGCATCGACGCCGCCGACGCTGCCCAGCGACAGACCGACACCGTGCAGCGAGACCGGCACGTCGCGGCGGATGACTTGGAGCAGGTCGAGCATCGCGCCGCCCGCCATGTAGTTCTCCGGATGGACCTCGACCCAGGCGAGGCCGCTGGGCGCGGCCGCGACGTCCCGATGGTGCGGAAAGCGGAGACCGATCCCCGCGGCGGCGGGGATGCGGTCGGGCGAGGAGGGAACCGGAAGGGGCATGGCGGGCGGCGCGGAGCCGGATTTACATCTTCTGCTTGCTGCCGCCGGCGATCTTGTCGCAGGCGCCGGCCGGCAGGTAGACATAGGTCGACTTGTCCATGTCCTTGGTCGCCTGGCCGGCGCAGGAATGGCCCGCTCCGGCGCAGTCGTTCTTCGCGGCCTTGGCGATGCCAAAGCACTTCTCGGAACCGGCCGGCTGGACGGCGGGTGCCGCCTGGGCGGAGGCGACGGCGATCGCGGCGATAGCGAGCGCGCCGAGAAGGGACGAGCCGGCGACGGACTTGAGCGAAGGCTTCTGCATGTGACGAACTCCTCTTATGCTTCGATGGGTGGGAGCGCGTGGCACATGCCGGCGTCCCATGCCCATCGGTTCGTCACCGGCGGCCCGAGGTTACAGGGCACGGGTCCGGTCACGCGCGTGTGAAGCCAGGAAGGAGCAGATGACGTCAGCCGGGGCGCCGGAGCGGGAGGGCGACGGGCCAAGGTGGGCG
>CAMDFP010000094.1 GCA_945897335.1 Asaia bogorensis | reverse complement strand
AGTTGCTGGCCTCGATCAGCATCGAGGGCGTGATGCCGGGTGGCAGTTCCAGCACCCGGTTCTCGACCATGCCGGTCTCGCTCACCATCACAACCAGCGCGCGGCCGGGGCCGAGGCCGACGAACTCCACGTGCTTAAGCGATTTCTCGATCTTCGGCGAATAGACCAAGCCGGCGCATTGCGTGAGCCCGGAAAGCGTGGCCGATGCCTGCTCCATTACGTCGGTCATGCTGCGACCGGAGGCGGCGCATTGCCCGTCTATGTTGCGGCGCTCGTCCTCGGTCAGGTTGCCGACTTCCAGTAACCCGTCGACGAACATGCGAAGCCCGGCCTGGGTCGGCAGGCGGCCGGCCGAGGTGTGAGGGGCATAGAGGAGTCCGGCCTCCTCCAGGTCCGCCATGACGTTGCGGATGGTCGCCGGGGAGAGCTGGACGCCGAGCCGGCGCGAGATCGTGCGCGAGCCCACGGGCTCGCCGGTTTCGACGAACGCCTCCACCACCCGCCGGAAAATCTCCCGGGATCTCTCGTTCAGCTCGCCGATCATGGGTCCTTCAACTCCGCCCGGTACTTAGTGTCGCATCGGCGGGGCGTCAACAAGGGGTGCCAAAAGCCGAGCCAAGCTGATAGGTTGCGCCCCGTTCCGATTCCAAGAAAGAGGTCGTTTCATGCGCCCCTCCGGCCGGGCGGCCGATCAGATGCGTGCCGTGGTCCTCGAACCCGGCTTCGCCAAGCACGCCGAGGGCTCCTGCTTCGTGCGGTTCGGGGATACCCATGTCCTGTGCACGGCCTCGCTGGACGAGCGCGTGCCGCCCTTCCTCAAGGGCTCCGGCAAGGGTTGGGTGACGGCCGAATACGGCATGCTGCCGCGTTCGACCAATACCCGCACCGATCGTGAGGCCGCCCGCGGCAAGCAGTCGGGCCGCACCCAGGAGATCCAGCGCCTGATCGGCCGGTCGCTGAGGGCCGTCACCGACTTAGGAAAGCTCGGCGAGCGCCAGATCAAGATCGACTGCGACGTGATCCAGGCGGACGGCGGCACGCGCACGGCGGCGATCACCGGCTCATATGTGGCGCTTTTCCAGTGCCTCCAGCACATGAAGCGTCTGAAGATGTTCCAGGCGATCCCGATGACAGACTCGGTCGCCGCGGTCTCCTGCGGCATTGTCGCCGGCCAGCCGGTCCTCGACCTCGACTACGCCGAGGATTCGGGGGCGGAGACCGACGCCAATTTCGTGCTCACCGGTGCTGCCAAGCTGATCGAGGTCCAAGCGACAGCCGAGGGGGCTCCCTTCGCCGAGGTCGAGCTTCTCCGCCTGCTGGAGCTCGCCCGCCAGGGTGCCGGCCAGCTCGCCTCGCTGCAGCGCCAGGTACTCGGGCTCTAGCTGATGGCGGTTCCGGTTCGCCAGCTCGTTCCCGGAGACGAGCAGCGGCTTTCGGACTTTCTGGAGCGCCGGGCCGACAGCTCGATGTTTCTCCGCGCCAATCTCAGGCGCGGAGGATTGCTCGATACCGGCCGGCCGTATGGCGGCACCTATGTCGGTGCCATCGACGGCCAGAAGGTCGAGGCGGTCGTGGCGCTGTACTGGAGCGGTTTCGTTGCGCTTCAGGCGCCTTACCACCTGGGACCGATTCTGACCCTGCTGGCCGGGCTCGGCGTGCGGCCGATCCGGGGACTGCTCGGGCCGCTTGGCCAGACCGACGAGGCCCGCCAGCTGCTTGGCCTCAGGAAGGCGCCGGTCCGGAAGGATAGCCGCGAGGATCTTTTCGCCCTCTCACTAGACCGGCTGATCGTGCCCGGCCATTTGGCTGCTGGCCGCTGGACCTCACGGCGGCCTCGGCCGTCGGAGTTCGGCATGCTGATCGACTGGCGGGTCGCGAGCGTGATCGAGACCATGGCCGGCGTCGACAACGCCGAGACGCGTGCCGAGGCCGACGAGACCATGCGGCGCCTCGACGGGGAAGGGGCGCTCTGGGTCCTGGAGGTCGATGGGCGGGTGGTGTCGATGAACAGCTACAACGCCATGATCCCGGACATGGTGCAGATCGGCGGCGTGTTCACCCCGCAGGACCTGCGCGGGTTAGGCTTCGCCCGGGCTTGCGTCGCCGGCTCGCTGCTCGCCGCCCGACGGACCGGGGTCGACCGCTCGGTGCTGTTCACGCCGAAGGAAAATGCCTCGGCCCAGGCGGCCTATCGCGCGATCGGCTTTCGCGTCGTAGGCGAATATGGCTTGGTGTCCTTCAAATGACCGCTGTCGGCCGCCGTTTCACTGAGCCCAAGCTTGTGCTCGCTACCCACAATCCGGGAAAGGTGGGCGAACTGGTCGAACTGCTGGCTCCCTGGGGCGTTGAGGTGGTGTCGGCGGGCGATCTCGGCCTGCCGGAGCCGGAAGAGACCGGCGAGACCTTCATCGACAACGCTCTCCTCAAGGCGCGGGCCGCGACGGCGGCGACCGGGCTTCCGGCGCTGGCCGACGATTCCGGACTCAGCGTCTCCGGCCTCGACGGCCGGCCCGGGGTGTATACCGCGGACTGGGCCGGCTCGCCCCGCGACTTCACCCGCGCCATGCGCCGGGTCCAGGACGAACTGGGCTCCAATCCCGACCGCCGCGCCGCCTTCATGTCGACGCTGGCCCTCGTCTGGCCCGATGGGCATGAAGAGGTGTTCGAGGGTCGCGTCGACGGCACGCTGGTCTGGCCGCCGCGGGGCGACATCGGCTGGGGCTACGACCCGATGTTCGCGCCGGAGGGCGGTACCCGTACCTATGGCGAGATGCCGGCGGAGGAGAAGCACGCGACCAGCCACCGGGCCCGGGCGCTCGCCAAGCTGGTGGCTGCCTGCTTCGCGGCGCGATGACCGACGACGGCTTCGGCCTCTACGTCCATTGGCCGTTCTGCCGCTCGAAGTGTCCCTATTGCGACTTCAACAGCCATGTCTCCGAAGGCGTCGACCAGGCGCGCTGGCGCCGCGCGCTGCTCGGCGAACTCGACTGGTGGTCAGAGCGGGTCGACCGCCGGCCGCTGACCAGCATCTTCTTCGGTGGCGGCACACCGTCGCTGATGGATCCGGAGACCGTCGCTGCCGTGATCGAGCGGGCGCGAAGCCGGCTTGGCTTCGCAGGAGAGCCAGAGATCACGCTCGAAGCCAATCCGACCAGCGTCGAGGCCAGCCGATTCGCCGCGTATCGCGAAGCCGGCGTCAACCGGGTGTCGCTGGGCGTCCAGGCGCTGGACGGCTCGTCGCTGAGGTTTCTCGGCCGCCAGCATGATGCGGGCGAGGCGTTGGCGGCAGTGGCGACCGCTGCCAGGCATTTCCCGCGCTTCAGCTTCGACCTGATCTACGCCAGGCCCGGCCAGTCGATTGCCGACTGGCGGGAAGAACTCGGCCGCGCACTGGCTCATGCCGGCTCGCATCTCTCGGTCTATCAGCTCACCATCGAGCCCGGGACCCAGTTCCAGACCCGATTTCAGCGCGGCGAGATCGCGATTCCTGGCGACGATCTCGCCGGTGCGCTCTACGAGGTGACGCAGGAAGTCCTGGAACGGGCGGGGTTGCCGGCCTACGAGATCTCGAACCATGCCCGCCCGGGGGCCGAATCCCGCCATAACCTCACCTATTGGCGCATGGAGCCCTATCTCGGGATCGGCCCCGGTGCCCATGGCCGGGTCCCGCGGGGCGGGCTCTGGCATGCGACACGGCAGGCGAAGGCACCCGAGACCTGGATCGCAGCGGTCGAAGCCGATGGCCATGGCACGGCAGAAGAGACGGTACAGACGGCCGAGGAACGCCGGCGCGAGATCCTGATGATGGGGTTGCGCCTTGCCGAGGGCATCCCTTATGGAAGGCTCGACCACTTGCCGTCTGCCGACCGTCGAATGGCCCTGGTCGAGGAGGGGTATCTCGTCGATGACGGTCGCATTCTGGCGGCGACTGCGGCAGGACGGCAACGCCTGAACGGTCTGCTGGACTACCTGATCGCCTGAATCCCCGGAAATCTGTCAGTTGCAGGGGCCTCGGTTGTGTCGTAAATCGGCATCAACTGTGGCCAATATGCATCTATGAGCGAAACCGGAACCAGTGACGTCATCGGCCTGTGGCGCCGCTTCGAGGCGTGGGGCGGACGCGTCGGTCTTGCCCGCAAGCTCGCGATCGCGCTGGCACTCGCTTCGGTGACGTCGGCGATCGCCACGTATCTCACCTTCTCCGGCATCGACACGCTGCCGCGCGAGCCTAAGCCGGTCCTTCTTCTCCTCATGCTGGATGTCGTGCTGCTGCTGCTGCTGGCCGGTCTGGTCGGTCGCCGGCTGCTCGGGCTCTGGGCCGAGCGCCAGCAGGAAGGGACCGGATCCGGACTCCACCGGCGGCTGGCCCTGCTGTTCAGCTTCGTCGCGCTGGCGCCCACACTCGTCGTCACCGTGTTCGCGGCGCTCTTCCTTCATCTCGGCATCCAGAGCTGGTTCGACGACGTCGTGCGGAAGGCTGTGACCGAGAGCCATTCGGTCGCCCGCCTGTATCTCGACGAGCATCAGAAGAGCATCCGCGGCGACATCCTGCTGATGGCCTCTAACATCTCGCGCGAGGCACCGGCGCTGATGAGCAGCCCGCAGCGCTTCAGCCAGCTGGTCTCGGCCTGGGCCTCGACGCGGTCCCTGTCCGAGGCGGTGGTGTTCACGGAGTCCGGAACCATCCTGGCCCGCGCGGGCATGACTTTCGCTCTCGAGCTGGAGCCCTTGCCCGAGGATGTGATCCGACGCGCTGGCGATGGCGAGGTCGTGCTGTTCTCCAGCGAGAACGAAGATCGCGTGCGGGCGGTGGTTCAGCTCGACAGGTTCCTCGGCGCCTATCTGATGATCGGCCGGGTCGTCGATGCGACCGCGCTCGCCTATGCCGATCGCACCCGACGCGCGGTCGCCGCCTATCAGGAGATCGAGGCACGGGCCTCGGGTCTTCAAGTCAGCTTCATCATCTGGTTCGCCGCAGTGGCGCTGCTGCTGCTGCTGGCGGCGATCTGGCTCGGCCTCACCTTCGCCAATCAGCTGGCACGCCCGATCGCAGGCCTCGCTCGGGCAGCCGAACGGGTGCGTGCCGGCGACCTCGGGGTGCGGGTCGAGGAGCGTCCGGCCGATGACGAGATCGGCGTGCTGTCCCAGGCGTTCAACCGCATGACCGAGCAGCTCCAGGCCCAGCGGGGCGAGCTAATGGATGCCAACCGCCAGCTCGATGTGCGCCGGCGGTTCATCGAGACGGTGTTGTCCGGCGTTTCGGCCGGCGTCATCGGTCTCGACGGCGACGGCCGCATCACGCTGCCAAACCGCTCGGCCGCCACCCGGCTCGGGGTACAGCCGGAGAGCTTGACCGGCCGGCTCCTGGCGGAAGCGGTACCCGAACTGGCGCCGCTGTGGGAGCAGGTGATCCGTCGCCCCGATAAGCTGGCCGAGGATCAGGTGCAGATCGTCCGCGAGGGTCGGACGCGCACTCTCCTCGCACGCATCGGCGTCGAGACCCGCGAGGACGAGGCGATGGGCTACGTCGTCACATTCGACGACGTGACCGAGCTGCTGACCGCCCAGCGCCAGGCGGCCTGGGCGGACGTCGCCCGCCGGATCGCGCACGAGATCAAGAATCCCCTGACTCCGATCCAGCTCTCCGCCGAGCGGCTGAAGCGGCGCTATCTCAAAGAGATCAAGTCCGATCCCGAGACCTTCCAGGCCTGCACCGACACCATTGTTCGCCAGGTCGCCGACATCGGGCGGATGGTGGACGAGTTCTCTTCCTTCGCCCGGATGCCGCGCGCCACGATCAAGCCGGAGGCGCTGCAGCCGATCTGCGAGGAGGCGGTGTTCCTCCAGCGCCAGAACCGGGCGGTCGCCAAGGTCGAGATGGAGGTGCCGGAGGCGCCGGTGATCCTGCCCTGCGATGCCCGCCAGCTCCGCCAGGCGCTCACCAACCTCCTCAAGAACGCCGCTGACGCGATCGAGGGGCGGCCGCCGCCGGATAGCGGCGCGCTGCCGCCGGGGCTGATCCGTCTCTTGCTCTCTCTCGACGGCGCAGAGACCCGGATCGAGGTGACCGACAACGGCAAGGGGTTGCCGGTCGAAGGACGCGAGCGGCTGACCGAGCCCTATGTGACGACCCGGACCAAGGGAACCGGGCTCGGTCTCGCCATCGTCAAGAAGATCGCCGAGGACCATGGCGGCCGCCTCGTCCTCGGCGACAACGAAGGGGGGGGCGCGCGCGTCGCCCTGGTGTTGCCGGGTGGCGTGCTCGGCGAGATCGTGAAGAAGGGACCAAGGGTCGTCGCACATGGCGCATGACGTTCTGATCGTCGACGACGAAGCCGACATCCGCATGCTCATCTCGGGCGTGCTGGAGGACGAAGGCTACGCCACGCGGGCGGTGCCCGATTCCGACACGGCGCTGGCCGAGCTCAGGCTCCGCCGCCCGTCGCTGCTGGTGCTCGACATCTGGCTCCAGGGCAGCACGCTGGACGGCATGCAGCTGCTGGAGGCGGCACGGAAGGAGCACCCGAACGTGCCGGTGGTGATGATCTCAGGCCACGGCACCATCGACACCGCGGTCCAGGCGATCAAGCTCGGCGCCTACGACTTCATCGAGAAGCCGTTCCAGACCGATCGCCTGTTGCTGATCGTGGCCCATGCGATCGAGACCGCTCGGCTCAGGCGCGAGAACCAGGAGCTCAAGCTGCGTTCCGGCGCGGCGTCGGAGCTGACCGGCATCAGCCAGCCCCTGCAGCAGGCGCGCCAGGCGATCGAGCGGGTGGCGCCGACCGGCAGCCGCGTGTTCATCACCGGCGGTGCCGGTGCCGGCAAGGAGGTGGCGGCGCGGATGATCCATGCGCGCTCGCGCCGGGCCGACGGCCCCTTCGTCGTGCTGAATTGCGCGACCCTGGAGCCGGAGCGTTTCGAGGCCGAGCTGTTCGGCACCGAGTCCGGCGCCGACGTCCGGCTCGGCACCTTCGAGCAGGCCCATGGCGGCACGCTGCTTCTGGACGAAGTCTCGGACATGCCGGCCGAGACCCAGGGCAAGATCGTGCGCGTGCTGCAGGACCAGGCCTTCCGCCGGGTCGGCGGCACCGCCCGCATCGAGGTCGACGCCCGCGTCATCGCCACGTCCAACCGCGACCTGCCGACGATGATCGTGGAAGGCACCTTCCGCGAAGATCTGTTCTATCGCCTCAACGTGGTGCCTGTGCGGGTGCCGTCGCTGCGCGAGCGGCGGGAGGACATTCCGGTCCTGATTCGTCATTTCCTCAGCCAGGCTGCGGAGACCGCGGGGCTGCCCAAGCGCGACGTCGGCGAAGACGCCATGGTGGCGCTCCAGGCCTATGAGTGGCCGGGCAACGTGCGTCAGCTCCGGAATGTGGCGGATTGGCTGCTGATCATGGCGCCCGGCGATCCGACGCTGCCGATCTCCGCCGAATCGCTTCCGCCCGAGATCGGCTCGAATACCCCCACCGTGTTGCGCTGGGAAAGGGGCGGGGAGATCATGGGCCTGCCCCTCCGTGATGCCCGGGAACTGTTCGAGCGCGAGTATCTCCTGGCCCAGATCAACCGCTTCGGCGGGAACATCTCCCGCACCGCCGCCTTCGTCGGCATGGAGCGCTCGGCGCTCCATCGGAAGCTGAAGTCCCTGGGCGTGCCGTCGGCCGATCGTCCGCTCGTGCGCAACGGCGCCTGAACGGTTTCCCGTCGTCTCGTAGGGCTGATGCTTCGTGGCCGGGTGGTCCGCGAAGACGCAACCGCGAGAAAATGGGGGGACCAGATGCTCGCCACTTACTTCAAGCTCGCCGAGAACAAGACCGATGTGAAGACGGAGGTGCTGGCCGGCGTCACCACCTTTCTCACCATGGCCTACATCATCTTCGTCAACCCGCTGATCCTCGGCGACGCCGGAATGGACAAGGGGGCGGTGTTCGTCGCGACCTGCCTCGCCGCGTCGCTGGCGACTGCGATGATGGGGCTCTACGCCAACTATCCGATCGCGCTCGCCCCGGGCATGGGTCTCAACGCCTACTTCGCCTATGGCGTGGTCAACGGCATGGGCGTGCCGTGGACGGTGGCGCTGGGCGCCGTGTTCATCTCGGGCGTCCTGTTCCTGGCGCTGACGCTGACCCATGTCCGCGAATGGATCATCAACTCGATCCCGAAGGCCCTCAAGCTCTCGATCTCGGCCGGCATCGGCCTCTTCCTTGCCATCATCGCGCTGAAGAACGCCGGTCTCGTCGTCGAGAACAAGGCGACCCTGGTCGGCATCGGCAATCTGAAGGCGCCGACCACGATCCTCGCCTGCCTCGGCTTCTTCCTCATGGTGGGCTTGGATGCGCTTCGCGTCCGCGGTGCCATCATGATCGCCGTTCTGGCGGTGACGGTGATCGGCATCGTCTTCGGTCTCTCGCCCTTCAACGGCATCGCCTCGATGCCGCCGTCGCTGGCGCCGACCTTCATGAAGATGGACGTTGCCGGCGCCCTGTCGCTCGGCCTCGTCGCGGTCGTCTTCGCCTTCCTCTTCGTCGACCTCTTCGACAATGCCGGCACGTTGATCGGGCTCGCCCACCGCGCCGGCTTCCTCGACAAGGAGGGAAAGCTGCCGCGCCTCCGCCAGGCCCTGGTCACGGACTCGGCTGCGGCGATGGGCGGCGCCATCCTCGGCACCTCGACCACCACCAGCTACATCGAGAGCGCCGCCGGCATCAAGGAAGGCGGGCGGACCGGTCTGACGGCATTGACCGTCGCTGCGCTGTTCCTGCTGGCCCTGTTCTTCGCGCCTCTGGCCACCACGGTTCCTGGTTACGCGACGGCACCGGCGCTGTTCTTCGTCGCTTGCCTGATGGCCCGTGGACTCGCCGAGCTCGACTGGGAGGACGTGACCGAATATGCGCCGGGCGTGGTGACGGCGATCTCGATGCCGCTCACCTTCTCGATCGCGCACGGCATCGCCTTCGGCTTCATCTCCTACGCCGGCATCAAGATCGCCGCCGGCCGCTTCCAGGACGTGAGCCCGGTGGTCGCCATTCTAGCTGTGTTGTTCATCGTGAAGTTCGCCCTGCTGTAAGAAGCGGACGCGGCGGTCACGCGCGAGGCTAAGGCTTCAATGCTTCGCATTGAAGTAGGCCTCGCGCGCCGCCGCGAAGTCGAAGTCTTAGAAACCCGCGCGGGCGACCGAGCGTACCTTAATGCGTAGCATTAAGGCCTGAGCGAGGGCGCACCAACCGCGCGCCCGCAGATTTTTCTTATTGCCGGCTCGCTGCGTAGTACTCGACCCGCCGCTCCAGATATCCCAACCCCTCCGCGATCACGAACGCGAACGCGAAGAGCGTCAGCACCAGCGCCCAGAAATGCTCCATCAGGAAGTTGGACGAGTAGATCTCGAACAGCCGGCCGAAGCCGACGATGGAGACCAGAAGCTGGCCGATGATCACGCCCTTCACCGCGCGGATGCAGCCGAGCCGGATGCCGGCCAGGATCTCCGGCAGCGCCGCCCACAGATAGATCTTGCTGAAGGCCTGCCAGGGCGTGGCGCCGTAGCTTCGCGCCATCTCGACCAGCGAGCGCGAGATGCCGCGCACCCCGGCGCGGGCGTCCAGCATGATGATCCAGACGGCGAAGAGGATGACGGTCAGCACAATTGTGGTGTTGCCGAAGCCGAACAGCACCATGATGACCGGCACCAGGGCGCTGAGCGGCGCGCTGAGGAAGATGTTGACCCAGGGCAACAGCAGGCGGTCGGCGACGACCGAGCGGCCCATCAGTACGCCGAGCGGCACGCCGACGACGATCGAGATGAGGGTGCCGAGTACATAGGCTTGGCCGGTGATCGCCAGCGCCATGAGGAAGGACGGCGTCGGCACGATCTCGGCGACGCGCACCAGCACGGCGGAGAACGGCGGCAGCACCAGGGCGGTGCCGGCCTGGCCGAGGATCTCCCAGAGCGCGATCCAGACGATCAGCGAGGCCATCATCGGGACGCGGTATCCCCAGATCTTCATGGCCGGCTCAGTCCAGGTAGCGCTTGAGGCCCTGCCAGATGGTCTCGACGGTGTCGAGATAGGCAGGGTGGCGGCGGATCGCGTCGGGATCGTCGCCCCGCTGGATGTCGGGTTCGATGATTTCGCTCACCCGGCTCGGGCGGCGGGACAGCAGCACGATGCGGTCGGAGAGATAGACCGCCTCTTCGATCGAATGAGTGACGAAGACCACGGTTTTCTTCTCGACCGAGAGCAGGCGCAGCATGTCCTCCTGGAACTTGCGCCGCGTCTGCTCGTCGACCGAGGAGAAGGGCTCGTCCATCAACAGCACGTCGGCATCGACTGCCAGCGCACGGGCGAGCCCGACCCGTTGCCTCATGCCGCCCGAGAGCTCATGCGGGTGGCGGTCCTCGAAGCCGGCGAGCCCGACCTCGCCGATGTAGCGCCGCGCGACGGCTTCGCGCTGGGCCCGGTCGACGCCGCGAAGCTCGAGCCCGAAGGCGACGTTGCGCAGCACGCTGGCCCAGGGCATCAGCGCGAAGTCCTGGAAGACGAAGGCGCGGTCGGGGCCGGGGCCGGTGACCGGGCGGCCGCTCACTCTGATCTCGCCCGAGGTCGCGGGGATCAGGCCGGCGATGATCTTCAGCAAGGTGGTCTTGCCGCAGCCGGATGGCCCCAGAAGCGTCGTCATCTTGCCTCGCGGGAAGTCGAGCGTGATGTCGTTCAGCGCCTCGACGCCGCCGTCGTAAATCTTCGAGACCGAGCGGGCCTCGATGATCGGCGTGTCGTTGGCCGAGGAGCGTTCGCGCGTAGCCATGGCGGTCATGCCGTGCGTCCTTCGCGGCGGAAGATCATCGCCTCGATCCGTCCCAGGCCCTCGATGAAGAGGACCGAAAGCACGATCACGGAGAAGATGGCGGCATACATCTTCGGGTACTCGGCGATGGCCTGGTTGTAGGTGATGAGGTCGCCGATGCCGGTCGGCGTGATCAGGAGCTCGGCCAGGATCGCGCCGATGAAGGCGGCGGCCGAGCCTAAGCGAAGCCCGGCGAAGATCACCGGGCTGGCCGAAGGCAGCATGATCTTGACGATGATCGCCTGGCGGGATCCCAGGAACGACCGTCCCATCTCGACCAGCGAGGCCGGCGTCTGGCGGATGGCGCCGTAGGAATTCAGCACGATCACCGGCATCGCCATGATGCAGACCACGAGCACCTTGGCGGTCAGCCCGATGCCGTAGGCGAAGACCAGGAGCGGGATGAGGGCGGCCAGCGGGGCCGCCTGCATGATGATGAAGGGCGGCGCCAACAGCCATTCGGTGGTGCGGCTCAAGCCCATGCCGACCCCGACCGCGATGCCGAGGACGGCCGAGATCGCCAAGCCCAGCGCCAGCGGCTCGAGGGTGACCAGGAGCGCCTGAGGAAGCGATCCGTCGGCCATCATCTCGCCGACCGCTCGCATGGTCTCGAGGAAGCCCGGAAAGGCCGGGCTCACCGGCAGGCGGCCGGCATATTCCCATCCGCCGAAGAGGAGGATCGCGGTCAGCAGGCGAAGCGTCAGCGGGTGGATCGCGAGTTCCGTTGCAACGCTTCGCCGGCGCGGCAGGTTCGCGACCGGCCGCATCAGGGAGGCCCTGGAGGCGCCGGCACCCAGGGAGGGAGTGACTTCGGTCATGGGTCTGTGCGAGGCCGCCGCCACGGTGCCGTCGAGAGCACCGTGGCGACAGGGACCTTCAGGTCAGCTCAGCTGCCGAGCTTCTTGCGTGCGTTGTCGAGAGGCCCCAGGTCCCAATAGTCTTCGACCTTGAGCGTATCGAACGGCCCCTGCATCTGTCCGGCTTCGACATAGAACTCGAAGTCGATCTTGGCCGCGTCCGCCCCGCCGCCACGGCGGTCGTAGACACCCTCCTTGATCGCCTGGGTGTAGAAGGGCGTGATCCCGTCCAGCACCTGCTTCGGCAGGTCGGCCATCAGATTCCGCTTCTTGCGCTCGGTGTCGATGATCGACGGGTCCTTGGCCATCTCCTGCCAGAGCTTCAACAGCTCCTCGACGATGATGTCGACCTTGGCGCGGTTGGCCTGGAGCCAGTCGGCACTGACGAAGACCAGCTCGTCGGAGGCCGGCACGTCGACGCTGGGCAGGACGTGAAAGCGGTCGGGCGCGCGACTCATCAGCAGGTTCTTGTTGGCGAGGTCGACGATGGTCGCCTTGATCTGGCCGTTGATCATGGCGATGACCCGGTTCTCCGATCCCGGCACGTAGCTGCGTTGGCCGAACTTGATGCTGTTGCGCTTGGCGATGATGTCGCCGATCGCTTCGGTTCCGGATCCACGTCCGTGGAAGACGAAGGGCTGGCCGTCGAGGTCTTTCCAGGTCTTGTAGGACTTGTCGGCGACCGGGAAGAACACCAGCCGCGACATCTGGAAGACCGCCTTCAGCGGCACCTTGGATTTCTGGATGACGGAGTAGGGTGTGCCGACGCCGATGTCGGCCTGCTTGTTGATGACCGCCTGGATCGCCAGCTCCTCCTTGGAGAAGGAGGTCAGGTCATAGGCGACGCCGCGGTCCTTGGCGCGCTCGAAGCCGATGACCAGCGCCAGCGTCTCGGCCGAGAGCACATCGCCGAGGCCGACCTTGATCGCCTGGGCCGAGGCGGATGCCGGCAGCAGGGCGGTGCCGATGCCGATCGCCGCAGCGGCGGCGGTGAAACGAAGACGGGTAAGCACACGCATCGCAATCCTCCCATTGGTGATGTTCGCATACGGCTTGATGCCGCTTTCAACTTAGAACGATGCTAAGGAGTGCTAGCCAGGGTTGTCAAACGGCGCGACGAAGCCTCGCGGTTACCAGGCGAATTCGATCAGCTGGTGCTCGCTTCGGAAGCCGGCACTTTCGAGACATTTCTGCGAGGCGCGGTTCTCGACGCTGCATCCCGCGATCGGCCGCTTGCCGGCGGTGAGGCACAGACTCACCAGATGCTGGACGATGTGTCGGCCGAAACCTCGCCTCCGTTGGCCGGGCGTCACCATCATGCCGATGTCGTAGACCTCGCGATCGGGCGTGACCCGCTGCAGGAGCCCGCATCCGGCAAGGGCAGACGCGGTTTCGTAGAGGAACAGCTGTCCGGCACGGGCATAGTCAAGCGCCTCGGCATCGTCGCCGAAGAACCCGTCATTGGCCGCCATGACGGCGGGTATATCCTGTTCATGCGCGATACGGACCTGGATCGCCGGGTCCGGTGTGAATCCGGGATCGACGATCTTCCGGAAGAGCAGGCCCTTCGTCGTGGCCCGGGCCGCGCGGCGGACGCAGGCGTCACGCAGCGGTTCGTCGAAGGACTTGCAGAGGACTCGCCGGACGCCTGTGTGCTCGACGAAGGGACCGAATAGTCCGCAATCCGTTGTGTGGAATTCGACCAGAATGGAAGCGCCGTCGGTGATTGCGTAGCCGCGAACCTCGTCGGCCTGCACGAGCAGGAAGGGCTGCCCTTGGCGGCTCAGCCTTTCGCAGTGGAACTCCTGCGGCTCGGGGAGAGATGCGAGATAGGTCGCGCGCAGATCATGGAGATCGGCAAAAGCCGCCGGAACGACGCTGAGCGTCAAAGCCCGGCCGGCTTCGGCCCTCCGGTGGCCCAGTCCAGCAGTTCGACCGTGTGCACCGCCGGCAGGTGCGCGTGCTGGGCGATCTGGGTCAGGCAGCCGATGTTGCCGGCGGCGACCAGGTCGGCCTTGGTCGCCTCGAGGTTCCCGGCCTTGCGCTTGCCGAGCGCGGTCGCGAGCTCCGGCTGCAGCATGTTGTAGGTGCCGGCGGAGCCGCAGCAGAGATGCGCCTCGCCGGGATCGACCACGGCGAAGCCCGCCCGTGCCAGCAGCGTCTTCGGCTCGGTCTTGATCTTCTGGCCGTGCTGAAGCGAGCAGGCCGAGTGGTAGGCGACGGTGAGACCCTTGGGCGCGCCCTCGGGCAGGCCGAGCTTGGTCAGCACTTCCGTCACGTCCTTCGACAGTGCCGAGACCCTGGCCGCCTTCTCCGCCCATTTCGGGTCGGTGCGCAGCATGTGGCCGTAGTCCTTCAGCGTGGTGCCGCAGCCGGACGCATTGACGACGATGGCGTCGAGGTCGGGGATCGCGAGCCAGGCATCGATGTTTGCCTTGGCCTGGCTGAGCGCCTGGTGCTCTTGGCCCATGTGATGGACCAGCGCGCCGCAGCAGCCGGCGCCGCGGGCGACCGCGACCTCGCAGCCGAGGCGGGTCAGGAGCCGCACCGTCGACTCGTTGATGGACGGCGCCAGCACCTGCTGGGCGCAGCCGGAGAGCAGCGCCACCCTCATTCGGCGCACGCCCTCGGCCGGGAAGACCTGCGGCGCGTCGACGGCGGCGGGCGGCGCCGGCGCGTTCGGCGCCAGCTTCAGCATGGCGCCGAGCCGGCCGGGCAGCAGGGCGGCGAAAGGCTTGGCGAGCGCCGCGCCGATCAGCGCCAAGCGGAAGCGGCCGGGGTAGGGGAGGATCGCTGCCAGCAACCGGCGCAGCGCGCGATCGAAAAACGGCCGGGTCCAGGTCTTCTCGATGCGGATCCGCGCCTGGTCGACCAGGTGCATGTAGTGGACGCCGGACGGGCAGGTGGTCATGCACGAGAGACAAGAGAGGCAGCGGTCGATGTGCTTGGCGACCTTGGCCGTCGCCGGCCGGTCGTTCTCCAGCATGTCCTTGATCAGGTAGATGCGCCCACGGGGCGAATCCAGCTCATCGCCGAGCAGCACATAGGTCGGACAGGTGGCCGTGCAGAAGCCGCAATGGACGCAGGCGCGCAGGATCTTCTCCGCGACCTGGAGGTCGGGATCGGCGAGCTGCGCGAGTGTGAAGTTGGTCTGCATCAGTCCATGCGGCCCGGGTTGAGGACGCCCTTGGGATCGAAGCTGTCCTTCACCCGCTTCGCCAGCGCCGCCAGCGCCGTCGGCTGCGGATGGAAGACCGGCACGGCGGCGCGGAGCCCGGCTTCGGCGCGGACCAATGTCGCGTGTCCGCCGCCGAGCGCGTTCCGGATCGTCGCGGCGTCGACCGAGGGAGGAACAGCAAGCCAGACCAGCCCGCCGCCCCAGTCGTAGAACCACTCGGCCCCGGCCGACCGGGCGATCCGCGCGATGGCCTCCGGCCCTTGGGTCGGCGCGACGGAGAGCCGCCAGAGCGGGCGGGCGTCGCCGGCGAAGGGCCGGGCATCGCGGATCTCGCGCCAGAGCTTCGCCGAGTTCATGCCGTGCAGCTCCTCGGT